>JAFGMQ010000128.1 GCA_016927455.1 Deltaproteobacteria bacterium
AAGGGACCAAATTTTCCCCTTTTATTATAGGAGGCCACCAGGAAAGGGGCCGCCGGGGCGGAACGGAAAACACCGCAGGCATCATCGCTTTAGGCAAGGCTTGTGAGCTTGCGGGAAATAACGTTAATGTTGAAAAAACACGGGTGAAAGATCTCAGGGACAAGCTTGAAAAAGGGATTCTTTCAGTTATTCCAAACAGCCGCGTAAATGGCGGTGAAGCTGATCGGCTTCCCAACACAAGCAATATCAGCTTTGAATTTGTTGAGGGAGAGGCAATCCTGCTTCTCATGGATGAATTCGGGGTTTGTGCATCGTCCGGATCAGCCTGCACATCGGGCTCTCTCCAGCCCTCTCATGTTCTTCGGGCGATGGGCGTTCCATTCACAATGGCCCACGGTTCCATAAGATTCAGCCTGAGTATTTATAATACTGAGGAGGAGATTGATTTTGTCCTTGAAAAAATTCCGCCGATAATTGAAAGGCTCAGGAGCTTTTCACAATTCTGGAAACAGGCATGCAGTGCCTGAAAAGGGGAAACTCTGACGCAGGACTGGAACCTTAAGATAACAGAGGCTGCCTGACCTTGTTTTAGAACGGAATCTTTGAGTCAGGTGGAATAATGGTCAAAAAAAGAATATTTTTTGCAGAAAGATGGAATGAAAACTACGGGATCCTGATCAATCAACCGGATTAAAATTTAAGGCAGTTCAATGGCATACAAAGAAATCGACAGTGTTCTCAGCCCGGGAAATTATTATTTTTCCGGAAATACGGCAGCTGCAGAAGGTGCAATAGCGGCAGGCTGCCGTTATTATGCAGGATACCCGATCACGCCTTCCAGCGAGATAATGGAGCGTATTTCAATCCGCTTCCCGGAAGTAAATGGTGCCTTTATACAGATGGAAGATGAAATCGCCTCAATCTGTTCCGTGATAGGGGCCTCCTGGGCCGGTGCCAAGGCAATGACTGCCACTTCAGGGCCGGGTTTCAGCCTTATGCAGGAGGCAATCGGATATGCTGCCCTGACTGAAACGCCCATGGTTATAATGGATGTCCAGCGTGCCGGTCCAGGCACGGGTCAGGCCACACGCGTGGGCAGCGGGGATCTTATGCAGGCCAAGTGGGGTTCTCATGGGGATTACCAGCCCATTGCACTTTCTCCATGGTCAGTCCAGGAGATGTATGATCTGTCCATTGAGGCCTTCAACCTGGCTGAGCAGTACCGGACGCCCGTTTTCCTTATGGCGGATGAGGCTATAGGGCACCTTATGGAACGGATGGATGTAAAGCCAGGGCTAAGGATATATGGCCGTTTTAAACAGGCTGATTTGCCCCCGTTCGGAATGGATCAGGATGACGGCGTTCCTCCAATGCCTGCTTTTGGAGAAGTACAGCGCCTTCTGGTAACCGGTTCCACACATAATGAATGGGGCATTCGCAAGACCGATGACGGAAGTATTCACGCAAAGCTGGTGGAACGGATCAATAACAAGGTCTTTAATAATCGTGAAAAGATAATCCTGACGGAGGAGCTTTACCTTGACGATGCTGAAGTTGTTGTAGTGGCCTATGGATTTACGGCCAGAAGCGCGGTTTTCGCAATTGACCAGATTCGCGAGGAGGGTTGCAGGGCAGGCCTTTTGAGGTTGAAAACAATCTGGCCATTTGCCGATCATTATATTGAAAAGATAGGAAGAAGTGCCAGGTGCATATTTGTACCGGAGATGAACCGGGGGCAGATAAAAGGCGAAGTCATGAAATATGCCGGATGTGAAGTGGCTTCATACAATCAGACAGATGGCGAGATTATTCATCCTGAAACTATCATTCAGGAACTGAGGAGGCTCTTCTGATGGCAAGGGACCTGGAACAGTATCTGCGCCCTGAAGTAAAATCAACGCCCTTTTGCCCGGGCTGCGGACATGGAATCCTGATGAATCTCCTGCTTCGCGCAGTTGATGACCTGAAGATTGATATGAAAAACACGGTTTTCGTATCAGGCATCGGGTGCGCAGCCTGGATTCCGAGTCCGAATTTCAATGCTGATACTCTTCATACCCTGCACGGCAGGGCACTGGCCTTTGCAACCGGAGTAAAGGTGTTCAATCCAAAACTGAACGTTATGGTCGTAAGCGGTGACGGAGACCTTACTTCAATTGGAGGTAATCATCTTATTCACGCCGCACGCAGAAACCTTGATATTACAGTCATCTGCGCCAACAACATGATATATGGCATGACCGGAGGCCAGGCAGCCTCAACCTCACCCCTGGGTGCCTTGACAGCAACTACAGCCAGGGGAAATATTTACAGGCCTTTTGATCTTTGCGAACTGGTCAAGGGAGCCGGGGCAGCTTACGTAGCTCGTTATTCAGTCACCCAGCCTGTGGCCCTGATGGAGGCGTTAAAAGAGGCATTCAGTATTGAAGCCTTCTCATTTGTAGAAGTTCTGTCACCATGCCCAACCCAGTTCGGGCGCCGCAACAGTTATGATTCGGCCGTTGATATGATAAAGATGCTTCAGGGAAACTGCATTTCCAGGGAAGAGGCCGCTTTGTTGAGCGGGGAAGAACTTAAAGACAAGATTATTACCGGAGTATTCTGGAATGAAAAAGGTTAGTCAAATTCGAATAGCCGGTTTCGGGGGCCAGGGAGTCGTCCTTATCGGAACGATCCTTGGACACGCAGCAGTCCGCGACGGCAACTGGGTTTCCGGCTCCAATGCCTATGGAGCTCAGGCCAGGGGAGGATCAGCCAGATCCGAGGTGGTCATTGCGCGTGAGCCTGTCAGGTTTCCCCATGTTATGAAGGCGGATATGCTGATTGTCATGTCCCAGGGCGCATATGACCAGTCTGTTTCTGATCTGAGCAGACAAAATGCCGTGGTAATCTATGATGATTTGCTGATAAGGCCTGAAGACTTGCCAGATGCTATCCAGTACCCCGTACCTGCAACTGATACGGCGCTTAAAACGTTTGAGAACAACCAGGTGGCAAATGTGATTATCCTTGGCGCCGCAGCGTCTATCACACAGATCGTGAGTCTTGAAGCACTTGAGTCTGCTGTTGCAGAAAATGTCTCTGACCGTTTCAAGGAACAAAACCTGAAGGCCTTACGCACAGGATATGATATGGGTGAAAAAATACTTTCAGGGAGAGAATGAATTGGCGATAGAAGGGCGAACACACAGGCCGGTTGTAGATAATGCAATTTGTCAGCAATGTCGTATCTGTATCGGTGAATGCCCCGCCGAAGCTGTTCCAGAATACCGTAAAGGCGATGAAACAGTTCGAGGCTATATCTATGGACGGGAAAATTGGAACGACCACAGAGACACTGCGCCATGCACAGCGGCCTGCCCGATTGGCCAGAAAGCACGCGAGTATATCGGTCTTCTGGCGCAGGGACGGCTGCAGGACGCCCTGTCCCTTATCAGGCAGGACAACCCTCTGCCCAGCGTATGTGCTTATATATGTTATCATCCATGTGAAAATGACTGTTTGCGTGGAACATGGGAAAAGCCGGTTGCTATCCGTGAACTTAAGCGGTTTGCCGTTCAATACGAAATGAACCATCCCCTGGAGATACAGAGTATTCTTCAATCACGCATGAAGCCTGCCAGGCACCAAAAGGTGCTTGTAGTGGGATCAGGGCCTGCCGGCCTGGCCTGCGCCTATGACCTGGCACTTGCCGGCTATTCCGTGGAAATTCAGGATGCCCTTGATCGGCCCGGCGGGATGCTGCGTGTTGGAGTTCCTGATTTTCGCCTGCCGAGAAGCATTATTGATCACGAAATTGAAATGCTTGAATCGCTGGGTATCAGGTTTACGTGCGGTATTCATCTGGGCAGGGATAAGAAGTTTGAGGACCTCCAGGCAGAAAGAGACAGGCCAGTGGTTCTGGCCATAGGCAACCATCTGGCAATGCCTTTGGGCATACCTGAAGAAGATACCGAAGGCGTCTTAAACTGGCTGACTCTTCTGAATGACTTTAATACGGGCAAGGCCGGTAAACTTAAAGGCAGGGTGCTCGTTGTCGGGGGAGGTAATGTGGCTGTTGATGTAGCAAGGGCCTCTCTGCGTCTGGGCGCTGATGAAGTGCTGATCCTCTACCGCCGGTCACGAACCGAAATGCCCGCATCATCAGAAGAAATTGAAAGTGCTGAAAATGAAGGCGTCAGGTTCCATTTTCAGGTTGCCCCCCTGCATATTGAAACCAGGCAGGGACGGGTTGCCGGCCTTGGATGTGTCCGGACCCGAATGGCCGATCCTGATGAGTCGGGCCGAAGGAAACCTGT
>JAFGMQ010000129.1 GCA_016927455.1 Deltaproteobacteria bacterium
GATGGTAGGGCTCAATTCACCGCAAGGGCATCAGATTCCTGCTCAGGTTGTAGAGGTAAATGACGAGAAGGTCACCGTAGACATGAACCATCCGCTTGCAGGCGAAAAATTGAATTTCGAAATTGAAGTCGTGGGGATCAGCACTGCGTCGACTCAGGCATCAACAGTCTGCGGCAGCGGATGCGGTTGTTCCTCGGAATGCTGTTAGCTGTAAATACAGAATTGAAATTTTGTTAAAATTTCAAAGCAATTGATGCCAGCCCTGCTTGCTTCAGCGGGGATAGTAAGTAAAAACAGAAAAACCTGGATAAACGTTGAAGAACCCGTCAGCTTGCTGCCGGGTTCTTCAATTATGTGTATAAAGAATCAAAATCATATAGTATTTCAGCTTATATCCCTTATTTACTATTTGGTGTTATTACCTTGACGGTCATTTCAATCCTTTCAAGAGGATTATCTCTTTTGTCCCTCTGCTGAGAAACTATTTTATCAACAGTATCAATACCTGAAGTTACCTCACCAAATACAGTGTACTGTCCGTCAAGGTGAGGGGCGTCCGAAACACATATGAAAAATTGAGATCCGGCGCTGTCCGGGTGAGCAGACCTTGCCATGGACAGGATCCCTCTTTTATGAGATTTGTCGTTGAACTCAGCTTTCACTGAGTAGCCAGGGCCGCCAATCCCGTGCCTGTTCCTGTCCTGATCTTTGGAGTTCGGATCTCCTCCCTGAATCATAAAGCCTGGTATGATCCGGTGAAAGATCGTGCCATCGTAGAATCCCTTATCTGCAAGTTCAATGAAGTTGTTTACGTGATTGGGTGCCGCCTCAGGGAAAAAAGCAATTACAATATCGCCCAGCCTTGTCTGAATGATAGCTTTTGTGTCTTTCATCATTTTAATTTCTTCCTTTGTGAAGGTTTTATTTAGAATTTCTCCTGAGAATACCTGGGAGATGCTGATAGAAAAGAATATAAGAAAAAGAAATGAAACAATTGGTTTTTTCATTACATTCTCCTTTCAATATGGTGCTGATTTATATACTTTTTTGAACACGGGGTTCTTGAGAAAAACTGTCTTTGGTTATTAGAACATCGTGATGGAGAAGTCAATGGACAATGTATTTTTAATGGTTTAGTCTTTTGGTAAAAAATATAAATCAGTCCAGGGAGTAAGATTGACTTAAAGGTTTTCGTTATGAGTTCAGAAGCATTGTGTGAAACTCTATGAATGAAGAGAAAAATGCCTTTTCCTGATGACGCTTTCAAAAAAGCGTGCTATCTGTATGTGCATGTTATGATTGACACAGCCTTGCAGGCAATTTAAGCAGGAGAGCTGATATGAAAAGAGCAGGAATGACTCTTGGCAGGCTTATGGAAATAAGCGGTGCATACTGGCAGTCATTCGCAGTTCATGCTGCGGTGAAACTCGATATTTTTACAATTATAGGGAAGGAAATTCTGGATGATCAGGAAATAGCGAAGAGAATCAAAGGAAATGTCAGAGGAGTTGTCACACTTCTCAATGCACTGGCTGCCATTGGTCTCCTTGATAAATCGGATGATAAATTCGCAAATACCCGGTTGAGTGCGGAATATCTTTGCAGGGGTTTGCCGCAATACATGGGCCATATAATTATGCACCACATGCATCTTGTGGATTCATGGCGCAGGCTGGATCAGGCCGTAATCAAAGGGAAGCCGACACGTACCAGGTCTTCGCTGAGGGGAGAAGCGGAAAGAGAGGCCTTTCTGATGGGCATGTTTAACATTGCCATGGGACAGGCCCCTGATGCTGTCAAGGAAATTGACCTTTCAGGCCGAAAACATCTTCTGGACCTTGGAGGCGGTCCGGGGACTTGGGCAATACATTTTTGCCTTGCAAATCCCGGACTCAGGGCAACTGTTTTCGATCTTTCTTCAACCCGTCCTTTTGCTGAAAATACCATTTTGAAGTTTGGGCTGACTGACCGGATCGAATTCAAGGAAGGTGACTACCTCAAAGATGAGATAAAGGAACAATACGATGTGGCCTGGCTTTCACAGATTCTGCACGGGGAAGGGCCTGAATTATGCCGCAGGATGATCAGGAAGGCGGTCTCTGTGCTCGAGCCTGGCGGACTTATTTTTGTGCATGAGTTTATCCTTAACAATGATATGGCAGGACCTCTTCACTCAGCCCTATTCTCTTTAAACATGCTGACCGGAACAAGGTCGGGCCGGTCCTACTCGGAAGAACAGATTATGGATATGCTCAGGGATGCCGGGGCCACGGATTTGAGACGCCTGCCTTTTCGTTCAAAAAACGATTCCGGTATTGTGGCAGGTACAATTCCCTGAAGGGTAACTTCAGAAGGCCTTCAGTAGAAATGCGGTGCTTCGGAAAAAAACCCAGATAAATTAACCTTTCTGGAAAGGACTCACAGATTTCACGAGGTCTTGAGCAGTTTTTTTGCCTGTGGCTGAAAATTCACAAGAAGTGTTCCCATGCTTACCAGCAACATTGCGACCATGAGTTTCAAGCTCAAAAGTTCCCCCAGGATCAGGACTCCGCTCAGGAATACTCCGAAAACCGGAGTAAAGAAGGAAAATCCATGGAGCAGACTCACAGGGTAACGGTGGATCAGTTCAAACCATACAATAAAACTGAGAAAGGCAACAATAATGCACTGGTAAAAGAGAGAAAATGCGGTCATTAATGAAAATCCGGATACCAAATGATCTTCGAGGATTATGCTCATGAGGATCAGTAGTGGAGCTGAAAAGAAAACCTGATAAAAGAGGGTCTGCAAAGGGACAACATGTTGAGCCAGAAATCTTTTGACATAAATCGTTGTTGCGCCCCACAGTGCTCCTGCAAAAATTGCCATGATATCGCCGGTCAGGGCACTCAGAGTGATTGCTCCAATGTCCCCTATAAACAGTATGGCTACTCCGCAGAAAGCGACAAGTAGACCGGCCGCTTTCCAGCTGTTGAGCTTGTCGTCCCTGAGAAAAATGTGTGCCCCTATGGCGACAAAAAACGGGGAGGTGTAAAGGATGATATAGGTCCTTGAGGCCGTGGTATACTGGAGACCGACATAAATAAGGCCGAATTCAAGCCCAAACATGATTCCCACTATTATCCCGTGGATAAGCATAGTCCTCGCGGGGAAAAGGGGGATTCCTTTTATCTTCATCCATATAAAAAGGCAGAAAGATGCCACAAGGGAACGCAATCCAGCCATTAAAAGAGGCGCTATTTCACGTGTTCCGATTTTTACGATGGCCATATTAGCTCCCCAGACCAGGGCAAGGAGCAGGAGAATAGCTGCGGGCTGCCATTTAAGCTGTGCTCGGTACATGATTCCCTTTAAAAAGTGTCCCTGTTGAATTCTTATGACATAACTTACATGGCCATTACATGTCTATGGAATGCGATTCATTTAGAACAGTTCCTTGAACATTGGCCTTAAGGCTGTTTAATGCCACAATACTCGCAAAGATCATCAAGCCTCCTATCCAGAAACTTGGCGCAGTAGGGTCTCCGAGAAATATAATTCCGACCATGGCGGTAAAGATTACTTCGCTGGACATGAATACACCACCTTCCCATCCCCGGCAATAGAAAAAACCCTGATTCATTAGAAGTTGTGCGGTCACC
>JAFGMQ010000130.1 GCA_016927455.1 Deltaproteobacteria bacterium
GGAATCCAGAAACATGCTTGACTGGATCCCGGATCAAGTCCGGGATGACAAGACGAAGCAAGCTTCGGGGAATTTAACCCGAAGAGACTAATTATCATTAATTATATTGTTACATCCAATTCTCATACTGTTTAAGATTCATATCACCGCACAGCGTGATTCAGAATGACGTTTCACCCTGTTATGACACAGTCTGCAGCTTGTTACTCCATTTCATGACCTCGGAACGTACTGGAGATTAACTGCAAAATCGATTGCGATTGCAATGAAAGCGGCGATTGCAGGAGTCAATGTCCATGCAAGTAATATATTGACTAATGAACGCCCCTTCACGGCTCTGATCCCCCTGATAATTCCAATGCCCAGAACTGCCCCGACAACCGCCTGGGATGTGGATACAGGCACGCCTGCAAAAGTGTAAATATGTACTGTAATGGCCTCGGCCAGTATAACGACCAGTGCGGAAAAGGCATCCAGCTTTATAAGCCTCCTTCCGACTGTCTCCATAACCCCTCGGCTGAATGTAAGAATGCCCAGGGCTATGCTCAAGCCTCCCAGAAGGGTGGCTGAAAAGACATCCAGTTTCCCTGCACCCACGAATACGGCTGTTACGTTCGCTACATTGTTGGCTCCAAGGGCATAAGCGCCGTAAGATCCCGCAGCCAGAAGGGCTGAACGGAGAAGGATATCAGTCTGTACAAGGTTGATATTCAGCCGATTGTAAAATGTTGCCAGAACCTTATAGACAATTATGGCGATTATCCCTCCACCGACCGGCGTTCCAATCCAGCAGATGACAACCTTTTCAAGACCCGCCAGGTTTATCTGGCGGTTCAGAAAACCAATGCCGATAATAGAGCCTACAACCGCCTGAGATGTTGAAACCGGAAGCCCGAAAAGGGTCATTATGGTCACAGTGGCAGCGGCAGAAAGCGAGCAGGCAACTGCCTGCTCGATGTTAATATCTGTCAGCCCCTGAAGGGTTCTGATTCCGGCCTGGCCTTCCAGGAGCGCTCCCAGTATGACAAAAGCAGAGGCAAGGAGAGCGGCCGTCCAGAATTTTACCATTCTGGAAGCCACGGCAGTCCCGAAAATATTGGAGGCATCATTTGCCCCCAGAGACCATCCCAGAAAAATAGCGCTAAAAAGTGAAGACATTACACCGTTCGTTTCATGCTTATAATGTTTGCCCGTTTGGAAACGCGATCAGCCTGATCAGATATATCTCCCATGGTAACTATCAATTCCTTGAGAATCAACTTCTGGAACGGGTCGAGATCCGAATCGAATACGTTAGTTATAAGACGCTGTTCAATATGGTCACAGTGACTTTCATTAAGATCAATGGTGGAAACCAGAACCCTTACACCGCCGATCCTCTTGAAAAGAGCCTCTATCTGTCTTATCATGAGGTCACAGCTTCCAAGTGAAAGATCCAGAAGTTCCTTTATATCAGGAACAATGAAATCCGGAATCTGTATCCTTTCAGTCTTGATCATATTCAACAGCAGTTGAAATATGCCGGGAATTACATCAACAGCCTCAAGAAGACCCATAATGTCACCGCGCGATTCGGGCAGCAGGGCCTTGCTGTACATCAGGTTCTTTATCTCCTCGCGGATATCATCAGCCTTTGACTCGAATATATGAGTCTGTTCGGCAAGAAAATCAAAATCATTTGCTGAGCTTTCCTTCAAACAGACCTTCAATGCGCCGGTAAAAAATTCCTGCGTCTTCCTGAGGTCTGAAAGATAGTCCATAATAAGAGACTCGACCAGGCGCTGCTTCCTGAAAACAAAACTGAACATACCATCCCTCCAGACTCGGTTGAAAGATTTAAACAGAAGATAAACTCCCTTTAAAACCCGATGAAAAGATACTAACGAAATGCCAGTTCAACCCGGTTTGCCTTATGTTTTTCAACCTCCTCAGGCATTAAAGACGCGGTTTGAACAAGAAAAAGCCGGTCAGCACTGACTTTTCCCTCATAAACCAGGTAATTCTTCACGGCTCCAGCTCGCTCACTTGCCAGAAGACGGAGATCGTCTTCAGTAATTTTAATATTCTCCCTTAGCCGGGATTCCATATCGCCGGGGCTTACCTTTTCTTCCTCAGACTGTTTCTCTTTTTTCCCGGAGGGATATTCAAGATAATAGGCTGTTCTCAGGTAATACTCGTATTCCTCATCCGTAAGCTTCAAATCATCAGGACCCGGAGCGGTTTTTCCCTGTTTGACAAGCTCTTTCATCTTTATTGACTTGATATTCTGCTCAAGGCGGGCCGTTATCAGTGCCTGCCCGTCTTCTTCAGGGTCTGAATATCCGGAAATATCCAGCCTCAGCCCGGGTCGGTCATCAAGGGCCTTTGCTATGGTATCAAGTTTTTTCCTGACAGACTCGTCCGGATCAAAGCTTCCGGCCCTGAAATCCAGATAGTTCAGTTCCTCTTCAGAACCGAACATCGCCCCGATAAGGGCGAATGGCGCTGTAGCGGCCTTTACGAGCAGATTCATGATCACCTGCACTATAACCCCGCCTATACGGAACTCGGGATCATCCAGACTGCCTTCCACAGGAATGTTCAGTTTAATCTGGCCGTTCCGGTCTTTGAGCAGGGCTACGGCAAGATCTAAAGGCAGTTTTATGGCATCAGGACTCTCAACCGCATTGCCCAACTCTAACTGGTCAATAAAGGCATTATTTGAAGAACCAAGCTTTCTCTGATCTACGAGATATTTAAGATCCAGCGACAGCTTACCCCTGCTTATCTCCCTGCCTATGTATTTTCCCGCATAGGGGCTGAAAGGACCGAGGTCCATGCCCTTCAGTGAAAAGGCCGCATCAAGAAAAAGATCATTTTTCAGGGGATTCAGCTTGCCCCTTATCTCGAAAGGATTATGAAGATTGACATTTCCCTTCAGAAATAGGTCTCCCTTTGCTATTTCCCTTGACGACAACCCGCCGACCTCACAGAAAAGACCATCAAGGCTTGATGAAAAATCCGGATCAATTGAGCGGTCTGTAAACCTTACACCTCCCTTTTGAAGGATTACCTTATCGACTATGATCAACGGAGATTCTCCCTTGGCCGTCTTTTCCCTGACGGGCTCTTCAGATTCAGCTTTCAATGCCCCGGCATCCTGTCCCTCGAAGATATTCTTCAGATTAAGGGATCCGTCATCATGGACTATTACCCTTGCCCGGGGAGAGTTGAGGAGTATTTCATGTATATGGACCTTGAAAGGCCGGCTCTCAAAACTGACACCGTTGAGATTAAAGCTGTTCCATTTAAGAAAGTCCTCTGCATGAGCCTTTTCGAGGGTATTGAGGGATGCGAGTTCAGCATCTCCCTTACAGAAAATTCCGATCTGCCTGTCATCGCCGGACATTGCACTGAACTTCCCGCTGGCGGAAATCTTCCCGTCAGAGACGATGACGGCTATACGATCCTCAAAGAATGGCTGAAACCATGCAAGCTCAAGAGTTCCGACTGAGACATCCATATCTGCAGATATGGGATTTATGCTGAAATATCCCCCAACCTCAATGGTCCCTGTCTTATTCAGGGAAAAAGAGAGGTCAATATTTCCCTTTGAATCCGGGAAGGTTGTAATGTCCTGAGCCTGAATGCGGAAATTTTCGAGATTCAGATTTCCCCCGCCTGAAGGCGATGCCAGGTCTTCGCATTCAACATGAAATTCATCCAGGGAGAACTTCTTCAGCGTTACATTCCAAGCTTTCTTATCACCGGGATCATGATCTGATACCTTATCTGTATCTCCCGGGCCTTTGAAGATATCCACCCAGAGATCACTGCTTTCAGTCCTCCCCAGCCATATTCCGCCCTGCAGTGCAGTGATTTCGTCTATAAGGATTTCCTGTTTCCCGGTATCCAGCATAAACCCGGAGATATTAAACTCAGGAAGATTAAAAAGTTCCCTTTGATCAACCCTGTTTTCCTGGGTCTTGAATGCATCTGAGAACAGTATTTTTAAGGATCTGAGACCGAAGTTTTTTGCGTTTACGACCAGACGTCCGGCAACACCCCGACCTTCTATATGATCTTCCTTTTCAGAAGGAGGGAATAATTCCAGTACATTAATGTCTCCCTTATCATTGCGGCCAATGGTTATCTCAGGAGAATGAACTGCAATTTCTGAAAAAGAGACATCGCCGGCTATAAGATTCGAGCTGTCCGGCATCAGTCGGAGCAGGTCAAGTTTGAGCAGGGAGGCACCTGAAGAATCCTTTAAAAAAAGGTTTTTCAGAGATATTTCTCCTGAGGCCGTCAATTCAGGAGACCTGTTTTTGTATTGGATATATGAGACATCAATATTCATATCAAGAGCACCCTGCTCCATTCGAATCCCAGATTTCACAGGGATATATTCATAGTAGTGGGGAAGATCGATATTCTCGAGCCTGAGGTTCACGATTGTCTCGAAAGAATCGGCAAAGGGCTTGGTATTTCCGGAGATCAGAAATGGCCTGCCATTTATCAGGGCCGAAAACCTTGGACTCACAAAGACTTCAATATGGCTTTCCATGCTGGAGATGAATGGTATGCCTATATTCAAGTCCCGTACCGAGTGGACCTTCTGCATCGGCTGATCAGATATGTCCGCACTTCCATTCTTGATCTGTATATTGGAGACAGAGAATCCGAATCCCCCTGAAGAGTCTTTTGGTTTTGCAGCAGGATCATCTGGCTTCCTGCCTTTTCCTAAAGAATCAAGGATATCACTGAAGTTATAAGCCCCGCTTTCTTTTCGAACAATATTGCAGTAAGGCTCCTCCAGTCTGGATTCTTTTACAACCGGAGCCAGCTTGAAAACAGAAATAATCTGAAGATTGACATGGAACCTTTGAAAGGAAAAGAAGTCCTGCCCGCCATCCTGTTCCTTAAGACGGAATCCCAGCGCATCTAATGAAAGGATATAGGGATTGATTTTAATCTTCTGAATGGTAACCTGTCGATGGAGGGCCTCAACAAGTTTCTTCTCAGCAATCCGTTTTACAACAGGAGGAAGGACAAGAAATCCGATAATCGTATAGAGTACAAATACAACACCTGACCAGATTAAGATTTTCCTAAGCTTTTTTAAGGTTTTTGTATTCTTTTCCATTTTCATGACCTCCCCCTGCTTCAACAGTTCGCTTAAAATATCCTGATTTTTATCGGAATAAAGCAAATTCATATCCTGTTTTTCTAACAGGATAACAGGATAGACACGATATAATTCCGGCTAACCCCCCCAGTATTTCCGCTTTGCAAAAAGAGCCTTCTCAGCCTGCAGATTTCCGGCTTTACAGGCCCTGATATATTTGCACCAGCATGTCAGCGATAACGACTGAGATTTTTATAATAAATTGATTATGTAGTTTGAGATTAATTTGGGTTGAGAAAAAGTCGCTTTTATAAGGGGAATAGTAGAAATAATTTGCTTATTTGTCAAATTTAAAAGAACTCACAGTCTGTCATCTATTCAAGCTCTTATAATTGAAATCGGCTGTTATGTTTCCACTTCAGCCGCCTTTCTTTCACCCTGCCTGAATGAGATTCCAATATTTTCCTTGCGAATCAAAAATCTATCATTTATCCTGTAGGCAGTTATCCGGCTGGAATAATATTCCCACCTTTTTCCAATCCAGATCGGAGCAGCATATGAGCGACATCAAACAGCCTTCAAAGGGTACAGTCCTTGTTGTAGACGATGAACCGGATTTGTGTGAGATGGTTGCCCACTTTCTGCGAGCCGAAGGATATGAACCCGTGCTCTGCACCCACCCGGGAGAGGCCCTGGAGCTTTATGCACAGAATAATTTTGATCTGGCTTTCCTGGATATCAATCTCCCGGAAATGAGCGGCCTTGAATTGGCATCAAGGCTTAGACAGGCTGACCCGTACGTCGAAATTGTATTCATGACCGGATTCGGATCCTTTGACAGTGCAATTCAGGCCATAAGGGCCGGAGCCTATGACTATCTCCGAAAACCCTTTGGAATAAATGACTTCAGGCTTTCGCTTCAGCGTTTCCAGGAAAGGCAGGGACTCAAAAAGCAGATCAGGACTGCTGAACAGAGATACTTTGATCTGGTGCAGAATATCCCCTGTATTATCTTCGTGATCCGAAAAGATTTCCGCATGGAGTTTATCAGCAGGGCATGCAGATGGATACTCGGTTTTTCGCCTGAAGAGGCCACATCTGATCCTGAGTGGTTTCTCAAAAGGGTCCATGCTGAAGACATCCACCGCATTAGACACCTTTTCATGTCCGCCTTTAAAGGCGGCGACTCAAAGTTTTCGGTCGAGTGCCGTTTTTTGCACAGGGACGGGCACGTAATTCATGCAATGCTTAATTCCATTTCCGCTACCGGGACAGACACTGGTTACGGAGAAACCCATATAGAAGGCATAATAATCGATATAAGCGACAGGGTTCTTCTTGAGAAGTCGATAGTACAGAAGGAAAAACTGAATGTGCTCGGGGCGGTTTCAGCAGAAGTAGCCCATGAAATAAGAAATCCTATTGTATCAATAGGGGGTTTTGCGAGAAGGCTGAAAAAGGCTCATCCCGATTGGCACGACATTGATATTATACTTGAAGAATCTGAGAGGCTGGAAGATATTCTTCACAGAGTAACGGCTTATCTCAAGCCTGTAAAAGTGACTTATCAGGAATGCGATGTAAACAGACTGATTGCTGAATGCGCTGAAAGGGTCTCCACAGGAACAAGGCCTGCTGCACTCAGGTTCAACCTTGATCTTGAACCATCCCTTCCCGCAATTTACAGCGACAGAGACCTCCTTGTCGAAATTTTCAGCGATATGATCACAAATGCGGGCAGGGGGACTGAAGAATATGAGATCCTCCATATAAGGACATTTGAAGGTGTAAATCATATTCATGTGGAATTCATGGTTCCAAGGACAGAAGCCAATACAGGCTTTCCTGATGAAATCCCTTCGCCCTTTGATGAAGGGGAGCATAAAACAGGTTTATCCCTTTCTTACCGGCTGCTGAAGGAGATGGGAGGCCTCCATTCTTTTACACAGGAGAAGGATCACTACGTGTTTACAATCTCATTATCAAAATCAGTCAGGCCTGATCCGGGCGAAAATACCTGATTCCCGACCCGGAAATTCAGGCAGGATGCAGGCGGGGCCGGAACTGAATCAGTATTGTTCAAAAGACCTGATACATGGCCTGAAAGACAATCTAAATTACGACAACCATTGGCAGGGGCTTGATGAAATTCTGTCGAAGACTGTATGTATAAGCCCCCTGTGAAGGTATCATGAGTATATCTCCATTCTGAATATCCTCCCCCCAGTATGAATATCCCCAGACATCATGGGGCGTGCAAAGCGAACCGAGTATATCACAGGGTATTTCCTTCATGAAGGGCCTTGTCAGATTAAGGACAGGGAAATAGTCGGTCTCGAACCTCTCCCAGCCGATCGAATTGGTTCCTGCATCAGTAATAACAAGATCAGGAGCTTTTTTATCAATTACGGATAACAGAATGTGCATTGCGCCGTTACAGATCCACCGGCCGGGTTCAAGGCATATCCTGCATTCCGTGACAGAAAGTATATGCCTTTTGACAGCCCTGCCGAGATTTTCTGCAAAATGTTCAATTGGCAGGGCCGGTACCCAGTAATGATCGCCCGCAGAACCTGCCTCTTTTCCAAGGGCCTTTCGCAGCATGCCCTCAGGTGTGCCTGCAGGCTGAAGCCACTCGCCATGCTCTGGCCAGTAGCCTCCCCCTATATCAATGAAAGTTACGGCCCGTTTAAATTCTTCGCACATGCCTTCAAGTACTTTGCCCAGCTTTTCAATAAACTCTATCTGTGGAACAGGTGTCATGTTCCAGCTTGAATGGAACTGAAGACCTGTCAGCCGGATATGCGGACACTTTTGAACAGCATGCCAGAAATCGGGAAGATCGCTTAACAGGATACCAAACTTACGCCAGAGTCCGGCGGGGTTGTTTGTCAGGCGGACACCGGTACGGACTGTGGTATTGTTCATCGCCGCCACACTTTCAAGTCTCGTCAGTTCGCCGAAACTATCCAGAAGAACTACGGTTCTTCCCGAATTCCCTGCAGCAAGGGCAAGTTCTTCTTTTGTCTTTCCGGGGCCGCTGAAAACGATATCACCGGCGTCAAGACCAAGGGCCATTTCCAGCTCAAGACTGCTGGAAACGTCCAGTCCGAAACCGGATTTGACAAGCGCCCTTGAAACATCAGGATGGTTATTGCTCTTAACTGCGTAATAGAAGGCAACATCAGGAAGGACATCCTTAAATGCCATCTTAAAATGATCGGCCTTTTCTTTAAGCACCGGTATTTCCAGGACGTAGAGGGGCGGGGGATTTTTCCCAAGGATACCTAAATACATATCCCTGCGCGCAAAATAATATTTCACGAAAAGTCTCAGCTTCTCTTGTGGAAGAAGAGAAGTCCTTTTCTCAAGAGCCTTCTGGATATCCTTTGCAGTAATTTCATCTTCTGTATTCATCAGGTTCATGTACCTCAGGTTCTTCAGCTATCGGGACGATATATCGCCTTAATTCCCTTCTAATTGATGCCCACCATCAGGCAATCCGAAAGCTGATTACACTGTGTTTCAAAATCCGGTTCGGGATAAGGATTAAAAATTACATGTCCGAGCAGCCATGAATCATAATCTTCTGGCGGCATTCTTATGACATGCCCAGGGCTCCTTGGCAGGAAAATTTCGCGCACTCTTTCATCCTGCTCTAATAGTCCCGCATCAATGTCACCAAGCACGCCTCCGCGTTTAGCATGCAGCCTCAAACCAATATAGGGTTCAAAATCCAGGGGTTTTTGAATCATGATTGGCCTTCGCCGGGCAAAATCAAGCGCCGATGCAAGCATGTCAAAATTCCATGCCCTGCGGAGAAGAAAAGGAAGACAGTCACCTCCGGGTCTCGGAGTCAGTTCAAGCAGGACTATTTCCCTGTCCCGCACAATAAAATCAAGCATGCATATTGCCCTGCAAACACCGAGTGCACGTGCAGCCTGACCGATTATCTGAAGAAAATCATTCTGTTTAATCCCCTCCGGAAGTGAGTCAGCAAGAACATAACCGCGAATGGTACCCAAAGGGCCGCCAAAGGAATGGATTTTCCGGGTAAGCCTGATAAGTTCCACCCTGCTGTCTTCAATTATGAAATCACAACTGAACTCAACACCCTGAATGTACTCTTCTGCAATTATCCTTGGCTGTTCAGGGGAACCAAGGCGGTAAATCCGGTTTTCCTGCCGCTCCCCTATTCCCCTGTCAATCATAATAAAGGCCCTTTCACAGGTTTTGCCATCCCTACAGCAGAAGACAAGTTCGCTGCCGCTTCCTGAAAGCGGTTTCAGTACGCAAGGGCCATTGATATCATGAAAGAATGATGAGGCTTCTTCCCGGGATCTGATCAGGCGTGCACAAGGAGTTTTCAGGCCGTTTTCACTCCATACAGCCTTTGATGCAAACTTATCCCGGCATTTCCCGATTGCATCGACGCTCGGGTAAGGCAAGTCAAGAAATTCAGCGATAACCGCGGAAATTTCCATGGACTCACAGTCAAAGCATGCGATGCCGTCCACTGGAAGCCGCCATTCAGCAAGATGCTTTTTCAGGGCTTTTGTAACCTGATGATAATTACTAAGGTCGCAGAGGATTTCTTCAGCGTGAGACGGACAGGGCTCAACTGCCTTATTACGTATTGTCGGATCTGTGAGAAAGACTGTACTTTCAGGTCTGGCCTTTCTGATCCATTCTATATAATCGGCGGTAGTTCCGACTACAAGCACCTTTGGTTTACTGAACACAGGCTATACTTTCTTCAAAAAAACCTTCCTGCCAGGCAACCTGCTCTTCAGAGATTTTGATCTCGTACAAAGGGCGCGGTGTGAGATGAAAACGCTCTTTCCAGCCGAAATCTCCGCAAAGAAAATCAACGCTTTCAAAATGCTGCTGACATGCCCATTCCATATGATGAAAATTGATAAGCTTGGCCACGCCAGGAAAATCAGGATGGGTGCCTCCGGCCAGAACAACATATGACAGGCCCAGGACCGCACCGATATCTACCGCTGCTGTTTTCCCGCCTATAAGTGCGGTGGTTACCCTGAGCATTCCTTTTGCATTCAGCCATGATACCAGATTTTCAAAGGACCTCAAAAACCTTGATGAGCTGAAATATGATTGCTCACCGAAAGAATGCAGATTAAGCCTGTAAAGATCTTCTACGTCTCGAAGACTGTCGTGACGGTATTCGACTCCGGGCTTCTCCAGCCTTGACAGTTCATGTCTCAGTTTTTTACGGGTTTTTCCGGAGAACTGCTGGAAATAGTTTTCAAGAGAATAATTGTAGTCTCCCGGCAAAAAGAGATACCCTGTTTCGTCTATATCGAACCAGCCATTGTCGCTATATTCAGGAAAAGAAATATCAGACAGGTAACGAACATGAACCGGACCTGGTACAGCCGACAGAAGTTCCCCTGTCACATGAGGATTTTTGGCCGGAATCCTGTTCTGTTCCAGCCATGTCTTTCCGTTGCAGGTTTCTCCTGGAAATTGGCCATAATACTGATCTTCTTCAATCCAGCTCAGTGCCAGTATTCCCTGAAGAATACCGTTCTGTTCGGCTATTATAAAACACGGACGTCGGCCATACGGCTCGGCAAAACAGTATCTGACAGGCCACAGGTCGAAAATGCACTCCGCAGGCCAGAAATGTTCCCAGAGGAACCTACACTCTTCAATATCATCACATATTCTTATGCCGGCCATCTCAATGCCTTAATGTTACATTAATATTACTGTATGCCCCTCCGAAGAATTCCTGCGCAAAGGCCTGAACCTTTTCCGGATCATAGGTCTTGCAGCTGAAGACATCCAGATAAACGGCATTAGTAAGATTTGCAAAATGAGCCGAAATCAGCGAAGTCTCAATTAACTGAACCATCGAATAACCTGCCACCCGCTCATCCTCTCCGAAATGCACCACCTGGGTTTCCCCGAATCTCTTCATTTCAATAAGATTGCACAATTCTGCGACAAAACGCCTTATTGCGTCGGCATCGCGAATCCTCTCAGGATTACATTCATAAATATCTATAGCCGAGGCAATGCCCCAGACGTTAAGAGCAGTTTCTTCCTTTCTTACAGCTGATGTTCTATTCATATTCACTCTCCTTTCTCTACTTTATTGAGGTTCGTCTTTTCATCTAATGGCCTGAGAGTACTTCCTTTAATGTTTTCTTTCGATGGAAGCGTTTTCCGGATTTTTTTCTCAGGCGAGATGTGCTTTGTTCCGTTTCTTCAAAATAATCTCCATCATATTGGTTACCGGATTTTGCCTTCCTGTTCTTTCTTGCTTCCTGATGATTCACCCTGTGTCGGTCCATTTTAAACTCATTCATTCACAAATTTTAAGTACCCATCTTCAGATCAAAAACAATTGCATTTTTTGTTTCTCTGCCTGTGCATATTATATGCCAACCACATGCCACATCATATCTCCCTTAATTTACAGCAAATAAAATAGTATAACACCTGACAGCCTCCGAAAAGTCACGTTTATTCGGCATATACCTGCCGAAACTTGTCATATTCTGCACTGCCATACCGATTTCTATTACCCTTCGAAAAGCTTCACCTGCCTCTAAAATAAACCCTCGCAATTCACCACTAATTATCTCGTTTTTTCATGTTGTTACACTCAATTCCATTAATATTGGATTTTTTATAATTACTGATACTATTTTTTAATGGCAATTTAATACCGATT
Organism: Deltaproteobacteria bacterium; assembly: GCA_016927455.1. Lineage (GTDB taxonomy): Bacteria > Desulfobacterota > DSM-4660 > Desulfatiglandales > Desulfatiglandaceae > JAFGMQ01. The sequence continues at coordinate 11,814 of JAFGMQ010000130.1, forward strand.
TGTTAAACTTGCTTTTGAGACATTACTGGAATATAAAAAGCATTAAAATACCGTTTTTTTGGAGGAACATATGCTGATCAGACTGGCTCTTGGAATAAAAAATAAGGATCTGCAACGGCAGCTTGAACGCAGCTTCCCGCTCTCTGACGTTCAGATAAAATGTTTTGGGCAAATGCGTACCGCATGGCAGAAACTTGTGAGAAGCTGTGGGGACATTATTGTCGTAAGCAAGTCTCTCATACCCGGCCCGATAGATTCCAGCATTGCAATGCTCAACAACCTGCCTGAAAACCCTACAACTGTCATCCTTCATGATAATGATTCCTCTGAAGAACATGCTCAGCTTGTTGCAGCCGGAGCGGATGTTGTCCTCTATGAAAAGGTTTCCAATAAACGCCTTATTGAGGCCATAGAAAGCACACTGGAGTCGAGGCGACAGCTTAATGTTATTGACCGCTTTGACAGGAGAGGACGGGTTAAACCCAAAATCAGCGACTTTGTTTCTGACAGCGAGGAAATGCAGATATTCATGGAAGAAGTCCAGCAGGTTATCTCAAGCGATTCCCTTTTGCTTATTCAGGGGGAAACAGGGACGGGAAAAGAACACCTCGCCAAGGCCATACATGCCGAGAGCCCGAGATCCGCCGGGCCCTTCATAACAGTTAATACCGCGGCCCTGCCTGAGCAGCTTCTTGAAAGTGAGCTTTTCGGGCACGAACAGGGCGCATTTACAGGTGCAATCAGATCGCGCAGGGGAGCCTTCGAACTTGCTCATGGGGGCACTATCTTTCTTGATGAAATAGGAGAAATGCCGCTTCACCTTCAGACGAAGCTTTTAAGGGTGCTCCAGGACTTCGAGGTAACACCGATCGGCGGAGAGAGCTCCATATGGGTTGATGTAAGGGTAATGGCAGCCACAAACAGGGATCTGGAAAAAGAGGTTTTAAAGGGTAACTTCAGACAGGATCTTTTCTACCGGCTTGGTGTGGTAATGCTTACCATCCCCCCGCTTCGAAACAGAAAAGAGGATATACCTGCCATGGCACGTCATTTTATTAATCTTTACCGCACCAAAATCGGAAGGGATGTCAGCCTTATATCCGAACCTGCAATGGAGGCCCTATGCCGCTACAGCTGGCCCGGCAATGTGCGGGAATTGATGAATGTGCTTGAACGGGCCGTGCTGCTCTGCAGGACAGATGAAATTTCACTCAGGGATTTTCCCGGGACATTCCATGAGGGTCTCTCCCTGCCAAGGGAACTGCTTCAGATGGATAATAATATTTCACTTTCATGGAAGAACAAAACCCTTCCGCAGGTACAGAATGAGGTTCAGGAATACGTCGAGAAGCTTTATCTGCAGATGACCCTTAAGGAGACAAGAGGACGTGTGGGAGAAGCAGCCAGAATGGCAGGTATTCATCCAAGGGGCTTGTACAATAAAATGAAAAAACTTGGCCTGTTAAAAAAAGATTTCAAAGGCTGAACCGGCAGATACCTGAACCAGCCACATGAATGAATGATATGTTTGAACTTGACAAAGGAAAACTTTCCTCCTAAAAATCCAGACATGAAATTAATAATTCTTGGTTCAGGAACAGGCACTCCTTTGTGCTACAGGGCTTCTCCGTCAGCAGCCCTGTTGTTGAACGGCAATTATTTTCTGTTCGACATAGGGCCTGGCACCTTGCGTCAAATGGCCAGGGTATCTCTTTCCCACGAAAGGATAAACCGGATTTTCATAACCCATCTTCATCCCGATCATACAGCCGACCTGATCCACTTTATCTTTGCAACAAGAAATCCTTCTGTAATAAGGAACAGGGCCCCTTTTGGAATTACCGGCCCTGAAGGTATAAAAAAATTTATCAGTATGCTTCAGGATGCCTATTATACGTCATTGAACCTTCCCCCGCACATCATGCAGATTGAGGAGCTTGATTCAAAAAGGACGTTAGAAAGAGATTATCAATTCATAAGGATTAAAACCTGTCCGACAAGCCACACGACTGACAGCATTGCCTACAGGGTTGAATGCCCGTCAGGTGAAAGCTTCGTGTATTCGGGAGATACGGGGTTCAGTGAAGATATTATAAGGCTGGCTAAAGGTGTGGACGTTTTGATACTGGAGGCATCATTTCCTGACGGAACAGAGGTGGAAGGGCACCTCACGCCATCCCAGGCAGGGTTTATTGCCTCTTCGGCGGGTGTAAAGAGGCTGGTCCTGACCCATTTCTACCCGGAATGCCTGGCAACAGATATTGCATCACAATGCCGGAAATCATATGATGGAGAGCTGACGCTGGGCAGTGATCTTTTGAATATTAGCATTTAATAAACCGGCTGATCCATAAGCCTGAATTGTGAAACTGAAAATTGGAAGGCTTTCTGGAGTTCCTTCACAGGTAAGAAAATGACTCATAAATATAAATCCTCGGCAACCGTAATCCCGGTCGAACAGGCATTGGGAAAGGTCCTGGCCCATGATATTACTGAAATAAGGCCGGGCCAGTTCAAGGGAACTGCATTTAAAAAGGGACACATTATCAGGGAGAATGATATTGCGCACCTCATAAGACTAGGCAAACAAAATATATATATACTGCATATCGAACCGGGCGAACTGCATGAAGACGATGCTGCCATTAAAATTGCCGATGCATTGGCAGGCCCTGGGATAATTTATAATGACAGGCCGTCGGAAGGCAAAATCTCCCTTAAATCCGCCCACAGAGGTCTGCTCAAGGTCAATGTGGAAGCCCTCACTGAACTTAATCTTGTCCCGGATATCAGTTGTTCCTCCCGTCACAACAATGTATTTGTTGAAGAGGGTGAAATAATAGCCGCTACAAGAGCAATCCCCTTGATCATTGATGAGGATACCGTAAATAAGGCTGCCGGAATAGCGCGCGCAGCGGGAGGCATCTTTTCAGTCAAGAGGCTGTCACAGCTCCAGGCAGGCCTTATTGTCACTGGAAATGAGGTCTACAATGGTCTCATAGAGGACAAATTCGCGCCTATTATCAGAAAAAAACTCCGGTTTTTCGGATGCCATCTCAAAGACATTCTTTTTAGCACTGATGATAATGATAATATTGTCAGAAGCATTCAGGAACTCAGGGAAAAAAAGCTGGGGCTTATCCTGGTGGCAGGCGGAATGAGTGTTGATCCTGATGACAAAAGCAGAACAGCCATAAGGGATGCCGGAGTGGAAGATATAATTTACGGAACTCCCGTATTTCCGGGGGCCATGTTCTTATATGGACGAGCAGGTAATGTCCCGGTCCTCGGACTGCCCGGATGCGTGTTATTTCACAGGACTACTGTACTTGACCTTGTACTGCCGAGGATCCTTGCAGGGGAAAATATAACAAGAAGGGACGCAGCGTCAATGGCTCACGGCGGTCTGTGCCTTGGTTGCGAAGAATGCAGGTTTCCGGCATGCCCGTTCGGCAAGTAGTGTCCGACAACCCAAACCTGCCGGAGGTGTTTTGAACCGCAGACTTATAACCGGGCTGCAAAGCCGTTAATATTCCCTGTCGATTATATACTGGCCAAGCCTTAATAAATCAGTCCTTACCGGCGAATCAGGGAACCGGCTTATGCATTTCATGGCCTCGTCAATATAGGACTGGGCTTCATTTCTTATTCTGTCAATTGCACCGCTGTTTCTTACAAGTTTTACCAGGTCGCTGCAGTCTTCATCAGATGGAGACTCATTAGAAAACACTTCCCTGATCCTTTTATTCTCGGATTTCTCCAGACCTGACACAGTGTATATCAGGGGCAGTGTAATCTTGCCCTCTTTCAGGTCCTTTCCAACCGGCTTTCCGAAGACCTCTTCCGAGGAAGTGTAATCCAGCAGGTCATCCATAAGTTGAAAGGCAATGCCCAGGTTCATTCCGAATTCCGCAAGAGAATATTCCTCACTCTCTTCGCCGCCGGAAATAATTGCCCCGCAGGCACATGCAGCAGAAATGAGCACAGCCGTTTTTGCCTTAATAATCTCAAGATAATCCTCTCTTCCGATCTTCCAGTCACGCGTATGAATCAGTTCCAGTACCTGGCCTTCCACCATCCGTGTGGAAGTCTCTGTAACCCTCTTCAGAAAAGGTATGCTGTTGGACTCCACTGCAATAAGAGATGCCTTTGAGTAGAGAAAATCCCCTTCCAGTATTGCAGGATGAATACCCCAGATATTATTTGCCGCGGGCCTGTTTCTCCTGATTTCAGCATTGTCCAGGACGTCATCGTGCAGAAGAGAAGCTGTGTGGATATACTCAAAGATGGTTGACAGGCGGTATGTGTCGTCTCCATTATAATCGAAAAGCCTGCAGGATAGGACAAACAGGAGCGGTCTGAGCCTTTTGCCATATCCGAGGAGAGAATAATTTCCAATATCCTGGATAAGAGGAACATTTGAACTGAGGGCCTTATCCAACGCCCTGTTTATCTCTTTGAGGTGATTTTTATATCTATGCTTTATTTCAGTATCGGTACCCATTTTTTCCCCGGATACTTTATTATCAGTTTCAGGTCTGGCACTGGTGATTTTTCCTCTGGCAGCCTTCATTACTTACTTTTCCACGATCTCCCCTACCAGATCGTAAGCATGTGCTTCGGTTATCAAAACATCCATAATTTCACCTTCTATTCCATCCCCTTTATTTATCAACACCTGGCCGTCAATATCCGGTGCCATTGCTGAGGTCCTTCCCCTAAGCAGGAGATCCGTTTCAGGGCTGAAGCCCTCTATCAATACAGGAACCACTTTACCTACAATCTGCTGGTTTATCTTCTTTGAAATTCCGGCCTGGAGTTTCATTATCTCATTCATCCTAATCTTTGCAACGCCTTTTTTAATTTCCGGCCTGAGGTTTGCAGCCGCTGTACCCTTTTCCTTACTGAACACAAAGGCGCCTAAATGATCAAATTCAACCGCTTTCACAAAATCACGGAGTTCATTGAATGCCTCCTGAGTTTCGCCGGGAAACCCAACCATAAAAGTCGTTCTGATACTTATTCTGCGTTTTCTTGACCTCACCCTTTCAATCAACTGATAGGGAGTTCCTCCGGAAATATCTCTATGCATTGCTTTCAGGATACCTTTATTTACATGCTGCAACGGCAAATCAATATAAGGAGAAATCTTTTCTTCTGAATCCATCATTTCGAGCAGTCTATCAGAAATTGTGTCGGGGTGACAATACAATAAGCGTATCCACCTCAAACCGTCAATGCCGATAAGCCGTTCAAGCAAATCTTCAATGGCAATATCCTGTTCAAGATCTTTTCCGTATTGAGTGGTATCCTGGGCAATAATGTTAAGCTCTTTTACTCCCCGATCAGCCATACCCTCCGCTTCAATAACCAGGGAATCCATGCTGCGGCTTCTTAAAGGCCCTCTCAGACCCGGTATGATACAATAACTGCATCTGTGGGAACAACCCTCGGCAACCCTCAAATAAGCGCTGAAAAAAGGAGTTGTCTGAACCCTCGGGACGGAATGATCGGGCAGATATAACGGCCTTCCGATATAAAAAGGGGCCTGAGAACCATGCCTCTTTTCAGATATCACATCCAGGATCCTGTTGATCTCCCCTGTACCCAGCCACGCATCCACTTCCGGAATCTCTCTTCTCAGCTTGTAGCCATATCTCTGTACAAGGCATCCGGTCACTATTATCCTGTCCAGTTTTCCATTCTTTTTTATATCCACCGCCTCAAGGATGACATCAACGGCCTCTTTTACCGCCGGCTCAATAAAACCGCAGGTATTGATTACTGCCGTTCCTGCATCTTCAATATTACCTTCAGGCTGGAAACCGCCTTCTCTGAGCAAACCTAACATATGCTCACTGTCAACAAGGTTCTTTGCACATCCAAGGCTTATCAGAAACACTGTATCTTTTTCAGTCATAATATCCACATTTCACTTCAGCAGAAACTGACCGCTCCGGTCCGGCATCAAGTCTGGCATCCTGTAAAAATGCACATTATGCACATTATGTTCAAACAGAGCATCTACAACCCTGAATCCCGAAAAAGCCTTCTAACGTCCAGTTCATTAACCATGTCCGTTACAATTTCACTCAATACCATATTGGCCTCTTTGAGTCCGAATACCGAATATCGTTCAACCTTTCCGCTCACCGACCGGGTTGCAGCAACTTTTCCTTCTTTAATCAGCCTTGCTTCATAGCCCATTCTGGCCACCCATTTCCTGTCTTCAATGTCAAGGAAGAGGTCTTTAATGACGATCAATAACTCCGGTTCAAATCTTGATAAATCTGGAAAAAGCCTTACCCCTTCATTTTCAAGCCTGGTCCTGAACACCTCTTCAACCAGTTCCGGCACCTGAAATATCCCTTTCCGGACAGGGGCCTCCCCTGGTACCGCTACATTCAGGGTAAGACTTCCCGGGCAGTTTTTCAATTCTGCCGAGGCTCTTTCTCCAAGAACAGAAGATTTTGTCCTGGAATCACGGACTGTCAGTAATAGCTGTTCATTCTTTAATTGATCTGACGCTGAAGGAAGTGAATAGTTGACCTTCAGCTCAGGTATCACAGCACAGGAAAAAATAAAAAAGAAAGCTATAATGACTAAGAAACCCCTTGTCAAAACTTGATTTTTCTCTTTCATTGAAATATCCTTTCACAAAATACAGTTCCACCTCCGGGGTATACCTTCTTTAAAGGCCATTTAATATCATGGGCCTGCAAAAAACCGGGCTTCAGAGGGAATACCCTGATTTTCCGAGATGTTCGTAATATTAAACACTATCTTACCAGGATTATATGTCAAGCAGAAGAATGAAAAAGCGGAATACTGAACCGGGGTTAGCAAATGAAGACAGGGATCTTTTTAACGCCGCATGGAAGACTGCAAGAGAATATCACGGAGATGAATTCACATTCTACCTGCCAGGGATGATAAGATATGGAAATGAAAGGGGACGCTACCCAGCTGTATCCATAACAGGTAACAGATGTGAACTTCAATGCGAGCACTGCAGGGGCAAGCTCCTTGAACCGATGATCCAGATAAGTGACAGGGAGGAACTTGTTAATACTGCTTATAAATTTGCAGAGAAAGGGGCACATGGTATCCTTTTGACCGGGGGATCCGATTCTAACGGGATGCTCCCATGGAAGACCTTTTCGGATGCCATTGCAGCCATTAAAGATAATACCTCTCTTTTCCTGTCTGCACATACAGGATTTCCTGATTATGAATCGTGCCTTCTTCTAAAAAAGGCGGGGGTCAGGCAGGCCCTTGTCGATGTAATGGGTGATGACACTACAGCCACACAAATATACCATTTAAACGGATTGAACAGGCTTATTTCTTCTCTCGATGCTATCAGTCAAAGTGGCCTCTCGTTTGTTCCTCATATTGTTGCCGGGCTGTATTACGGAAAGATAAGGGCAGAGAGAAAAGCACTTGAAATAATTTCCCGTTACAAGCCTTCCGCAGTGGTTATCGTTGTGCTCACCCCATTGAAAGGCACACCAATGGCCGATGTTTCACCTCCATCACCAGTTGAAATAGGTCGTCTGATTGCACAGGCAAGGCTGCTTATGCCTGAAACCCCGGTTTCACTTGGATGCGAAAGACCCAGGAACAGGGATGGATGGTTGATGGAAAAGTTTGCAATCATGGCCGGAGCAACCCGTATGGGCGTATGGTCGGAAGAAGCCATAAGCGAAGCTGTTAATCTTGGCCTTAAAATACGTTTTCAGGCCACCTGCTGTTCCCTTGAATTCAGAGAATCCTACAGTTTCAGCAAATAAAACGCTATGTTATCTGAACCCCTGCAAAAAATCTCAGGAGGAAAAAATGGGAAGATTTGAAAACACATCAATGGCTGCCGTTTTCCAGAACCAGGCAGAGAAATATGGGGACAGGACGTGCGTTTCGTACAAGAAAGAGGGGCAATATGCTGACATATCATGGAAGCGGATGAATACAATGATCAGGGCTCTGGCCTCTTTTCTTTTATCAATGGGCATTAAGAAAGGCGAGAGAATTGCAATTTTTTCACCCAACAGATATGAATGGTGGGTCACAGACCTTGCTGTAATGTCAATTGCCGCCGTCGACATACCGATTTATTCTACCAATTCGGCAAGGGAGGCCTTTTATATACTTGACCATTCAGCTGCCAATGCATGCTTTGTTGCCGGTCAGGAATGGCTTGATAAACTCCTGAAGATAAAAGATCTGCTTCCTAATCTGGAATTCATAGTTTCATATGAACCAGTCAAACAGGAAAACCCTGCAATATATTCTTTTGATGATGCCCTGAGCCGCGGTCAGGCCCTTGATACTGAAAATGAATTCAGCCAGCGGATTAAATCAATTAACAGAAACGACCTCGCCACCATATTGTACACATCCGGCACAACAGGCACACCGAAAGGTGTAATGCTTTCCCATAATAACTTTATGTCGGACATCGAACAGGTACTGGCGGATTTCAGTGAGATCCTGAGCGAAAATGACCGGTTTCTTTCCTTTCTCCCGCTTTCACATGCCCTTGAACGGACCACCAGCTACTATATTGCCATAACCCTGGGTTCCAGCGTGGCACTTGCTGAAGACTTCTCAACCATACAACAGAACCTCCTTGAAATAAGACCAACTGTAATAGTCAGCGTTCCCCGGCTCTTTGAAAAGATACATGCAGGCATAACCGCAAAAGTATCAAAAGCCTCTTTAATAAAAAAGGCCCTTTTTAGCTGGGCCGTCAGGATAGCGGCAAAAAACGTAAAATACGTATGTACCGGGAACCCCAGAAAAGGCTGGTTCTCCTTCAAATATCGGATTGCAGACAGGCTTGTTTTTTCCAAAATAAAGGCTGCCCTCGGAATGGACAGGATGAATTTTGCCTTTTCAGGGGGAGGACCCCTATCCGTTTCGGACATCGAATTCTTCATAGGCATGGGAATACCTGTAATTGAAGGTTATGGCCTGACTGAAACCTCACCCATCACGAATGTGAACAGATCATGGCTTATTAAACCGGGAACAGTGGGACCACCGCTCAAAGATACAGAAATCAGGATCTCAGACGAAGGAGAAGTTCTCATAAAAGGGCCACAGGTAATGCTTGGGTATTTCAAGGATGAAAAAACCACAGCGGAGTCCTTCACCCCTGATGAGTTTTTTAAGACAGGTGACCTGGGCTTGATTGATGAAGACGGGTATCTCTCAATAACCGGAAGAATCAAGGAAATTATTATAACTTCGGGGGGTTCAAACATCTCACCCCAGAATATTGAGAACAGCATCAAAGACTCAAGTTTCATCGAGCAGGTCGCTGTTATAGGCGACAGAAGGAAGTACCTCTCAGCACTTGTCTTGCCTGCCTTTGAAGAACTTGAAACCTGGGCAGAAGAAAAGGGAATAACCTGCAGTGGAAGGGAGGAACTGGTAGGGAATGAACAGGTAATTGCCCTTTATGAAGATGAAATCAAGAGGCGTACATCCCAGTTCGCACGGGTTCAGCAGGTAAGGAAATTCAGACTTCTTAATGCCGAGTGGTCTCAGGAGACAGGAGAGTTGACTCCGACCCTCAAAATCAAGAGAATGGTTATTGAAAAGAAATATTCAAATGAAATTGAAGAAATGTATACTGCCTGAATCGCCGAAGTAATAAGAAAGAACAGGAAGGAGAGATTCTGCATCCACAAAAAAGGTAAAAAACAACAGGCAAAGGGAAATGGGCGTAAAAGAACATGCGGATAAGAGGTGAAAACTGATGATTCACCCCGCCTTGGGCCAAGGTTGGCATGTAACTGGTAACTTGGAATTATAAAATCACTTGACAATCTGCCTCTCAGGATACGACAATTCTCCTTAAAATTTATGGCAGCAGTGCAGGTAGAACAGCCGGCTTTTCAGGAACCCGTCAGACTTGTTTTGAACTTATTCCCTACAAGAGGCAACATAGGGCCATGAAACGGACAATTTTCCAGATTTTGCTTCTGCTCATCCTTGGCATCTTTTTCATCAGCGGTTTCATGTTTGTAAATCATATCCTGAACCTTCCCTTCGGGCCTGCAAATGAAGCTCTCCACAGAAACGGGGCGGCATTTACCCTCGATATTTTAATTCCGGCAGGCGTATATATAGATAATACAATGACAATAGGCGATGTAATAAAGATTCGAACCAGCAGGCAGGCATCGCTGTCCGAAAGCCTGCTCCGTTCAGTTGCGGACCTGATCCCTGAACAATACCGGCATATAGCGAATCTGGCTGTATTTATTTTCTGGGCATTTCTATTTATGACCTTTCTGAGGGTTTTTACTTTTACCGGGTATGGAAGGGCACTTCGTGTAAGCCTTCTCATGGGTGGCCTGATGTATTATTTCCTGCCTGACTTTTCACCGGGAAGGGTTGATGACGCTGTTTTTATTGGCTTTGCCCTTTTTATAATACTTCTCAGGGCATTTATCGCACGTAGAATTAAAAACAGAAAGAGACTGGTAGCCAGGCACACAGGATCAAAATTCACTCTTTAAAGCCCTGGAGCTTATACAGACGGTCATTTACTGATAACTTTCAACATTGCGGGGAGAAACCTGCGGCAAAAAAATATGGCATCACAGAAGCACAACCACTATATACTGGTAGAAAAAGAACAGGACCTGCAAACGGTTATCCCGGAGATTAAAAACGCACCCGCAATAGGCGTTGACCTTGAAGCGGATTCAATGTTCCACTATCAGGAGAGGGTCTGCCTTCTTCAGTTATCATCACCCGCTCAAAACATGGTCATTGATACCATCTCCGTCAAAGACCTGTCCCCCCTGATTCCTGTTTTCTCTGACAGGGATATCAGGAAAGTCTTTCATGGAGCCGATTATGATATCCGTTCACTCTTCAGAGACTTCGGTATAGAAGTGAATAATATGTTCGATACCCAGATCGCATCAAGATTCCTTGGGTTTCGTGAAACCAGCCTTGCCGGTCTGCTGAAGATGAAATTCAATATCCATAGAGACAAAAAATACCAGAAAAAAGACTGGTCTCAAAGGCCGCTCTCGGCAGACATGCTTCAATACGCTGCCGACGATACCTCCCACCTTCTTCCTCTCCATGATATCCTTGGAAAGGAACTGCAGGAAAAAGGACTGCTTTTCTGTGTGGAGGAGGAATCCGGGATTCTGAGTAACGTTCGTCCTAATCCGACGAGCCCGGGGCCGTTTTTTCTCAGCTTCAAAGGCGCAGCAGCTCTCGAACCCAGAACCCTTGCTGTTCTGGAAAAACTGCTCTCTTTCAGGGACCAAATGGCAAAACGAAGAGATCGCCCTCATTTCAAGGTATTGAGCAACAGCCTGATCCTGGAGATTGCCAAATGCAAGCCAGTCAACAAAAAAGACCTTTCTGAAATCAAAGGACTCAGCCCCGGACTCGTAAAAAGTATGGGAAGTTTTCTTATTAATAGTGTCAAAGAAGGATTGAATATTCCTGATGGGTCACTTCCTTTATACCCAGGAAGGAAGAGGGTAAGACCCGATCACAGGCAATCAGCCCGGATAAAGGCATTAAAAAGGCTGGGGGCAAAGCTGGCACAAGAACTCGGCGTCGATCCTTCAATAATCTGCACTAATGCCCAGATACAGGCAATTGCCATCGCAAACCCTGAAAAGCCTGAAGATATGATGGAAATTCCTGATATAAGAAAATGGCAGATTAAACTTTTTGGCGAAGAAATATGCAGGGTTCTTCGGGAGACAGGCTGATTTGACAAACAGTCTTTAACATTATAAAGCAGGTTAAAAAGTCTGAAAAAGCATAAAGGCACAAAGGGTTATCTTTTTCCCTCTGTGCCTTTAATAACTGTGATTAAGTTACCGTGATCAAGGTTATTCAACCTGATCCATCATTTGACAGATCTAATTCGAGCGACTTCCCTGCCCATATGTGCCCTTCCATCCAGCACCTTTTCCAGAGCCATATCCCGGGCAGAAACTCCCGGTCGAATCAATCTTTCGAGCCTGCAGCCTGTATTCAATCCGCTCATCATTCATCCTGGATTTCAGATCACTTATCTCCTTCTGAAGGGTCCTGAGCTTTTCTTCATCGGTATTTGAATTGTTCCACACAGCCCTTAATTCACCTTGTTTGGCCCGGATTTCATTCCTTATCTGAGCCGTATTATCATAGAATTTCTGATAGAGGGCTTTCAATTCAGACCGCTGCTCATCAGTCAGGCCGCTGCTGTTCTCTGAAACAGCGCCACTATAGAATGGACAGCCTTCACGGTCCTGATTCCACCAGCCAGCCTTGTGCCTTCCTTTTCCCCGATCCGGCCCGAAAGCCAGCGCCGGTACAACCATAATCGCGATCAAAGCAATAACACCTATAACACCTAATGTTTTCCTCATCTTTCTGCCTCCTTATAAAATGTTTTCCTGATTTTTATTATCCCCTTTGTCATAATCTTTCTGCCTTTATAAAATAGCAAGGACTATGCCAACTGGCTTAATTTCCTTTTAACCTTTTGTTTCAACAGCATTTATTAACTTTGCATTATTAATGGCTCAATAACTGACTTGCAAATATTCCCGCAAAGGTGGATAATCAGTATCCATAATAAGTATCCAAATGGATACTTTGTATCCACCTGAACCATCTTTAAAACCAGATTCATGTGGAAGGATGTTCTTTTTATGAAAACCATTAAGAAAAAATCATGGGCAGGAGTACCTCCCTGGCTTATTCTGGGCTCTGTTATCATCCTTGGGCCCATATTTCTTTTCTGGACCATCCAGAACATAAACAAGCAAAAAGAACAAATGATACACCTTCTCCTTGAGAAAGGTGCTTCTCTTATCAGGTCCTTTGAAGCCGGAACGCGAACAGGGATGCACGGGAGCGGATTCCAGCTGCAGCGGCTTCTTGAAGAAACTGCACAGCAGCCGGATATAGTACACTTGATCGTAACAGACATGAATGGCAGGGTCATAGCACACAGCGATCCTTCCAGAATCGGGGAATTATACGGAAAAAGTACTGATATAAAATCAGCACTGGAGGCTGAAAGGCCTCTATGGCGTCAGGTGGAGATACAGGAAGGTATTCCGGAAACCTTTGAGGTTTACCGGAAATTTTCTCCCACCCGCCTATTCGGCAGAAGCGGACGCAGGATAATTACTGAACGAAGTCTGGACCCGGGCATTAAGAGGTTTGAAGATTCAGTTGCCTCTCCTGACCAGATTATTTTTGTCGGCATGGATATGAGTGCTCTTCAGGAGGCAAGAAAAGAGGATATGCACCATACTATCCTGATGGGTGCCATCCTCCTTTTGATCGGGTTCGGCGGCATTGTCTCCCTGGTTCTTTCTCAGGCATACCGTGCTGCCCGTACTTCATTGACGAGGATAAAGGCATTTTCAGACAATATTGTCGAAAACATGCCTATCGGCCTCATAGCGGTTGGAAAAGAAGGAAAAGTCGTATCTTTCAACCAGGCTGCAGAGTCTTCCCTGAGGATTGCCTCCGGGGATGCGCTTGGTAAAAAGGCCGAAGATATACTCAAACCTCTTTGGTCAGTTGCAAATGGGCTTGGGGGTGAAAAAATAATACTGGAAAAAGAGATCAATTATCCACTGCAGGATGGGAGGTTAATCCCTCTTGATGTAATATCAAGCTCAATAAAAGGCGATGATAACACCTCGTGGGGATATATTATCCTTTTCAGGGATCTCACAGAGGTAAAATCTCTCAAGGATGAAATAGAGAGAAGCAGGCGTCTCGCATCCCTGGGAAGGCTTGCTGCCGGTGTTGCCCATGAAATAAGGAATCCTCTAAGCTCAATAAAGGGATTTGCAACATATTTCCGGGACAGGTACAGGGAGAACAGTGATGACCAGGCCACCGCCGACATCATGATTCAGGAAGTCGACAGGCTTAACCGTGTTATCAGCCAGCTCCTGGAATTTGCACGCCCGATGAGCATACAAACGGTTACCGCATCAGTACAGTCAGTAATCAGGCATTCCCTCAGGATGGTTAATAAACAGGTGAAAGAAAAGGACATCAGGGTGGTGGAAAATTTACCATCAGATACTATAGCCATTCCCATAGACCCTGACAGATTCGCCCAGGTACTTATTAATCTCTGCCTTAATGCCATTGAGGCGATGGAAAAAGGCGGAACCATGTCTGTTGATCTTTTCAGAGAGGAAAAACCCGGTCTTGTTACAATCTCAGTAACTGATACAGGCAGGGGAATAGAAGATGAAGTACTAGAACATATCTTTGACCCCTATTTTACAACCAGGCAGTCAGGAACCGGTCTGGGACTGGCTATTGTCCATAAAATAATAGAATTACACAACGGCGAAATAAAGGTTGAAACCATGCCCGGAAAAGGAACCAGGTTTACCCTTCTGATTCCTGCAGGAGAATAGTCCTTTCAGGTTCTGAAAATATTAAGCCCAAAAGAGGCAGAGGTTTATTTTTTTCTCTTTTTTTGAAACTCAGGATTTCAAGGAAGCGTAAAGATGAAGTATGAAAAAAGGATACTGATAGTTGATGACGACTCAGCTCATCGCACGATGTTAAAGACACTTCTAAGGGGATGGGGTTATTCGGTATTTGAGGCTGATGACGGGTCAGCGGCAATTGAGAGGGTCCAGAATCAGGCCTTTGACCTGATTCTCATGGATATAAGAATGATAAAGGTTTCAGGACTTGAAGCGCTGAAGCTCATTAAAGAATACAATCCCGCCATTCCTGTTATCATTATGACTGCATACTCGTCAGTTGAAACTGCTGTTGAGGCGCTCAAGAGAGGTGCATATGATTACCTGACCAAACCCCTGGACTTTGATGAATTAAGGCTTACCATGGAAAGGGCCATGGAACACACCCACCTCAGGGAAGAAAACCGCCTTCTAAAGGAGAGGCTTGGAAACCATCTGAACAGACGCAATATGATAGGTAGAAGCCCTTCAATGATAAGGCTGATGGAGACAATCGCCCAGGTGGCTCCAACTGAAGTAACGGTAATGATAACCGGTGAATCCGGAACCGGCAAGGAAGAAGTCGCAATAGCCATTCACCTTAACAGCAACAGGAAAGACGGTCCTTTCATAAAAATAAACTGTGCTGCAATAACTGAAACACTTCTTGAATCAGAGCTGTTCGGGCACGAAAAAGGAGCGTTTACCGGGGCGCACAAAAGAAAGGAAGGGCGCTTTCTGCAGGCAGACGGAGGTACACTTTTTCTTGATGAAATCAGTGAAATGCCTCTTTCAATGCAGGTCAAGCTGCTACGTGTACTCCAGGAGAGAGAAATTACGAGAGTCGGCGGCGAAGAAGTTCTGCAGATAGATGTAAGACTCATCGCGGCAAGCAATAAGAATCTCCTGCAGGAGGTAAGTGAAGGGAGACTCAGAGAGGATCTCTTTTACAGGCTTAACGTGGTAAATCTGTCAATCCCCCCTCTAAGGGACAGGAAGGAGGACATCCCTCTGCTGGCTCAGCATTTTCTGGAGATATTTACTAAAAAAAACAATAAGCTGATCAAAGGATTTACTCCTCAGGCCATGGACCGTATTATCAGATACAGATGGCCCGGCAATGTTCGGGAACTTATGAATGCAGTTGAAAGAGGTGTTGTTCTCTCAAGATCTGAATATCTTGCGGAGGATGACTTCCCCTTGATACATGATGAAGCGGTAAAAGGTGAATCAGCTTCTTCAGACAGCGGGACACATCCGTTTATCCCTCTTGAACAGGTGGAAAAGGAAACCATACTGAGGACGCTGGAACTGGCCGCGTCCAATAAGAGTGAAGCCGCCAGAAGGCTTGGCATCACAAGGAAAACCCTGCATAAGAAGCTGAAAAAATACGGGATCATGAAATAGCCCCGCAGCAGAAAGGCTGATCCCCATACAGTTATACTAACGGGGTGTCCGCTGAAACTTATTTCTGTCAATTCAAACAAAATAAAGGGAGGTCAATTATTATGCAAACTTATATTGAAATGGTCACAGACTGGATAAGCAGATATTCCTTAAAGGTTGTGGCCGCCATTCTTATTTTAGTAATAGGGATATGGATCTCAAGGAGAATCTCAAAGGTTTTCGCAAACCTGCTTGAGAAAAAAAGTGTTGACCCTACACTGGTAAGCTTCTTTTCAAAAATGATCTATTACGCCATGGTTATACTGGTCCTTATTGCAGCAGTAGGTCATCTGGGAGTGAACACCACATCATTTCTCACCATGCTTGGCGCCGCCGGTCTTGCAGTTGGCCTTGCACTCAAGGATTCTCTTTCCAATTTTGCTTCAGGCATAATACTTATTCTGCTTCGTCCATTCCGCATAGGAGACTATGTAACAGCAGGAGGGGTAAGTGGCAGCGTTGAAAGTATTACAATCTTCAATACGGTCCTTAATACGCCTGACAATAAGAAAGTGGTCGTTCCCAACGGAAGTATAACCAACAATGCAATTACAAACGCAAATGCCAACTCAACCAGGCGTATCGACCTTGCAGTCGGCATCAGCTATAAAGACGACATAAGGAAGGCAAAGGACGTCCTTAGCGGTCTGGTAGCAGAAGATTCACGCATACTGAAGGACCCTGCCCCAAAAATTGCCGTTTCGGAACTTGGCGAAAGCAGCATAAATCTTGTGGTCCGGCCCTGGGTAAATACCTCTGACTACTGGGATGTTTTTTTTGATTTGACTGAGAAAATTAAAATAACCCTGGAGGATGAAGGACTCAGCATTCCTTATCCGCAGCAGGATATTCATGTTTTCGGAATCAGTGAATCCCTTTCATAGCTTCCTGATAAATATGTATCCCGGCCCCGGAATTGCACGGACTAATGCTGATCCACAGCCGGGCTGTGACGAATTATTTCAAATGGCATAGTCATGTACAGCTATCAAAAGACAAATCGCTATTTCGCCCAGGCGGCGGACGATATCAAGGATATTGCAGAAGAGGAAATCCTTTCACTTGGAGGGACAGATATACAACAGGCATACAGAGGGCTCTACTTTACAGCGACCCGGAAGACGCTTTATTCGATCAACTACCATGCAAGGCTTCTTAATCGTGTGCTGGCGCCGCTTGTATCATTTAACTGCCATGATGACCGGTATCTTTACAGGCAGGCCTCGCAAATCCAGTGGGAAGATTTCCTTTCACTGTCCAATACCTTTGCTGTCTTTGCAACCGTATCAAACAGCAGAATCAGGCATTCCAGATTTGCAGCACTCCGGCTGAAAGATGCCATTGCTGACCAATTCAGGTCCCGCTCAGGCAAACGTCCATCAATTGATAAAAAAAGACCTGACATCTGGTTTAACCTGCATATCGAAAACGATAAGGCAACGATCAGCCTTGACACCTCCGGAGGCTCTCTCCACAGACGGGGCTACCGCAGGGAATCCATCGAAGCTCCAATGATTGAGACCCTTGCGGCCGCAATCATCAGGTATTCAGGATGGAGAGGTGAATCATTTTTATATGACCCATTCTGCGGCTCAGGCACGTTCCTCTGTGAAGCCTTTATGTATGCGTCAAATACGCCGTCGGCTGTTCTCCGCAACGAGTTCGGACTTGAAAGGCTCCCGGACTTCGATTCCTCTCTCTGGAAAAAGACAGTCCTGGAAGGAAAACAGAAAATCAGGCCGGTATTAAGGGGAACAATAGCGGGCAGCGACATATCCCCGGAGGCTGTTCAGACGGCACGCCGCAATTGCAGCACTATTGACAGGGGAAATAATATAAGGGTTGAACATCAGGACGTCTTTGATATTGAAAGTCTAAGGGATAAGACAATAATATGTAACCCTCCCTATGGAATCAGATCGGGAAGGGCCAGCCAGATGCCTGACTTTTATGCAAGATTCGGTGATTTTCTGAAACGGCGATGCAAAGGCTCAACTGCATTTATCTATTTTGGAGAACCTGAATTTATAAAAAAAATCGGGCTGAAGCCCTCATGGAAAAAAGAGCTTTCTAATGGAGGACTCAAAGGGCGTCTGGTCAGATACGAGCTGTACTGATCAGAACAGGAGAAAGCCGCTCAAAACTATCAAATATATTCTCCAGCCTGCCTGGGGGTATGCCTATATCTGTATCAAAGATTGAACGATCCACGATAACCGAATCATCTTTCCCTTCCTTAAAATCACAATTGACCGAGGCCTCGCCGGCTTAGGTAAATCTGACTGTGCTTCCTGCAGATCGATATTACTTATTATACATATTAGCGAGTCTTTCCGGAATACCCCACTTTTGAACCAGGCTCCAGGTACTCGCCGGCACGAGATACTTCCCGTCTCCTCCTGAGGCTATTTTCCGGCGTATATCATCACCGCTCAATCCCTTTTCCTCACGGGATATTTCCCATAGTATTTCGGTCTTCAGCCCCAGTGACTGAAATATTTCAAGTTTTTTTCTCCCCCAGTCATCGTAGATCGTCAGAAAGAAGGTCGCATCAAGGGGTACATAATACTTATATGCTTCAGGGAAATTTATGGGAAAGGGGATAATGGAAAATTCATGCATGCTGAGACCGGCCTCGTTCAATGCATCCCGCATCATTACATAACGTTCATAATATGTGAGAGGATTTGAGTCTATCCGGCTTCTTATGGGATCGGCCAGGTCATCCCCGGTCATTGAAGGGTCAGGATTGGTTATACCGACAATAAGATGGCGGCACCTTGCCTTTCCGGCCATGAGATATTTTAAATGATCATTGTGCAGGATCTGAAACCGGCCGTGAATAACACCTGTCTCTATCATTGCAGTATGCTGGTTACTCTCTTTCTGACCGGTAAGCACGCACGAGCCTCCATATCAATATCCCATTGGGATGGATTACGAGGTAGATGAGGGCAATCAAAGGAAGCGGAGGCCAGAAAACAGTCCCGAGAGCACAAATTACCATCACTGCAGAACGAGTTCCCTTGCTTGCCAGTGTGGGTTTCCCGGGATCAATCCCCAGTGCCTCGGCCCTGGCGCTGGAATAGCTCACTCCGTTGCTTCCGAGAAATGCGAATGCCCCGAGCAGCAGAATCAGCCACAGGGGTTGAGAGACTGGAATCCGCACGAGATAAATAACCATCCCTATCATCATTGCACCGTCCGAGAAACGGTCAAGCACAGAATCAAAGAGGGCTCCTGCACGTGTCGCACTGCCTGTTGTACGTGCATACTGTCCGTCAACACCGTCAAGGACCTGAGACATTCCTGCAAAAAGGCCTGCAATAAATCCGAATCCGAGAGCAAATACTGCACCGCCAATAATTCCGGAAAAGGCGGAAGCCAGGGTAATCATCCACGGTTTCAGCCATGAGTACTTCCAAAGTTTTGGTGTAATACGGGCTGAAATGGTGCGCTTTATCCACCTGAGAACAAACCGGTCGGTTGGCTTGTTTACCCAGTCGTCGCCGTTAACATTATTGTTATTCATGGGCAGGCACCTTGAAAGGTTAAAATATGAAAAGAATTCAATAGAGTAAGCAGTTAATTAATATCATAGAAATAAATATCAGGCAACGTTCATTTTCCAGAAGCGCAAATTCAATTTCAGGTTTATATCTGAGGGGTATATAAAAAAGGTTCATGCATAAGGCAAAAGGTTGTTTTGGTAAACATTTCTGGAGAATATATGTGGACGGCACAAAGTTCTTCACTTCTCTGGAAGAATATCTTACATTTATTGGCATGTTGTACAATTGAATTAGAAAAAACGCCGATAGACAAAAGGAGAACGCACCATGGGAGATAAGGTTCCGACAAGAGGTGAGGCCTTGCAGCTTCTGCATGAATACAATGCCTCCGACAGTCTGCGAAAGCATGGCTGTGCCGTTGAGGCAGTGATGCGATACATAGCGAGAAAAAAGGGACAGGACGAGGAAAAGTGGGGAATCATCGGCCTGGTTCATGATCTTGATTATGAAAAGTATCCTGA
>JAFGMQ010000131.1 GCA_016927455.1 Deltaproteobacteria bacterium
CTCCTCAATCCTTAACCTTTTCAGGACATCCGCAGCAGTTTCGATCAAAAACCATTTCCGTGCCGCAGCAGAAAAAAACCTTGAACCGGATAATCAAGGAGCATGATGGAGACATTCATGCATACTCTGAGGTTGGCAAGGGGACGGTTTTCAGGGTTTCTCTTCCTGCTGCGCCTGAGAGTTAATACTGTGAGGTTGAGATGCCAGGGGAGGTTATACGCGGGAATAGTTTACTGGAGAATTTTGTATGGATACCATTACAAAAAGAATGCGGGCAGTCGTTTTTGATGGCAGTCTCAGATTTGAAGCCAACTATACTGTGCCCGCATTACCAGAGGGATGGGCGTTAATTCGAGTCCGGAAGGCGGGCATCTGTCAGACTGACATGGAACTTATGAAGGGATACAGGTCTTTCAGGGGTATCCTTGGACATGAATTTATCGGATATGTGGAAAATTGTTCTGATCAGGCATTGGTTGGAAAGCGTGTGACAGGAGAAATCAATGCCTCATGCGGAAAATGCGCATTATGCAGAAAGGGACTTGGGAACCACTGCCCGGAAAGAAAGGTTCTTGGAATACATCAACTTGACGGATGCATGGCCGACTACTGTATTCTGCCGGTTTCCAACCTTATAGAAATACCCCGATCCCTCGTTGATGACAGGGCGGTATTTATTGAACCTCTTTCAGCGGCATGCGAGATAATAGAACAGGTGCTGTTTGAGGGAAATGAAAATGTTGTTGTGCTGGGAGACGGACGTCTGGGAATATTGTGCGCATGGGCCATTTCAACCGTTGTTGAAGATGTGACTCTTGTTGGTCATCACCCTGAAAAGGTTGAAATCTCAAAGTGGCGTAATCTCAAGACAGGAACAAATCGCGATATAATAAAGAGTGATGCGGATGTTGTTGTTGATGCAACCGGTTCAAGTTCCGGAATCAATGAGGCCATGTCAGCATGCAGACCCCGTGGAACGATCGTGCTGAAATCAACCGTCGCTTCTCAGGGTGATCTTAATCTGGCGCCGATAGTTGTAAAGGAAATAAATCTGCTTGGTTCCCGGTGCGGAAGGTTTGAATCCGGGATTCAGATGCTCGAATCATATCCTGACATGCCGCTGGGAAGACTTATTACTGCAAGTTATCCTGTTGAGGAAGCCTTAACCGCATTTGAACGGGCTTCACAGGGGGATGCTCTTAAGGTATTGATAGAAATGAGGTGAAGGAGACAGAGAACCTGAGTTTTAGTGTGGCATGCCCCGAATTATTTTTTCCCAGAGCAAGGACAGGGAAGACCCAGCCTTATGCGCGGTTTCAATTACCTGTTCAATTGAAATTCTGCTCATGCAGTCAGGAAGGTTTATGTTTGTGATAGCAGCAATTGCCATTACCTTTAATCCGCAGTGAATGCCGACGATAACCTCTGAAACAGTAGACATGCCAACCGCATCGGCACCGATAAGCCTTAAAAACCTTGTTTCTGCAGGTGTTTCAAGGCTTGGGCCGGAAAGACCGGCATATACTCCCTGCCTGATCAATATACCAAGCTCCAGGGCTTTTTCCCTGCCAATTAGAACCATATCGGGATTGTAGGCCTGAGACATGTCAGGAAAGCGCGGGCCGAAAGGTACCAGATTCGGGCCGATTAAAGGATTTGTCCCTGTAAGGTTTATATGATCAGTCACAATCATAAGGTCTCCGCTGTTAAACTGCGGATTCAAGCCTCCGGCAGCACTCGAAATAAAAAGGTATTCAATCCCGAGCGTCGCCATAACCCTTACGGGGAGGGTAACTTCCCAGGGTGAATATCCCTCATAGATATGAAAACGGCCGTCCATCACAATGACTGTCTTTCCGGCCAGTTCTCCGAAAATAAGTTTTCCCCCATGTCCTTCAACAGTTGATACTGGAAAATGAGGTATTTCACTGTAAGGCAGATTAAAATCAACAGAAATCCTTTCCGCAACAGATCCCAGACCTGTCCCTGTAATCATGCCTATTTCTGGCTTATCCTTCATCCTGGATGAAATGAATTCCGCTGCACTGTCGAATTTTCTTTCAAACATAACCGGGCTCCAAAAGTTAATGTGTAATTATACTGTAAATAAGTCAAGTTAAACCTATATTTTAATGTTACCTCTAAGATTATCTCTGAAGGAGATAAATGAAATTCATATAATTCAGCAAAGTTCAGACTAAAAACCTGCTTTAATTTTGTTAAATTAACATCTATTTTGTCTATTATTCAAGAAAGCATTCAATTACCTATTGAAAAAACCTTGACAAAAATAGCCCTTAAAATTATATAATATAAAGATTTCTTTAAAATCGGGAGGTCCTCAATGGACGATGATTCACTTTATCAAGGTTCTGCTTTCAACCTGTCAAGGTTGTTATTCGCCGTTTTAATATTCTTTATAATATTCATCATAAATGCATTTGAAGTAAATGATATCAGCCGGCTTGCTGAAGACGGACCATCAATTTCTAAAAAAGATTATGCTGCAGTTTTAATCAAAAAGTCTAATCATTTCAAGGACAGAAAAAAGGCTGAGCAGTTTTTTACTCCGATTATTGTGCAGGCTGCAAATCAACACGATATTGATCCTGCCCTGATAAAGGCAATTATTATGGCTGAGTCAGGGTATAATCCCCAGGCTGTTTCAAAAAAGGGCGCTAAAGGCCTTATGCAGCTCATGCCGAAAACAGCTGAATCACTCGGTGTTGAAGATATCTTCAATCCCAGACATAATATAAATGGCGGGGTTAAATACTTTAAGCACCTTCTTGGCCTGTTTGAAGGCGATATTGAACTTGCTCTGGCAGCCTATAATGCCGGAATAAGAAGGGTGAGAGAATACCAGGGTATCCCCCCCATCGGGGCAACTAAATATTATATTGACAAGGTATTTGAATATTACGATCATTATAAGAAAGAAAATGATGGAGAAACAAAAGAGGCCTGATTGCATCGGGCTTTTCTCTTCATTCCGTTTTCCTGAATCCATTCTGCTGCCATACTGAACCTGCCCCTTTGTATCAGGGTTTTTAATCTTGACCTCACTTTCAAACCAAAATATAAGATAAACAGCAAAATGGCCTGAAAGGGGATCAACAAAAAATGGAAGCTCATAAATATGAAGGTCAGCATACTCTTATTGAAAAAGTAATCAATAAAGGTCTATGTGTCCGGTGTGGTGCATGCGTGGGGTTATGCCCGTATTTCGACTACTTTGACGGCACGGTAATCGTGATGGACAAATGCAGTGCAGATACTTGGAGGTGTCTTCAGGTATGCCCTGTTGCAGATTTTGAAGGGACACGTCCGGATAGAGGAACGACTGGTATTGAGAATTCCGGAGGAATAGGCCGTTTCAAAAAGGTTATTATTGCGCGGGCTGCTGATGAGGATATGAGGAGGCAATCCCAGTATGGCGGTGTAGCATCATGCCTGCTTATATATTCTCTGAATAAGGGATTTATAAAGTCGGCTGTACTGACAGACAAAGGCGGGAAGTTTTCCCCCGGTGGAATGATTGCAAAAGGACCTTCCGATATTTTTGACTGCGGCCAGTCAAGGTATTCAGCTTCAGGAACTCTTTCAGCATTAAACAGGGCTATTAAAGAAGGGCAGGACAGAATAGGGGTGGTAGGCCTTCCCTGTCAGATGGACGCCCTGGAACGGATGAGACTTTCGGAACCGGACGGGAAAGAACGGAGTCGCCGTATTGCATTTAAAATCGGCCTTTTCTGTACATGGGCCATAGACTATCGTGCACTGCATGCTTTTTTAATAGAGAAATCCATTAACACACCTGCAAAAAAATTCGATATACCGCCGCCGCCCTCTGAAAAGTTCTGTGTTCAGACTGAAAAAGGATGGGTTGATTTTCCCCTTGATTCAGTAAGGCCTTTTATCCAGAAAGGCTGTACAATCTGCAGGGATATGACTGCTGAAAATGCCGATATTTCAATAGGCACACTGGAAGGCCGGGAAGGATGGAATACCGTTATTATAAGAACCAGCGTTGGTGAGGACATTATTAATTCGGCAGAGTCAGAGGGATGGCTGGACGTTGACAGCCTGGCAGATGAAAATTTCAGTCATCTTATGGAAGCTTCTCTTAATAAGCGGAAGAGGGCCTTAAACAATTATGCTGAATAGTTTTTAATTTCAGTCTTGGGGTGCAGTATGAGTAAAATCAGTCAACGTTCGGGAACAGAGATACTCCTTCAGGGAAATGAGGCAATTGCCCGTGGTGCGCTTGAGGGGGGAGTCGTATTCTGTGCGGGATACCCGGGGAATCCTTCATCGGAAATCATTGAGACCCTCGCAGAATCAGCCAGGGATCTTCCTCTGTATGTTGAATGGTCTATCAATGAGAAGGTAGCACTCGAGGCTGCTACAGCCGCCTCATTTGCCGGATGCAGGGCACTTGTGAGCATGAAACAGAACGGGGTTAATGTGGCTTCGGATTTCCTTACCAATTTGACGCTCTCAGGGACAAAAGCAGGAATAGTTCTGGTTTCATGTGATGACCCTTCAGGTATTTCAAGTACCAATGAAGAAGATGCAAGGCCTTTTGCTCCGCTTACCGATATCCCGCTGCTCGAACCTTCTACTCCCCAGGAAGCTCTTGAAATGACACGCTGGGCCTTTGATCTGTCTGAAAAGATACGGAATGTGGTCATGATCAGGAGTGTATCAAGGCTTTCACATACACGTTCAAATGTCCTGATCGGAGATCTTCCGGATCCTGACATCAGGCCATATTTTGATCCCGACAATCCTTTTCATACCTTTCCTATTGTTATCAAACATGAAGAAAGACATAACAAACTCGACCAGGCCAGGGAACTGTTTGAAGAATCTGCTTTCAACAGTTATAAAGGCCCTTCAGAACCGGGACTTCTCGTTATTTCCAGCGGGTGTGTAATTAATTATGTAAATGAAGCAGTCGGGATTCTGGGCCTGGATAATCAGGTCGGCATCCTTAAATTGGGAACCACCTGGCCTTTACCTGAAAAATTTCTTGAAAGACACCTCAAGACCTGCAGGCAGGTTTTATTTGCAGAAGAAGTGGACCCTTTTCTTGAAAACAACGTCAAGGCATTAGCCGCTGATCTTGGGGACAGGGTCGGAATTAAACGTTATTTTGGAAAGGCTTCAGGCCATGTTCCATCCTGCGGGGAACTTTCTCCTGCACATGTGCTGGAGGTTTTGGGAGATATCTTCAGGATAGACTGGAAAGATACCTCTTTCAGGGAAAAGATTTCACAGAAAACAAAAGACAGTATCCCAGTCAGAGAATTCGGATTCTGCCCGGGATGTCCGCACAGAGGGTCTTTTTATGCCATAAAAACAGCTCTGGCCTGGAATGATCAGAATGGGTTTGTTTCCGGAGATATAGGCTGCTATACAATGGGAATCTGGCCCACAGGTTTCAGACAGGTTAAATCCGTTCACGCAATGGGTTCTGGTGTGGGACTTGCCTGCGGTTATGGAAAACTCGAAAAATTCGGTTTTGATCAGCCCGTCGTGACGGTTTGTGGAGACTCAACATTTTTTCATTCAAGTATTCCCGGCATTATCAATGCAAAATTTAATAACTCGAATATCCTCCTTTTAGTCCTGGACAACGGTGCAACAGCCATGACCGGGTTCCAGCCTCATCCGGGAACAGGCGAGACCGCCATGGGTGACAAAACCCGGCCGGTCGACGTGGAGGCCCTTTGCCGTGCTCTTGATATCACAGTTACAGTATCAGATCCGTATGATATGACAGGTACTGCACGAAAAATATATGAATTCATGAAAGTCAACGGGCCAAGGGTTATTATAATGCGCCGAAAGTGTGCACTTGTTCAGGGCAGGGAAGGGGCCTTTCCTTATAATATGCACGTTGAACAGGATAAATGCCTTGGAGAGGATTGCGGGTGCGGCCGCTTCTGCACACGGATATTTCGCTGCCCCGGGCTGATCTGGGACGAGGAGACTGAAAAAGCTCGTATTGATGAAGTTATCTGTGTTGGATGCGGGATCTGCGCTGATATATGTCCGCAGGGTGCAATATCAAGGGAGAAAAAGTCATGACAGGGACAAGACTGGAAGAAAACTCGCAAAATCCCCTGAATCTCATTATAACCGGTGTCGGCGGACAGGGAAATGTTCTGGCTTCACAGTTGATCGGACGTGCCGCCGTCCAAAAGGGATTAAAGGTTACAATTGGTGAGACCTTTGGACTGTCTCAGCGTGGCGGACCTGTTATGAGCCATATTCGTATTTCAAGAGAAAGGAATTATGGCCCTCTTATACCTCCTAATATGGCTCATGTTATTGTCGGGCTTGAACCTTTGGAGGCACTGAGAATCCTTAATGAATACGGCAACAGCAAGTCAGTTTATGTTGTTAATTCAAGGCCGATTTATCCGCTTAATGTTATCGCTGGTGACGTGAATTACCCTGATTCTGGCTGGATCAGAGATGTCCTGTCTGAATCCGCGGGCAGTCTTTTCTGGCTTGAAGCAACCCGGTTTGCCATTGAACTGGGTGGCCCGATTATGCTCAATATGATTATGGTAGGCGCTTTATGTGAGATGAAGAATTTCCCAGTTGACAGCAGATTTATAAAAGAAGTCATGAGGGATTTTTTTCCGGCGTCAAAACTTGATATGAATTACAGGGCTCTGGATATTGGCGGTAATTTGATCCGAGAATATGAAAATTGATCTTCACATCCATTCAAGGGAAGGCTCCGACGGCCGAATGACATTGCCTGAGATATTCGAAGAGGCCTGCCGGAGGAATATAAAGCTGATATCCATAACTGACCATGACTCCATTGAAAGCCAGAATTCAGCACAGTCCCTCGCAGCAGAATATAACATCCAGTATATAACCGGGGTGGAAATGAATATTTCTTTTTTTCATCCGCGGTACACTGCAAAGCCGGTATCACTTGATATACTGGGATATCAATTTGATATATCAAGCCGGGCATTATCGAAAAAGCTTTTTGAATTAAGAGAACATAGACGGAGAAGGGCTGAGAGCATACTGTTGAAGATCAATGAAGAACTGGTAATCAGGGGTATCAATCCCTTCACAGAAGCCGATCTCAGGGCTATTGAAGAAACTGCTGATGGTTCATTAGGCAGGCCGCATATTGCTGATTATATGATAAGGAAAAATATTGTGGCTACAAGGCAGGCGGCCTTTGACAAGTATCTGGTGAAATGTGACGTTCCCAAGATGCCTGTTTCTCTTGAAGAGGCTTCAACTTTGATAAGGGGGGCAGGAGGGAGAACTGTGCTTGCCCATCCTAACAACCAGAAGGGCACCTCCCTGGTTTCGATTACATCAGTCCTTCAAAAACAGTTTGAGATTATCAAAGAAGCCATGCTGCCGTATCTTGACGGCGTAGAATGCTGGCATCCAAGTCATGACGCCGGAACCGTTTCAGCCTATCTTGAGTTTGCAGAAAAGGAATCTTTAATGCTTACCGGAGGGTCTGACTGCCACCAGCATCCTGTTATAATGGGGACAGTCCCTGTACCCTATTACGTGGCAGAGCAATTTGGCTGAAAAACCTGGAAATTAAACATGATTAATGAACTATTTAATGGGTCATATTATGTCTTCAATGATTAATGATCTGCGCAATCCCTCTCTCCTGCCAGATGATACGAAAGAGGTATTTGTTGTTCAAACCCATATTTCTGTTGTCTTCATCGCGGATGAATTTGTGTATAAGATAAAAAAACCGGTTAACTTCGGTTTTCTTGACTTTTCAAGCCTTGAAAAAAGGAAGCATTATTGTCATCAGGAGGTGAATCTTAACAGAAGGCTTGCAAAAGACATATACCTTGATGTATTGCCTGTTATTTTTGACGGAAAAAGACACAGCCTGAAAGCCGGGCAGGGGAAAATTGTTGATTACGCAGTTAAAATGAGAAGGATTCCTGAAGAAATGCTGATGAAATCATTTTTTCATAAGGGCATGCTTCAGAATACCCACTTGAAGAGAATAGCAGAAGTGCTGGGCAATTTTCATCTAAAGGCAAAAAGGTCGAATGAAATTGACCAGTTTGGAAGGCCTGAAAAATTCAAGGTGAATACGGACGAGAATTTTGAACAGATTGAGAGATTTGTTGGAAGCATTGTCACTAAAGATGATTATGATGCCCTCAGGGGATGGACCGACAATTTTTACTCGTCAAACAAAGACCTTTTTTATGAAAGAATAGACGGGGGAAAAATAAGAGATTGTCATGGCGATCTTCACATGGAACATATCTGTCTCACAGAAGACCTTCCTGTTCTCGACTGCATAGAATTCAATGACCGTTTTCGCTATAGCGATGTTATTGCCGATATCGCCTTTCTGCTCATGGATCTTGAATACAATGGCGGGAATTCCTTTTCCGAGGTATTATGGAGATATTATATGGACAAGACCGGAGAGAAGAATATTGACCGGCTTTTGATCTTTTATAAGGTTTACCGGTCTATTGTGCGAGGCAAGGTGAACAGTTTTCAGCTTGATGATGAAGGAATAGAATCTGATAAGAAGGAAGAGGCAGGTATAAAGGCAGCCAGGTATTTCCGGCTGGCACGTTCTTACATTTAAGTTGATAATATTCACGGATCACATGTCTGATCAGGAAATCAGGTCAAAAAGGAGTATATGCGAGAGCCTTTTATTAAATTCATAAATCAGGAACTCAAAACTGAAATACTGCTGATCGGCTGCGGGCTTCCTGCCTCCGGCAAATCCACATGCGCCCGTGCTGTCAGTAAAGTAAAAGGCTATGAGATTCTGAGCACCGACATAATCCGTCTTGAAGTTCTAAAAGATGAGGATATCTTTGATGAAAGAGTTGCGTCAGATTCTGATAAAAGGGCACTTGTGTACAATGAACTGTTCAAAAAGGCTGATGATCTTGCTTACAGGGTTGAAGGCATGGTACTGGATGCAACATTTTATTCGCAAATATTGAGAAAGCGTGCTGCAGGAATTGCAGCCAGTCATGGGATGTCTTTCACGATCATGGAAATGAAATGCCCTGATGATGTGTGCCTCCGGCGCATCTCTCAGCGGGACAGGGAAAGTTATGAGTCAAATGCTGTTACAGAACAGGCTTTTTTTAATAATCTCAGCAAGTTTGAGGCCGTAGATATAGACGACATAAAAAAGGAATATCCTGAACTGCATGTTAATCATGTGATTGTGGATACAGCTTCGGATAATATCAGAGACTGGTTTGTAGTTGAGAATGTCAATAAATAGAAAGTATTAAATTAATTAATATGCTTACCTCATCTGAATCATTGCAAAATAGAATCCTTGCAGCCAGAAGAGAAATAACAGCTGACCTTGTTCTTAAGAAGGGAAGGGTGGTTAACGTCTTTTCAGGTTCAATACAGGAAAAGGATGTTGCAGTTTATGACGGCATAATTATCGGCACAGGATCAGGCTATAAGGGAAAAAAAGAGGTCGAGCTGGAAGGGAAATGGGTTATTCCAGGTCTCATTGATGCCCATATTCACGTGGAAAGCAGCATGCTCAGCCCTTCAAATCTTGCAGCAGCTCTCCTGATGCATGGAACCACTGCCATCATTTCAGACCCTCATGAAATAGCAAACGTAATGGGGCTTGAGGGCATTAATTTCATGCTTGAAGACAGCAGATCAATACCTTTTGATGTCTATTTTATGGCCCCGTCATGTGTTCCGGCTACAGCGCTCGAGACTTCCGGGGCTGAGCTTGGGGTTTCCGATCTTGAAGAGCTTTATAATGAACCACGAATACTGGGACTCGCAGAAATGATGAATTTCCCGGGCGTTCTGATGGGTGACCTTAAAGTTATTGATAAAATAAGGCTTTTTCAAAATAAAGTGCTCGACGGGCATTGCCCTTTATTAAGTGGTTATGACCTTCAGGCCTATATTTCAGCGGGTATACGTTCCGATCATGAATCCACAGTTCTTTCTGAAGGGCTCGAAAAGGTTGAAAACGGCATGATGCTTATGATTCGGGAGGGAACTTCTGCAAAAAATCTGAAGGAACTGCTGCCTCTTGTCAACAGCACCAATTACCGAAGATTCTGCTTCGTGTCTGATGACCTTCATGCTGAAGACCTCAACAAAAGAGGCCATCTGGATTTTGTGTTAAAAAAGGCCGTACAACTTGGATTAGATCCATTAACGGCAGTAAGGCTTGCTACAATTAATCCTTCGGAATATTTTGGTTTGAAAGACAGGGGTGCCATTGCCCAGGGTTATATTGCGGATATTGTCGTTCTGGATGACCTGAACAGATTTGAGGTCAAATCAGTATATAAAAACGGAAACATGGTGGTTGATTCAGGTAAACTCATCAGTTTTCCGAGAAAAGAAAATGAGTTGTTTTCTTTAAAACCAAAGCCGTTGAATATTTTTCACTTAAATAAAGAGAGCTTTAAAATTCCTGATAAAGGATGTGAAGCAAGGGTAATTGAAATCATACCGGGCCAGTTAATAACGCGTATGCGGTTTGAAAGGCCGAATTCAAAAAATGGGTTTGTGGTGTCTGATATTGACGCTGATATTCTCAAGCTGTGTGTAGTCGAGAGGCATAAGGCCACAGGAAACATAGGTCTTGGTCTTGTAAGGGGTTTTGGGCTGAAGCGCGGCGCTGTTGCCTCATCAGTGGCTCATGATTCGCATAATGTAATTGCTGCAGGCGTTACCGATGACGATATATTTCATGCCGTAGATAGAGTGAGGTTAATGGGTGGTGGAATTGCTGCAGTCTGCAACAGTGAAACACTTGCTGAGGTACCGCTTGAGATTGCCGGCCTAATGTCCTGTCAGCACATTGAATCTCTTTTAAAACAACTGGGGACAATAAGGGAAGCGGTGGCTTTTTTAGGCTGTGAGATTGAAGATCCCTTTATGGTGTTATCTTTTCTGGCGCTTCCTGTGATTCCTGAGTTAAAGCTTACGGACAAAGGCCTGGTAGATGTTAACCGTTTTGAAGTTGTTCCGCTTTTTAATTTACCCGCATGATTTACCATTTATTATATTTGAGTTCTTGATTTCCGGGTTTTAATCAGGAGGACAGGGAGTTATGCTCTTCAGATCAATTGGGATTATTTATAAACACAACCATAAGGCGGCAAAATCAGAGGCTGAAAAACTTGAAGCCTGGTTCAGGAAAAAGGGTATTCCAGTTTATTCTGAGGAAATGGAGGCCAAGGAACAGATGAACTGGCCTTCCGAGGAGCCGACTTCAATTCCAAAAACAGTGGATTGTGTCGTAGTGCTGGGCGGTGACGGAACGCTCTTGGGGGCAGCGCGCAGAATAGGGCGTTACGGAGTTCCAATCCTGGGTGTCAATATGGGCGGTCTGGGTTTTCTTACAGATGTGCCTGTAGATCATTTATATACTGTTATTGAAATGATTATAAACGGAAGCCTTGAAATTGAAAGCAGGGTAATGCTTGAAACAAGAGTACAGCGCGTAAAAAATGAGATATGTCACTTTCATGTTTTGAATGATGTGGTAATCAATAAAAGCACATTGGCCAGGATTATTGATCTCGATGTTTCGATTAACGGAGAATTTCTTACCACTTTCAGGGCCGATGGCCTTATTATTGCCACTCCGACAGGGTCCACGGCATACAACCTCTCAGCAGGCGGGCCTGTACTTTATCCAACTATGGAGACTATCATATTGACACCCATATGCCCTTTTGCCTTGACTAATCGTCCCATAATAGTGCCTGATTCAGCTGAAATCCAAATAGAAATGGGAAAAGAAAGTGAAGAGAGAGTCGTTCTGACCTTCGATGGACAGGTAGGTTTTGATCTCTATTACGGAGACAGGGTCATCATTGGCAAATCAAAGGAAAAAATAAATCTTTTCAAACCGCCTGATTACAGCTATTTTAAAATTCTAAGGACTAAACTCAGATGGGGCGGATCGCACTATAACAGCAATGGAAACGATTAAGAGGATATTTCGTGTAGACCGCCGGGATATTAATTATCTCAGGTCAACCATTGAATCATATGATGGAATAGCGGTTGTAAGCACTATTAATCCTGAGGCTTCTGTTATTGAAATTCAGATTGCTCCGGGCTGTGAGGACCAGGTACTTGAATTACTTGATTCCATAAGAAAAAATGAAAACATTGCAATTTCATAATGCCTTAGACTGACCCTTTGCTTTCCAGCCTGTTTAGAATGTAAATCTTTTATTTTTAACTTTAATCATGTATTGGTTGATCATCATTGTATAAGCATTTTTTTATATATACCATGGGATGCCAGATGAATGAATATGACAGCGATTATCTGGCTCAATCTTTAATTAATTACGGTCTATCCGCTGTTGATAACCCTAATAATGCGGACATCATTCTTATTAATACATGTACTGTAAGGGCAAAACCCCAGCAGAAGGCATTAAGCATGCTGGGGCGAATATCAGCTATCAAAAAGAGAAGGCCTGAACTGATTTTCTGCATTGCAGGATGCCTCGCCCAGGAGATGGGTGTTCGCCTGTTTGAAAGATTTCCAGACCTTGACCTTATTATGGGACCCAGAGATATCGGGAAGTTTTATGAAATTCTTGACAGTCTTATCACCGGCCGTAAAAAAGTCATTATTACAGATACCGGGTCTGCCCCCCCAGATCCGGTAAGGTGTTCAGGTTTTTTTAACGGAAGGATTTCCGGCAATATTTCCATTATGGTAGGATGTGATAATTTCTGCAGCTACTGTATAGTACCTTATGTCAGAGGAAGAGAGATTTCCCGCTTTCCAGACGCTATTCTTTCCGAGGCCAGGAATATGATTTCAGCCGGCATTAAGGAGATCACTCTTCTTGGACAGAACGTTAATTCCTATTTCTGGAACAAGGAAACCAACTTTCCTTCACTCCTGCACAAAATGGGTACTTTAGACGGACTTTACAGAGTGCGCTTCACAACATCTCATCCAAAAGATATGTCCGATGAGCTTATTAAATGTTTTGGAGAAAAAGAAAGCATTCTCTGCCCGCATATTCATCTGCCGTTTCAGGCAGGCTCAAACCGGGTTCTGGAAAAAATGAGAAGGGGATATACAAGAGAAAAATATATGGATCTGGTTTACAGGCTGAGAGAAGTCGAACCTGATATCGCAATCACAAGTGATGTAATGGTGGGATTTCCCGGAGAATCCAGCAGTGATTTTGAACTGACCCTTGATCTTATAAAAAAGGTTCAGTTTGACTCTCTTTTTTCATTCAAGTATTCTGACAGGGATGGAACTCTGGCGTCAAAAATGGACAATAAAGTTGATGAGTCCGAAAAAGTCCTGCGCCTTGGCATTCTTCAAGACCTTCAAAAACAGATAACCCTCGGAAAGAACAGGTCTCTTGAAGGGAAGAAAATGAGTGTTCTGGTGGAAGGGATTAGCAGAAAAGGCGGCTATCCTAATTTTTCAGGCCGGACAGCTTCAAACAAAGTTGTTAACTTTAGTTGCGATTCAAATATGATAGGTCATTTAGTTAATGTTGAAATCAAAGAAGGCATGAATAACTCCCTCAAGGGAGAAATTATTCTTTAATAATTTTTAAGCAATCAGGGTTAATTTGTCATGGTTACAGAAGATTCGATCGATTACACTAAGGAATTAATGCTTGTGGTTGACGATGATAATGCTGCAAGGGATGTTGTTGTTGAAATGCTTCAATATATCGGATTCAAGGTAAAGGGTGTCAGCAGTGCCAAAAATGCCCTTGAGGAGTTAGGAAAGGCACCCTATACCTTCATACTTACTGATATGAGGATGCCGGAAATGGATGGGCTTGAACTGATCAGGCAGGTAAAACTTAATTATCCTGGCATATGCATAATTGCAATCACCGGTTATTCTAAGGATTACAGTTATATTGATGTAATTAATGCAGGAACATCGGATTTTATCGATAAGCCTGTTGAAGTGGAAGAACTGGAAGCCAAGGTCAAAAGGGCATTAATGGAAAGAAATATAAGGGAAGAACTCAGCAGGCTCTCTATAACCGATTCCCTTACCGGTCTCTATAATCAGAGGCATTTCTACGCCAGGCTTAAGGAGGAAATTGTCAGGGCGAGGAGACAGAAAACACACCTTGGCCTGATAATTCTCGATCTTGACGGTTTTAAAAAATATAATGATACATTTGGACATCTTGCCGGAGATGCGCTTCTTCAGAAGGTTGGCAATATTATTGAGACACAGATACGCAAAGGTGTAGACTCAGGCTACAGATACGGAGGCGATGAATTCGCAGTCCTTTTAATAGACGCAGACTGGAATGTAGCCCAGGGTATTGCAAACCGAATAAAAAACAGCATACAGAAAACCTGCGGAATTACTTCTGCGGCCGGCTATGCAGGCCTTTCTGAAGATATGGCTGCCGAGGACCTCGTTAGTATAGCTGATGAGCACATGTACAGGAGTAAAAGGATTAAGGGAAAAAAATAGGAATAGAATATTTTTGTGACGTCTGATAATATATATTATGTCAACTAATAATTATTTCCTGTTTTTCTAAATTCCTGTTGACATCCTTTGACTTAAAATAGTAATAAAATTCAAACAATTCAGGGAGGACATTAATTAATGGGCAGTGTTGTAAAAAAACGCAGGAAAAAGATCACCAAGCACAAACACAGAAAATTAAAGAAGAAGATGCGCCATAAGAATAAGTAAAAGCTTCCCTGGCCTCTACTATGCAAATAAAAGAAGGCAGACCCCACAGTCAGGATCTGCCTTCTTATTTTTTACATGAGCCAATGATTGCCGGCGATGATTATTTATACCATCCGCCTCCTGTTTTCTTTCCTAACTTATTGGCTCTGATCATGCTCTTGAACAGGTTTGGCGCCACCCACTTCAATTCCTTGTTCAATTCATTATGAAAGTACTCGGTAATCGCATACGCAATGTCTATGCCGGTAAGATCCATCAATTCGAATGGCCCCATGGGATAATTGAGACCGTTCTTAACAGCCTTGTCAATATCTTCGATGCTTGCAACGCCCTCTTCCACCATTTTTATGGCTTCCAGGAAATGAGGCAGCATGATCCTGTTGACAATAAAACCAGGGGAATCCTTTTTGACCTCAACAACAACCTTGCCCAATTTTTCAGCAAGACCACTGACAGTTGCGATTGTTTCATCACTGCTTGAATAACCGCGAATAACCTCGACAAGCTTCATTAATGGTACAGGATTGAAAAAATGCATACCGCAAACCTTGTCCGGCCTCTTTGTAGAAGCGGCAATTTCAGTAATCGACATGGAAGATGTGTTTGATGCAAGGATCACATCAGGGGCACAAATCTCGTCTAATTCCTTAAAAACCTTCTTTTTCAGGTCCAGATTTTCAAGAACAACTTCGATTACGAAATCTGCATCTTTCATTGCAGCCATATCAGTTGTTCCCTTGATCCTTCCCATTATCGCGTCCTTCTGAGCTGCATCCATTTTGCCTTTTTCAACGCTCTTGGACAGAAAGCTGTTGATGGATTTAAGACCCCGTTCTACAAAGGAATCCTCGATATCTCTCAGGATAACTTCATATCCTGTTTGAGAGGCAACTTGTGCAATACCACTCCCCATTGCTCCGGCACCCAGAACGCCAATTTTTTTAATCTCCATAACTCCTCCTTTTGATGTTTAATTTACCATAAAATGCTTAAATTTAAGCAGAAATACCTTAACCCTGATAAAAGCCAATCCATAAGCAGTTACCGCTATAAAATATGTAATGAGTTGACTTTTAAACAGATTGAACGGTTTTTACTTCAGGCACGTTTTGTTTAAGAACCTTTTCAATTCCCATCTTCAAAGTCATCTGTGACATGGGGCATCCGCCGCACGCCCCTGTCAGCCTAACTTTGACAACACCGTCCTCACTGACATCTACCAGCTCTACATTGCCCCCGTCAGCCTGAAGGGCAGGCCTTATTTTATCAAGGGCACTATCAACTTTATTCCTGAGTTCCATATTCATTTCTCCTGAAAACAAATTTAATTAAAAAAATTTCGATACCATATATTTTTTCTGATTGCTACTAAAAACTTGAATGGCTTTTAAAAAGTCTGGTTTGAACTTCATGGCTCCATTTCATTAACCAAACAATTCTATTGTTCGCACATCAAGATAGTGTTTAAGTCCCTGTGAATTGCCGGGAGACCATCCAATGCTTTCATGCCATACATCATCAGATTCCATGCAGAGGTAAAGCCCAAGATTCGGGTGCCACTCATTGAGGTGCTCCTTGATGAAGGAGTATATATCTATCCTTATGGGCTTAAAGTATCGCATTTTCCCGTCAAGACCCTGTATGAATTCACCGTCAAGAATTATTGTGCCGGGATGGCGTTTTCTGACTATGCGTTTCAGCGCCGGCATGTATCTGAATGATCCAAGACTGATCCATATTATGCCTTTCGGATCTATATATTTGTCCATTAAATCGAGTGTCTTCAAATATCCGTCTCTCCAGCCGGGATGGATAATTAACGGATCAAAATGAAAACCCAGGACAAATCCCTCTGACTGGCATTTTCGTGCCGCCTCCAGTCTGTCTTTAATACCGGGCGCCCTGATTTCTTCCCTGGAAGATATATAAGGGCTGTTTAATGACCATGAAACAACGATGCGGTCCCGACTTTTGGATGCAAGCACCCTGTTAATGTTTATTGTCTTCGTCTTCAACTCAAGAATCACGTTTTTTCTCTTTGAAAATTCAGGTATAAGCAAATCGCTGCAGAACGTGATCGGATCAATAGCAAGGCTGTCGGTAAATTCACCTGTACCAACCCTGAATATGCTGTCAGTATGACTGTCAAAGAAATTCAATACGTTGCCTAATTCTTCTTCCAGATTGGCAAACACCCTCAGGTTCGGAATATTTATATAAGACTGAAGAATGCAGTAACTGCAGTCAAGAGGGCAGTTTGTCCCTATATTGAGGATATTGTATCCACAGCATATATACTCTTTGGTGCCAGGGCAGGGTTTCAGAAACTCTCCCTTATAGGGCAGGAAATGGAGAGTGTCCTTTCCCATACCCGAATCATTAAGGCCGCAAGGATAATTATTTTTCTCAATTACGATATCGGGAAAACCTTCCCTGACCCTGTCCAGGGCATTACGGGCAAATGCATGATCCAGTGATCCATGATCAATAAAGACTTTATTAATAAAGGTCATTTATTTTTATCATCCTTTTTGTGCCACGGGGGAACTATATCTTCCAAACCCTCGAGCCTTGATATCTGTTCAGTCATTTTCTTAAGTTCCCTGCCGTTTTTGAAAAGCACTTCCATCCGGAAAAAAGGTCCTTCAAAGAACGGCGGATAATTAATTCTTACCCCGTAAAAAAGTTCCAGACTTGAGATCCTGTCCTTAAATTCCTTTTCCGCCTTCACAAGCGTTGGAAACCTTTTATCACGGAAAAACTGAATTATTGCCTTAGCTTTTTGAGGATTATTCATGTGTTTATTTAAATTAATCTGCCTGAATTCAGCCTCCCCTGTCATATCTGCTATCGAGTGTTTCCTTGAATGTATAATATCACTCATATAATCAATAAGATGAGACTGCTGGTTAATGTTAAAGGTGAATAATGAGAAAAGCTCGAGGACATAATTTCTTAAATCAGGGTTCATATCCAGTATTTTCTCTGCTGACTGAAAGGATATCCGCCCTTTTGAGACAAGCTGTTTCATATTCTGGTCAAGTTCCCTGTCCATTTTTACAAAGCGCTTAAAAGTCGCTTCATTTGACGGAAGACCCAGGAGCCTCATATATGTATAGAGTATATCCTTCTCAGGCAAAAGTTTTTTTAAGCGGCTGAGTACCATAGCCTTTTCCATTTCATTCAATTCCCTGGCAGCAAGATTGTCGTGGAGGTTCAATAAAAGGCATTCCAGAGAAGAAAGGCTTGAGTCGGATATAATACGGCATTGCAGTCGGTCAAGATTAAGTGATTTTGCAGCTATAATCCTTCGATACCCTGTAACTATGTCAAGATTCCCCTGAATGTTTGTCGCCAGAATCGGACTGTTGACAATGCCTGTGCTTTTAATGGAACTTATTAACGGATCAGGGTCAAATCCAAAACTCATGCAATAGGGCCCAGGCTCATCGGAGATATCTTTTAAATCAACGGATACCAGAGGAAGGGTTAGGATTTTATTTAAACTCATTGTTCAATACTTCCTTTTTCTATTCATTTGACAGAGAGCATTTCTTTTAAGCATACTCAGGAGTATCTTAAAATCTAAAGATTTGCCTTTTTATAATACTTGTGAATAAAATATGCAGTACAAAAAATATTTAATACTAAAAACTGTTTCGAGGTCTTTTTATGAAAAGAATCATTGAGAGAAATGATCTACCCCGCAGCAAGCTATGGGGTATCAACCGTCATTCCGGCGAAAGCCGGAATCCAGAAACATGCTTTACTGGATTCCCCCGAAACGAGGTCCGGGGCAGGCTTATCAAGTCCGGGATGACAAGACGAAGCAAGCTTCGGGGAATTATACCCGTAGAGATTAA
>JAFGMQ010000132.1 GCA_016927455.1 Deltaproteobacteria bacterium
AAGGTCATGCGCCGCACCTCACTTGAAAGCCAGATCCACCAGGTGATGTTTTTCAGTGAAGGTTGCCAGTTGTATGAAGATTTTATTTATGATAACAAAACAGGTGTTAAACTCAGTACAAACATGTTTGAATATAAAAAACCGACTATCATGGATCACGCACAGGTAGATATGGAACTGCTTGAAACCCGCGCTGGCAATGCCTGCTACGGTTCCAATGGAATCAGCCATTCTCTGGCAAATACCCATCTTGTGATTTCCGCAATATACAACGCAATCGGCAAATGGGTTGATCCTCCGGCTACACCGGACAAAATCTTAAAGGCCCTGGGCAAGGCATAGGAACCAACATGCAGAAATATCTCACAAACTGGATTGATTATAAACTTCCGACCGGTCAGGAATTTTCAGTTGCTGTCTGCGGGTACAGCGGAAAGGTGCGACATCTGTATCTTGGAAATGACCCTGTCCGCAGAATGATAGCGCAGCATGTATATGTTGAAGAAGGCTTCTGTCAGACAGGTAATCACTGCCTGGCCCTTGACTGCCCCTTAAACAGGGCTGAACAGGAGCATCTTCTGCATATGCTTGACATGACAGAGGATGAGGCAATGGATTCGGAAGCAGCTGAGCAATGGGGAACAGGCAGTACCCTTAACGGCTTTATTTTGTTCGCCCGGAAGATAACCGAATCACTGCCGGATGATCTGAAAAGACCCCGGGCTCCGGTAGCGGAATAACAGAAATCCCGTAAGAACCATGGAAAAAGTCACTGACTGGAAATTTTTGTGGAAAGAGCTTGTAGAAAAACAGGGTCCATTCTGGAATCGTAAAAAGCGTTCCAGAGATAACAGGGACAAATGGAAAGACAGGTCACAGGAATTTTACAACAGGGTAAAAAAGAGGTGGTCAAAACCCGATCTTCAAAGGGATTTTATAGTTTCCATGATCTCTTCGGTCAATGACGCCACGGTCCTGGACATAGGGGCAGGGACAGGCGCATGGGCAGTCTATCTGGCGCGGTCGGCAAAGAAGATAACCGCAATAGAGCCTTCCGCTGAAATGAGGCAGATATTAAGAGAAAATATAAAAAACGAAGGTGTTGACAATGTGGAGGTCATCGACAAACTGTGGCCCGCCCCCAATATCATAACACACGACTTTTCTCTGGCTTCACATTCGGTGTATGGCTGTGAAGATCTGCGGGCATTTATCGGTGCAATGACCCGCGTCACAAGACACACCTGCTTTATGCTGCTCAGGGCTCCGGATAATGAAGGCTTTATGGCAAGGGCGGCCGGCAGGATCTGGGGGCAGCCCTATGACAGCCCGAATTTTCAGGTGGCGTATAATGTCATGCTCCAGATGGGCATGTTTCCCAATGTCATAATGGAGGAAAAAGGCATGTGGCCCAGATGGACAGACAAAGACTTTGAAGAGGCGTTTGAACGAATCAGGGCAAGGTTCGGGCTTGAAAAAGATTCCGAACACGAACCGTTCTTAAGGGCGCTGCTTAAAGAACACCTGAATGAAAAAGATGGAATAATAAAATGGCCTTCCGAATTAAGGACCGGCCTTGTTTACTGGAACCTAATGACAGACAGGAATGAATGATTATGAGCATAAATCAGGAATGGAAAAAAAAATTCGATGTGCTTAAGGAATATATTGACTCAAACTCCGAAATCTACATTGATGCGCGTGAGATATCCATACCGGAACATCTGCGCGATAAGTTCTATGAATTTTTTGACGACATACGGCATACTTTTGTAAAGGATTTTTTCGGTTCACTACCCCTTGATGTTGACACCCTTTGTAGAAATTATAACCAGGCTGAAAAAGAGCTGATGAGTCGCCTTAAGCTGGAAAGGATTGATTTACCTGTTGACCTTATTAGTTTTCTCCATAACCCGAGAGAAGGCATGGTGCGCTGGCTCTACAACAGATTGTTTGAGGTGATACAGGGAAAAATAAAGATAGAGGATTTTGAGCAGATCGCTGAAAACGATCTGGTCTATACGACCGAGGAAATGTACAGACTGGGATATGAAGCATGGGCTATTTTTACCATTATCCTTTCTCTTGAACCTGACGAAACCTGCTCTGTTGAACTTGATGAAGATTATAAGCCCATTGTCGGAACTCTTACTGAAGTCGCCTTTGGACGTCAGTTCAATCACAGCACAAAACGCATCCCTGAGTTTGTTATCCATTCAAATAAACTTAACTGCTATGTTGCGGTTAAGGCGCCGCTGGCAAAGGAAGTGGAGGGTTACTATCTTCCGCATGAAATCCCTAAAAAGATGCTGAGAGACCGCACCGGAGATACGTCCTATGTGCTTGATTCAAGAATATTATTTCTTTCAAGGCTTAAAGGCATTGATGACATCCCTGTTTATGCGGAAATAGCCGAGCGCAAGATAGAAAGCCCTGACACAGTGGTCGAGTTTTTCACGGAAGATGACCTGAACAACAAAGAAAAAATAT
This sequence comes from Deltaproteobacteria bacterium, assembly GCA_016927455.1. Classification (GTDB taxonomy): domain Bacteria; phylum Desulfobacterota; class DSM-4660; order Desulfatiglandales; family Desulfatiglandaceae; genus JAFGMQ01. Next base: position 2,491 of record JAFGMQ010000132.1, read on the forward strand.
CCCGTTTGCAAATCCGGACAGGCATTATGAAGCCAAAGCTTGGCAGCAATATAATGGTTATGAATCCCGGCGAAAAAGGTATTTCCGGATCATCAACTGAAGGTATTGACATATTTTTAACAGGTTTTGACAAAGATAAATTTCAACCGGTTATTGAAAAACTTCAGGCATAAAAAGGACCGGCAGGCCGCTCTTTACCGGTCCTCTTCCCCCTTGTCAATAATCATTTACCAGGAAGGATCAATTCTCTTAATGCTTGGTGCAATTGCAGGAGATATTATAGGATCGGTTTATGAGCATAACAGCATCAAGACAAAGGATTTTCCTCTGTTCAGCCCAGATTCCAGGTTTACCGATGATACTGTTCTCACAGTCGCTGTAGCTTCGTCTATTTTGACCGGTACGTCATACAGGGACTCAATAAAGGAAATCGGAA
>JAFGMQ010000133.1 GCA_016927455.1 Deltaproteobacteria bacterium
ATGACCTTCAATTGTCACTTCTGCGCCTTCAAATGTACGTATGGCATTTTGAACCTTGCTGAGGAGCGGGTAGTTTTCCGGCATGATTATCGACTGTCCAACAGGAAAATTCATTCCGCGCAGACGTATAACCATCTTTTGCCCCTGCTTATAGCTTTCTGCCTCATCGCTGGTGAACATGGCCTGTACCTGGCTGTAAAGCTCATTAAACTTCCGTTCTGCTGTGAGTCTTTCCTCGGCAGCTTTTGCCTCGGCAGCCATACGCTCCTGTTCCGTTCTCTTTTTGTATTCCGTCTGCTCAAGTTTTTCAACTTGTTCAGTCAATCTGGCTTTCATTAAAACGAGTTCTCCAACATAGTTGATATTTTGCTCCGACAGGAATTTTCTGTCTGCTTTCAGAGCAGTTGCAGCACCAAGAATATTGTCAGTCTGGGTGTCGAAAGGCTGATCCCGCATATCCGGTGCCCCCAGGTTACTGGCTGTATCGGCAATGAGGGCTTCCACCCACAGGCTTATGTCAATAGGACGCATCTGCTGAAATTTAGCACTCTGCCGGGTAAGATGTAAGAGACGTTTTGCGTTAAACAGGGCCTTGCCGGCCATTTCCTGCATCTCTTTTGTGGCATATGGATTGGCTGCAATAAAGTTTTCTACCTGCTGAAGTTCCTGACGGACCTCAGGAAGAAGTTCAGGTGCGAGTTTTCCAGCATTTTCAGCTTCTGCCTGGCTTAAAATCTTACGTACATCACCAAGTGTGTTTTCTTTGATGGCACGGATCTCAATGGCACGGAAACTATCTGCCACACTTTTCTGGTTACGCTGTGCGTAATTTAGATTATTGTTTTCTATAGCACGGGTCAGGCTGAGGAAATCATTCTCCAGGGCAGTGTAGTCCTTCTCAAATGCCGTAGCACCAGCTGTACGGGCAAGTTCACGGCTTTTGATGGCCTCGGGGATAGCCGTGCGTGCCAGTGCCGCCATTTCCTCGGCCTTTTCCAGCTCAGCATACCCCTGTGCCAGATGGTCGCTGATTTGTCCTATTTCTCCCTTGTCAGAAATGAGTTTAACCGCATCCCTGAGTGAGGTTTCCGCCTTTGAAAACCAGGCAGGTGAAAGGATATTGACATGTTGCTGCCGAGCACGATTGATTGATTTTTCAAGGTTTGCGGCCTCTTCCGTTGGATTCGCCGGAACGGGTATGGGTTCAACCTTGAGCCTTGACCCGCCGCAACCGTCAATAAACAGGCCAATCAAAATGAGAGCAACTAACCAATAAAAAGTTTTTGTTTTCATTTTACCTCCTTGGATAGCGCCCGGAAGGTGCTCAGGGGAAAATTGTTAATGACTTTTCTTTGCTTACGTAATGCATTCAGGTTGCCAACCGCTTTATCACGATTTAAATCTGGAAACAGCGGACTTGACAGAATCACTGAATGAGTCCCACGCAAGTTCGATACCCGTTTTGAGATCCTCCCAGGCAGAGTCACCGGCCTGTTTAAGTTCTGTCAGTTTATATTCCATGTCACTGCGCTTTGCCCTGAGGTCTTCCAGCTGTTTTTCATACTCGATTTTCGATTCAGCCTTTGCCTGAGCAGCCTTCGCCTCCAGTTTGTCGATATCGGCGTTCCATTCATCCATTTTGGCCTTCATTTTTTGCACATAGGCATCTCTTTTTGCGGTCATTTTATTTTTCTCCTTTCATTTTGTTTTTTTATCTTTCACCCACAATGCCCGCTATTTCAGCGGCATTTGATAAAAAATATTTCCCTTTAAACAGGAGACCTTGATATCCCGAACCCTGTTCCGGTTTTGATGATCTTTACCGATAGGGCCTCCATGCTGTCATCATATAATTCGTCCTCAACCCATATCACACTGTCATCTGGTACAACCATGCCTTCCGTCATCAACCGGTTGATGGTCTTGTCTGCAAGGCAGGATGTTTCACCATCAAGGCTAACAGGATGAACCCCGTATGACAGGGCCAGAAAATTTTTGGTTTTTGCGTTGCCGCCACAGGAAAGTATCCAACAATCCGGTTTAAACCTGGAAATAAGGCACGGGGTGCCTTTGCTTTGCGTGTGGGTTAGTATATAACGCACATTCAATGAATTAGCAGATTCGACGGCATTCAGCGTGATCACATCTTCAACACCTGCGTTGCCGGAGCCGGCACCTGTCCTGAAATAGGCAGGCAAATCGGCCAACGCCCGGATGGCTTTTCGTTCCCGCTCAGCGGATGCTGCTATTTTACTTATCATTTCAACTGTCTCCACAGGATACCGTCCTATGGCAGTCTCTTCGGAGAGCATTACGGCATCTGTCCCGTCCAGTATCGCATTGGCCACGTCGGAGACCTCTGCACGGGTCGGCCGGATATTCTCCGTCATGGATAACAGCATCTGTGTCGCTGTGATCACTGGCCGTCCCAGAAGATTCGCCTTATTGATCAATTTTTTCTGAAGGGGTGGCACCTCTTCTAGAGGGATTTGTACCCCCAGGTCTCCCCTGGCAATCATTACGGCGTCCGCCGCAAAAAGAATCGCATCAAAATTGTCTATGGCTTCAGCCCGCTCAATTTTGGCAACCACATACACGGCTTGTCCTCTTTCCTGTGCAAAACCCTTCACCTTCAGGATATCATCCTCTCCTTCCACGAATGAAACGCCAAAGGCGTCTACACCCTCTTCCAGTGCAAAGGCGACAAACTTAAGATCCGTGTTTGATACAGCATCGGTAAATATTTTCACCCCTGGGAGGCTTAATCCTTTATAGGAAAGCAGCGGACCGCCGATAACCGTTCGGCAGAATACTTCTTCCCCTGATACCCTTTCAACCTGGAGCTGAATAAAACCATCATTAAGAAAAATCAGGCTTCCAGGGCTTACGCTCTCAGCCAGTCTCCTGTACTCGACAGGTATCTGATTGGCCGCGCCCGCAGGTCCTTTGGCCGTCGTCAATATGACCTCATTCCCTTTTTCCAGCAGGAGCGGCTCATCCAGGAGTTTCCCTATTCGTATCTTTGGCCCGGGAAGATCCGCCATAATCATGCAAGACCGTTTAAGACCTGCCGCTACCGCGCGTATGCGGCGGATATTCTCACTGTGCTCCTGCAGCGTTCCATGGGCGAAGTTGAGCCGTGCCACATTCATCCCCTGTAACAACAGACGCTCCAGTACGGCCTCCGACCGGGAGGCCGGACCAATGGTGCATACGATCTTGGTTTTATGAATCGGTAATTTCATCGCACGATCTCCATGATCATGTTCAGTGTTGTTATGGTTTTTTCGTTTCCATCATGAATAACGGCGAGCATATTCATTTTTCTTAAGGTTTAGTGAACTCTACCACAACCTTTTTGTAGGTGTTACCCAGATCTTCCATGGCCGCACCTATCCCTGATTTTACATCTTCCCATGCATTTCCGCTCGAAGAACCAAGCTCCTTAAGTTTTTCAGAAACCTTATCACGTTTTTCACGCAATGCAGTCAGCTGTTCTTCAGCCTTTACCTTTGCGTCCCCTTGAAGTTCTTCGGCCTTTGCCTGCAGTTGATCAATCTTATTGCCGTATTCATCAAGTTTGCTCATGGTTTGTTCCCTAAAGGCCTGTATCTGCTCCTGGGTGTAGTCCTTGGTTGTTTCATAGGCTTCCATTGTTTCCTTCTTGACATCTTCTCCGGATACGCTTGTGTTGCTCCCGGTTTCTTCTTTCTCCCCGCAACCCGGCAAGGCGGCAAGGCCAAGTAGAAGCATTATTGCCAATAACCTGATTGTGACTGTAACATTTTTCATTTGTAAAACCCCCTTTCTTAATGAAGGACCATTTCTTTATGAAAATCACCAAAATGTCCTACTTTCAATTTTAGAAAATTTTCTTCAATTTTCGGACCGCTCTTTTCACTCTTCTCCTGATGTGTTTATCACCTGTGCCTGATTTTTTAATGCTCTCAGTCTATCCCTTTGGCAGGTTGCCGGCATGTTCTTTGTCCGTCTCTGATATCTCTTTTTTCAACTTTTCCATCTCCCATTTCAGGCCTCTCACATGAAGGGATTTTTTCACCAGCCTGGGCAAGGTCATAATCGCGATAATAGCGCCGCCAATTACTGAAGAATAAAAGATCAATGCAGTTATGGACATCTTAATATCCCAGATGAAAAATTTCAGTTCCAAAGGCATACTGTTTTGTATCCCGGCAATGATAATTACCAGAAAGAGTATAAAAATGATTATTAATGAAAAATACATATTTTTCCTCCTTAGATCCCGGCTTTGGCTCCAACAGCAATAAACAGAAGGATGAAATACCGATAATTACAGTATTTCATTTTCCGGATTTCATTTATGCCTCCTGTCTATCTTTCCTAGTGTTTGTTCTCTTCCTTTACATCAGGCGCTTCTTCCCTCATCTTTTTTTCTACTTTAGCCAGAAGCTCGGCGGTATTTTTTTTTAGATCTTTAATTCCACCGGTTCTTTGAAACGCTAAGATTGCAATGATTAAAGCAATAATGACTAAGATAAAATTTAAAATTCCCATATTCATTCTCCTTTTTTATTACCTGCGTCGAAGCGGGCTGTTTCATGGTTTATCCTGGAATTCAAGCGTTTCGCCAGGTTCAGATTATATGTAATTCACAGATCTTCCTGTAATGATACCCGTATATGGCAAGGGTTACGGCCAGAGGAACGAGCCTGGGTTTATGGAACAGTGTCCAAAGGAGCAGATACCAGTAATGGAGCCTTTCTCTACCCAGCAAACCAAGCCGGAACCCTGACCGGAAAAAGGCGAGTATCCTCTCCCTATCCAATGGCAGTTTAATATCAGGGGCTTTTACTTCTTTAAAAAAGGTCCTGATACGCCTGTAGAAATTATCGGGAGAATAGATATGCTCCATTATTGAACGATATCCCTCCAGTAACCTGTCTTTTCCCATTCTGGGCAGAATATTGGTGGTTCCATCGACATTATCCCCTGAAAACGTCTTTACCACCCGGTTTTCATCCTGGAGCCGTTTATATAACCGTGTTCCCGGAGGGGCCTGAAGCAGCCCGACCATTGCTGTCACAATCCCGCTTTTCTGAATAAAATCGATCTGCCGCTGAAAGATGAAACTGGTATCACTATCGAACCCTACAATAAAACCTCCCATAACCTGCAAACCGGCATGCTGAATGCTCTTTACACTCTGAAGAAGATCCCTGTTTTTATTCTGTATTTTATGACATTCGGTAAGACAGGCTTCATCCGGAGACTCTATTCCAATAAAAACCGTATCAAATCCGGCTTTTACCATCATATCTAAAAGATCCGGATCATCGGCCAGGTTGATTGAGGCTTCAGTATAAAATACACAGCCTTTTTTATCTTTCCGCCACTCAATCAGGGCTGGCAATAATTCCGTTTTAAGATAGGATTTATTTCCTATGAAATTATCGTCAACAAAAAATATCGAGCCGCGCCAGCCGGCAGCATAAATATTGTCCAGTTCGAGAATGATCTGTTGAGGTGTTTTTAAACGCGGCCGATGGCCGAAAAGTGCTGTTACATTGCAAAAATCGCAGTTAAAAGGACAGCCTCTGGAAAACTGGATGGACATGGATGCATACTTTTTTGTTTCTATCAGGTCCCACAGGGGAAGAGGCGTATGACGGATATCACAGTAATCTCCCGCCCTGTATACTTTGCCGGGATGTCCATTTTCCAGGTCTTTCAGAAAGGGCGGCAACGTAACTTCCGCTTCATCCAGAACGAGATGGTCAACCTCCGGAAAGTCCTCCGGTTCGGTAGTAAAAAGCGGCCCACCGGCGACAACCCTCAAATTCCTGGCCTTGCAGCGAGAGATAATGCTTTTCGCAGAGGTCCTTTGAATCGCCATCCCTCCAATGAAGACCAGTTCAGCCCA
>JAFGMQ010000134.1 GCA_016927455.1 Deltaproteobacteria bacterium
CGTTATGACAAACCCGAGGAGAACAGTCAGTTTATCAGTTCACTGGAGATCTTCATATTTAAGATTGATATGCCCGAGCATGGTGATGTCCAGGATGATAATTTAAGTACAGCAACGGGCAATATTGCCGGAGATGCTGTTAATGATGGTGAACATAATTTTCCTGAGATGGATGAAACCGGGGTCACTTACGCCCCGATGAATGCAGGGATGTGATGGGGACAGAATATGAGAATAAAGAGATCAAAATTGAGGATTGTGATGATTATAGAACAGATTAGAAAAAGAGCAATTTACCATTCGGCTATGTTCTCTGTCTCCCTGACACTGCTGCTACTGTTAGCAGGATGCGTCATGCTTAAGCCTGAATCCCCTCAACCTGCTGAGCCGGCTGATAAAAGTCCATCAGGGATTGAAGATGTGGGAAGAGGGTTTGTCATAAACGAAACTGCTAATATGGATGAATCGGCCAGGAATGATTTCGAAGAAGCTGTCCTTTTGCTGAACGGGGAATCATATGACAGGGCCATAGAAATCCTGGAGAAGCTGGTCCAAAGTTCGCCTGACGTTACGGCTCCTTATATAGATCTGGGGATTGCCTATCAACACACTGGCGATAATGAAAAGGCAGCGAACCAATATAAAAATGCACTGACGATTTTTCCCGGTCATCCGGTAGCATGCAACCAGTACGGCCTGCTCCTTAGAAAAGAAGGTAAGTTTGATGAGGCGCGAAATATATTTGAACAGGCGCTTGCAGGATATCCCGGCTACTACCCTGTGCACAGGAACCTTGGAATACTTTACGATCTTTACCTGAATGATCCTGAAAAGGCACTTGAACACTATGAAATTTATTACGGTTATGTCCCTGAAGATGAGAAGGTTAAAATCTGGATTGCCGATCTTCGTATTCGGCTGGGACTTGATCAATAGGAGGCAGCATAATGTTAAAAATAATAATATTTTTTCTCTTTATTGCCCTTTTAAACGCTCCGGCATCAATGGCTGAGGATGATAAAAAGACGGTTAAGGATGAAAGGAAAGAGATCAAACCAGACACGGTTGAAAAAAGCGACCCGGAAACAAAGGAATTATCCGGAATGTCTATTGTGGGAAACGATGAAGCTCCAAAATCACTGTATATAGTCCCATGGAAGAGTTCCGAGATAGGCCTTAAGACCGATTTGAACATGGCTCTCAATGAAAAGGACGCTCCTTTGGACCGCGATGTTTTCAAGCGGAAACTGGAGTTTTATGAAATCAGTAATAAAAAATAATCAAAATTATCAGGAGGCAAATCATGGGATTTTATTCATTAGTTGCATTTTTTCAGAAGGGGGGAATATTCATGTACCCTATTCTGCTTGTATTCACAATTGGTATTGCTATTGCGTTTGAACGCCTTGTCCAGTTGACCCGTGTACGCAATGCAAACCAGAAGATGTGGACACAGATCAACCCTTTGCTTGTGAAGGGTGATTTTGACAGGGCGAGGGATATGGTAAGCAAAGACAACTCCAGTATCTCACAGATGCTGAGTATGGGACTGGCTCGTCAGGGCGCTGTCAGAAGGCGTGAAGATATTGAGATAGCAATGGAGGAGAGCATGATGGAAATCATCCCTCAACTGGAGAAACGTACACCATATGTTGCTCTTCTCTCAAACATTGCAACACTTTTAGGATTACTTGGAACAATTATGGGCCTGATAGAGGCCTTTACGGCTGTCGCCAACGCTAACCCGGCTGAAAAGGCTGACCTGCTGTCAGCCAGTATTTCGGTGGCAATGAATACCACGGCATTCGGCCTGATGGCTGCGATTCCGTTACTGTTGTTTCATGCCAAGATAACCTCAGCTACAGGTCAGATCATAGACAGCCTGGAGATGGCGTCTGTAAAAGCATTGAATAACATTTCAAGTTTTGCAAGACGTAAATTCGAAGAGAGTTAATTATGGCTAAAAGAATCCGCTATAAAAAGCGAATGGTGGAAACGCCTGAGCTGAATATCACCACTTTCCTGAATCTGATGGTTGTGCTTATCCCTTTTTTACTTATAAGCGCGGTTTTTTCCAGGGTAGCCATACAGGAACTCAGGATTCCAACCAGTGCTGGGGGTGAAAGTACGGTGAATCAAAATTTCGCCATCGAGGTGATTGTGCGTGAGGCCGGCCTGGAGATAGCCAATGGTACGGCTGTTGAAGCCGCGATTCCCAAAAAAGAAGGTAATCATGATTTGGGACTGCTTGCAGATTTACTCATACGTCTCAAGGCACAGTATCCTGAAAAAGAAGACGCCACTATTCTGCTGGAGCCTGATATCGAGTATGACCAGCTGATACAGGTCATGGACACAGTACGGGGCGCCGAGAGGAAAATTGATGAAGGGGATGAGGTTAAAAAAATTATACTGTTCCCTGAAGTATCGATAGGAGATGCACCATGAAAAACAGTCGACGCATGAAAAGGATGTCACGCAATAAGAAAAGGGTACAAAACCTGCCCCTAACCTCTCTGATGGATGTATTTACGATACTGGTCTTTTTCCTTCTTTTTCATTCAGGGAGCAGTGAAATTATTGAGGCGCCAAAACAGATCAAACTTCCAGACTCTACTGTAGAGGCAAAACCGAGGGAGACGGTTGTTATCCTGGTCAGTCCCGAAGATGTACTGGTTCAGGGAAAGGCTGTTGTCAGCACGGCACAGCTTCTGGATACCAATACCGGGGATATCCCCGAGATATCCGATCGACTGACCCATCTTGAGCGAAATATCATCGGTATAAACACGAAAGCAGCCGTCGACAGCAAGGAAGTAACAATTCTTGCGGACAAGGGTATTCCGTTCAGAGCGCTTAAAAGAATAATGTCAACCTGCACATCTTCCGGATACGGCAAGATATCTCTTGCCGTGAACCAGAAGGATGCACAAAATTAATGGTAATAAAGTGGATACAACAATATTAGCAGAAGAATTGGCCCCCCTTAACGGGCAGATCGAGAAAACTCAAAAGATAATCGAGGGTCTCGAGGATGAACTGCACGTTGTAGAAACAGAGATAGACAAATACTCTGTTTCCAGGGAGCGTTTCAACGCCCTGGGTGAGGTATGCTCGGCTCTTGAAAACCTCTCGAATCTGGGCGCAGGTGAACTTTTCTGGGAAGGTCTATCTGTTAACGGAAAGGCTGAAGATCACCTGAATCTTGCGCGAGATCGGATCACAAGGTTTGACAGCGAGATCAGTGATATCCTGAAAATGCAGGAGTCCCTGAAATCCCGGATAGATAAACAGCTCAATGAACTGGATGATCTTAATGAGCTTGTTCGAGATGCCTATGAGCGTGATGAAAGGCGCAAAGAGGAATTTGTTATCGAAAGGGAGATAACATCTCTTCCTTTTCGCGAGATGGTCATGCCATGGACAAAAGATGCTGAAAGCGAGAAACGTTTCCGAAAGGCTGTGCTCGTAGCCCTTCTTGTGAGTTTTGTTTTTGGCACAGTATTCCATGTAGTGAAGGTTCCTGTGCTTGAGCGGGAGATGCAGGTGGTTGAAATTCCTGAACGGCTGGCAAAGCTTGTTAAAAAGGAACCCATTAAACCGGTGCCGCCGCCCAGACAGGTGGCGGAGAAAAAGGAAGAACCGCCTGAACAACCCAGGGATGAAACAAAGCCTGCACCAAAAAAGCAGGAACTAGCCCAAAAAGCGGAAGATAACGAACCTAAAATAAAATCCGATAAGACAAGGGCAAAAGAAGTTGCCGGTGGCGGTGACGGTGTCAAGGCGGCCAGAAAAAAAGCTGAGCGTGTAGGCGTGCTTGCTTTTAAGAATGCCTTTTCTGACCTGATGGATGAAACCCCCATTGCCAAACTCGGGACTGAGGCACGATTGAGAAAAGACAGTCCATTTGTAGCCGGACAGGCTGTAGCACAGCGTTCCATTATCTCCATACAGGCTAAAGGCGGTTCAAGCGGTGGTATCAGTTACGCCAATGTAAGCCGCAATGTTGGCAGTGGTGATGGTAATGGCCTCGGAGGAAGCGGCATTGGAAGGGGCGGAAGTACAGGTGATGGATCGGGTTTTGAAAATGTGGAAAGTTCAATAGCGGACATAGAAGAATCAAGTCGTCCGCTGAGTGATGGGGTTGCTGCCGGAAGGACAGACGAGGAGATACAGATAGTATTCGACCGGTACAAGGCCACGCTTTACAGAATCTACAACAGGGAACTGCGCAAGGATCCTACCCTGCGGGGTAAAATTTTACTGCGTATCAGCATTGAACCTGATGGTTCTTTATCCATGTGCAAAGTGGAATCAACAGACCTTGCATCTCCTGAACTTGTCGCCAATATCGTGGAACGTATTGAAAAATTCAATTTCGGCGCTAAAGAGGGTGTTCCGGCAATAACGATCCTGTATCCCATTGATTTTCTGCCTGCAGGTTAGTTATAGATGAAATAAATATTAAAGTAGGAATAGAAAGAGAAGGAGTAAAAAATGGGCATCAATTCATTGATACAGTTTTTTCATAAGGGTGGGATATTTATGTACCCGATCCTGTTTGTTTTTCTAACAGGAATGGGAATAGCGCTTGAACGCTGGTTTCATTTGATCCGCGTCCGTAACATCAACCGGAAAAAATGGAATACACTATATCCTTTACTGACAAAAGGGCAGTTTGAAAAAGTAAAAGCCGCAGTCAATAACGATAACTCAACCATCTCACAGATGCTGAGTATGGGGCTTGCCCGCCATAGCGCTGTCCGCCGTCGTGAAGACGTAGAGATCGCGATGGAAGAAAGCATGATGGAGATTATTCCAAGGCTTGAGAAGCGTACCTCCTACGTGGCTTTACTCTCAAATATCGCAACACTTTTAGGATTACTGGGCACCATCATGGGGCTTATAGAAGCCTTCACGGCAGTTGCAAACGCCAATCCGGCGGAAAAGGCCGACCTGCTGTCCGCCAGTATTTCCGTGGCAATGAATACCACGGCTTTTGGTCTTATGGCTGCAATTCCCCTTTTGCTTCTGCATGCCAAGCTGACCTCAACCACAGGACAGGTGATCGACAGTCTTGAAATGGCTTCAGTCAAGGCATTGAACAGTATTTCAAGTTTTAGCAAGTATCAGAGTTCGGAGCGATCGGATGAAATATAGACCCCGAGGAAAAGAATATACACGCAGTGTTGGCAGTATGGAGGCCTCGCCCCGGGGACGATCGAAAGAGCGAGATACCCAATGCTATAATATATGGATAAACAATTGAAAATCTTATCTTGAGATACTGCTTTGGGCGGTTATGAAAGGCTTCTATGTTTTAACCCTGATAAAGTTTATTGCATTTTTCAATAGATCAAGCTGTTCATCATACTGTGCAAGAAGTAAATCAACACCCATGAGGTCTCCATTCTGTCCTGCAATCTCTATCTGATGAGCAATTTTTTTAAGAGACATGGCGCCAATATTCGCAGATGACCCTTTTATGGTGTGGGCTTCATGCCTTACAGCAGGGCTGTCACCATTTTTACAGGCTTTTTTGAGTGCTGAAGTTTTGCCTGGTATATATTTTAAAAAGTCGTTAAGTATACCATGTATAAGCGCCATATCACCGGAAAGATTTTCCATCAGCACGGAAAGATCAAATATGTCTTCGCCTGTATCCGCTTCCTGAACAGTAGAAGGTTCCGTCTTTACAGGTAAGCGTTTCAATATCCATTTTTCAACCATGACAGATAGATCCAGCGGTTTTACGGGTTTTGTAAGAAAATCATCCATCCCGGCATTTATGCATCTTTCTTTATCATCGTCCATTGTATGACCTGTAAAGGCAACAACCGGGACCTTGTGATCGAGGACCTTAGAATCAGGATTACGTATCTCTTTGGTTGTTTCGTATCCGTCCATTTCAGGCATCTGGCAGTCCATGATAACCAGATCGTATGATTCCTGTTCCAAAGCCTTAAGCGCATCTCTTCCGTTTGATACTGTATCTAGTCTATAGCCGAGCCGATCAAGAATACTTTTTACAATATTCTGATTGATTATCTCATCTTCTGCAAAAAGGATTTTAATCCCTTTTTTTCTCTTTTTACTAGCAGAAGACAGGGTAACATCCTTCTCTGAATATTTCTTCTTCTCTTTTTTCATAAAAGAATCTACCGATCTATTATTATGCCTTTTTAAAAAGCCAGACTATCCATAATAAATATGCAACATGCGTGCCCCAGTATAATGTATAAAAGTTAATCAGTTTATAAATATCGACAAGCCAGCCTATTTTTTTCGGCTGCCGGCATTTGGTGTGCAAAAAGAGGCTTATACCTTTTGTATCTAGCTTGCCATATGTCAAAATTGACCTAACATATTGATATTACTGTATATTTAAATGTTTTTCAATTGACTTGAATTCATCGAGTTCATATACTTCCTTATATTAAATATAACAGGACTTCAAAAAAAAATTTTTCTACAGGAGGATAGCTATATGAATTTTATCAGGGTGAATATGAATGACAAGTCAATCAGGATTGAAGCGATGCCTGAAGAATACACAGGAGTTGGAGGAAGGGGGTTGACTTCAATCATGATAAATAATGAAGTCCCTGCTACCTGTGACCCGCTGGGACCCGACAATAAACTCATCTTTGCAACGGGCATGTTCTGCGGGACAAACATGTTTAATTCGAGCAGGGTTTCTATTGGCGCCAAAAGTCCATTAACCGGAGGCATTAAGGAGGCCAATGTAGGGGGTACTGCCGGAGCAGCCCTGGGTCGCCTTGCTATTGGCGCTATTATCGTGGATGGAAAGGCTGCTGATGGAGATTTGAGCATCCTGAAGCTGGACCTTGAAGGAAACGCCGAATTGATAGACGCGAAAGAATACAGGGGAATGAGGACCTATGCTCTTGTGGAAAAACTGCATGAAAAATATGGTGATAAAAATGCGGTGCTTTGCATAGGTCCTGCGGGTGAATACGGGATGAAATCTGCATCCATTCAGTCCAGCGATGTAGATAAACGTCCCTGCAGGGCTGCCGGAAGAGGCGGGATGGGCGCTGTCATGGGCGCAAAAGGTCTTAAGGCGGTTATCATCCCACAGGGGGGTAAAAAGACCGATCCGGTATTTGACAAGGATACATTCAGCGCTGTCACAAAAGAATTCGCCAGCCTGGTCAAGGCAAATCCCTTTGAAGGAGAACTTCTTCCCAACTTCGGCACACCGGCCCTTGTGGCCCCGGTAAACCTCATGGGCGCATTTCCCTGTTATAATGCTACAAAAGGTGAGTATGAATCATGGCAGAAGATCAGCGGCGAGGCCCTTGCAAATACAATAAAGGAAAGAGGTGGACAGGTCGGACATGTCGGTTGTTCTCAATGTATTATCCGTTGCTCCAATGTTTTTAATGACAAGGACGGCAATTATGTTTCAAGCTCAATTGAGTACGAAACCGTCTGGTCAATGGGCGGAATGACTGCTATTGATGATCTTGACACAATAGCCCGCCTTGATTTTCTCTGTGATGATATTGGCCTTGATACGATGAATACAGGGGTTGCCATTGCAGTTGCAATGGATGCCGGATACAGAAAGTTCGGCGACAAGGAAGCGGCATTTGAAATAATGGAAGAGATCGCCAG
>JAFGMQ010000135.1 GCA_016927455.1 Deltaproteobacteria bacterium
GCTGTAACCAGTCCCCTTACTAATTGATTCATCAGTTCACCAGGGTTAGTATCAGGCCGATTATAATCATATGCTCAATAAAAAGCTTGACAATTTAATATGAAGGGTTATATTATGAGCACAAGCTCATAACAGGAGGTTGCAGTGCCCAGGCCGAGAAAACTGAGATTTGTCCAGGGACGTCCCATTGTTGATGCCTTTTTCCCCAACGGGGTTCCGCCCTGGGGAAGACAGGAGGTTGTGCTGCCCATAGAGGGCCTTGAGGCCATCAGGCTGAACGATTTCCAAGGACTGGATCAGGAGACAGCAGCCAGGATGATGAATGTCTCACGACAAACCTTTGGAAGGATACTGGGTGAGGCAAGGGCAATTATTGCTGATGCCCTGGTTATGGGCAAAACCCTTAGAATCGAGGGTGGAAATTTTGACATGCCACCCAGGGGAAGAGGAAGACACCGCCGGGGGCGGATTTATTAATTATATGAAGAAAGGAGGTGTTCAATATGCCAGGATTTGATGGAACAGGACCTGCAGGAATGGGTTCTATGACTGGAGGCGGCAGAGGTTACTGCAATCCTTACGGGGCTTCCTATGGTCCGGGTCCAGCAGGGGGCGCCGGTTATTGGGGCCCGCGTTACGGACGGGGATTTGGAAGAGGCCGTGGCTTCAGAGGAGGCTATGGCAATGGTTTTGGCTGGGGTCGTGGCTCCGGGAGAGGTTTTGGATGGCAACGCGCTTATGCTCCTGCAGGGGCATGGTACGGGCCAGGCTTCAATGCCCCTTATTCATATCCATACAACACGAACCCTGAAGATGAAGTTAATATGCTAAGGAATGAAGCTGATGCCGTAAAGGATGAACTTGATGCCATACAAAAACGCATTGAGGAGCTTGAGTCTAAATCTTCTGAGTCATAACAACTGAAATTATTTCTGCCGTTAAGGGGTTCAGAGTTCCGGGTTTTGCATTATTATAATCTTTGATCTCCGGACCCCTGGAACAATTACCAGAAACCATGAGAATTCATGACACCTGATGCCTTCAAACTTTTTTCAGTTTATGCAAACAAATTATACTATCCTGACAATAGAAAATGTCCTTTGTACACTTTATAGTCCTCAAGCGTCTGAATGTGTACAGGCACAATGTTTTCAGGCATATCTGAAATAGGAAAGAAATGCACATCGGAACCTTCCACGCCATCCGCATTCGGCTGGCCCTTCCATTTGCGAACAATAAATGCAATTGCAAAGCACTGAACCATATCACCGCCTGGATAAGAAAACTTCTGACCAGGACCGCAGTAAAGCCCCATAGGTTCAGCTTCGAGAACTTCAAGTGAGGTCTCTTCTTTTACCTCCCTTTTTAACGCCTCAAAGGCAGTCTCATCCAACTCAACAGAACCACCTGGCAATCCCCACAGGGAATTATCCTTTCTGTGCTGTAAGAGTATTTTTCCTTCACTATCAATAATTATTGCGCGTACACCAGGAACAAATATCCTGGTTGAGCCCACAAGCTTCCGGATTTCTTTAAGATAGATCATTAATGTCTATTCCAATCCTGCTAAAGCAAATCATAATGGTAAATAATCAGCCCCCATCTCAATTAAATTTAAAGGACCTGCCTGCATAGCATGGAATAAATTTCCGGGGGAAGGCCTCCCATAACTCTGCCATTGCGCTATTGCCTGTGCAGTGCCCCGGGCACAGAATATCAGGATCCAGGCGGTTCAGAAATTCGATTGTGCGCTCCATTCTCACAGGTGAAGCTGAAAGAAGGTGCATACCCCCCAATACAGCATGAATAGGTTTGCCCTGTGTAAGTTGTCTGATATAGAGCAGCGTATTAACAATGCCTGCATGGGCACAGCCGACAAGAACAACTGTTCCTTCTGATGTATCAAAAAAAAGGGCCTGGTCATCAGGAAACGGATCTGGTTCTGTGCATCTGTCATCCAGGAAAAAAGGGCCGCCAGTATCTTCAAAATCTGTTACACGCGGAATTTCGCCTGTGACAAAAAGGCCTTCAGTTATCTGTGTGGGCCTTTCAGTAAAAACAACTTCACCTGCATGCGTCTGTATAGATTTCAGGCTGGATGAAGGCATACCAATGGAGTTGCCCTGTCCATACAAGTTGCATGCAAACTTGGGCCGGAATGCCGCAGAGTGAGCATAAACCTTTGGATTGCCGGATTCCGGCAAGAGGGCTTTCAATCCCCCGGTGTGATCATAATGCCCATGACTCAGAACAACATGTCCGACCTTGTCAAGAGGAATTCCAAGAACTGATGCATTATTCAACAAGACACCGCCCTGACCTGTATCAAAAATTACTTTACTGTCCCCGGTCTCTATCCAGAGGCAGATCCCATGCTCCGGAACAATACCGTTTTCGCCGGCTCTGTTCTCAACTACTATGGTAACTTTTCGTTTTTTGCTCATTTGAACTTATGGGAAGAGTTGCCTGACATATAAATCATCCAATATAACTCCGGCAGGCAGGATTTTTACCTTAACTTAATACAAGCCGGATGCCATGAAACTTTAATATCAGGATATGGTTTATACTCTATCCGCTTGCAGGCGGTTCTACCAGGGTTGTGAATTCCTTCATTACCCAGCCGTATTCTCCATTAGGCAGCAGCACATACAACCATCCGTCCGATTTACCATGAATTTCCATTATGTAGCCCTTCTGGATCTGAAAGATAGTGGGATGCATAAGGCTCGGACCTGATCTGACGTTCAAAACCTCAACGGCAACCGAAACCTTGCCTGTCGCAGAAACAGCAGGTTGAACCAGGTCAGACGAATCTTCGACAATCACTTGGGGAGGAGTTTCAATAACTGCATATCCGTTTGGAACCCTGCGATAAAAAACATCCCCATAAACATAAAACCCTGTGCCCCCGATCCATAACCTCCTGAAACCAACAGGCAGATTTGTAACGACAACCCCGACAGGGGGCCTTACAACTATGAAGCCTGATGGGCCAGGTCTATAAAAAACACCGCCATGATAGAAATAAGCATTTTTATTATGCCACACCCTCCTGTGTTCCGGAGGAAGTCTTGGAATCACATGGCCGTGACGGACCGCCCTTGGAGGGGCAACGACAACCTTTTTTGGAGGACGGCGGGCTAAAGAATCATCCGTCAACAGTGTAAAAAAAATTGCAATAACGCTTATGAAAATAAAAATAAAACAGCCTGATACTCGTATTTTCATTAACATAATGTTCCTCCTTTCCTGGCTGAATGATGGAAGAAATATTGAACCCTGTTTGCTTGAAATCCACAATAATACTATTGGCCTGATTTTGCAAGTTTGAGGATAAATGCAAAGGCAAAAAATTTGAGCAAGGCGGAAGACGAAACTGAACTTTTCAAAACCCTTAAATTATTGTTTGACACTCAGCCCTATTGTTTTCTATATACATGAGTCCAAAAATTATTCCTGGACAATAACAATAAAATCTCATTTCTATCCGGACCAAGGAGTTTTCTTATGCCAAAGGCCTGCAACCTCCAAAAAGGGAATATCGTGCAGATTAACGGACTTCCTTATCAGGTAAAAAAGATTGAGGTCCAGACACCCTCCGCCAGAGGGGCAAATACGCTTTATAAGATCCGCTTTTCCGGTATCCCTTCCGGCCAGAGGATTGATCACACATATAAGGGTAATGACTTTCTTGAAGAACTGGATTTGGAAAGACGCCGTGTCAGCTATATTTTCAAGGAACAGGAAATCTATACATTTATGGACCTGGAGAATTACGAACAGTATTCTCTTTCTTCCGAGAGCATGGAAGATCAGGTTCAGTGGCTGGCTGAGGGGTTAGAGGGGATTACGGCCCTGCTCATAAGCGGCCAGATTATTGCTGTCGAACTGCCCGCCTCAGTTGATCTGGAAATCGTAGAAACCGCCCCTGCTGTGAAAGGCGCAACAGTAACCAGCCGCAACAAAACCGCCAGGCTTTCAAATGGTCATAGTCTGCAGATCCCTGAATATCTGTCCACAGGAGATTTTATCCAGGTAAACACCGAAACAGGGGAATATATGTCCCGTGTAAAGTAAGCCTAATGCCTTGTCTTCAATCTAACCTGCCATGCCTGATCCGGGAGAGTACTATACATTTCTGCCTGTTCCGGTATCCATAACCTGTAAATTTCTGTCTTGAAATAAAGATATGTCTGCATATCAGGGCATTCATATATGATGAAAACGGCGGAGCAGTATTGTATCAAAAACATAGATCGCAAGCCCGGCCCATATACACCCGAAGGACATGAAATTAATCATGGTGAAGGGCTCCTGGTACCTGAATACCGCCAGAAGGAACATCAGGCTCGGGGCAATGTACTGTATAAGACCCATGGTTGTATATTGAAGCCGCCTGGCTGCGCTTGTAAACCAGACCAGAGGAAATGTAGTAACAGCTCCTGCCAGGATCAGAAGCAAAGTAGTCTTAGAGTCAATGGTTCCGAATGATATGCTCCCGTTTATTCCCAGATAGACGAGGTACCCTGCTGCAAAGGGAAACATCATGGAGGTCTCCATAAAAAGCCCGTTGACTGATTCAATTCGGATAGTTTTTCTTAATAGTCCGTATGTGCTGAAAGTAATCCCCAGATAAAGTGCGATCCATGGAATCCTGCCGTAGTGAATTGTTATGATTGCTGTCCCTGCGGCTGCAAAGAGTACAGATAAAACCTGGAGGCGGCGAAGTCTCTCCCTGAGAAAAATAACACCCAGTAAAACGTTTACGAGCGGACAGATATAGTAACCAAGGCTTGCCTGGAGGACCCTGCCCGTATTAACTGCATAAATAAAAACAAGCCAGTTCGTGGCCACGAGAAGCGCGGTAATGAAAAGGGTCCTCAATACGCCGGGAGAAGAAAGGGCTTCTTTGAGCTTAGGCCAGTCTTTAGCGAATGCAATCAGGATTGCAGTCATTGGGACAGACCAGATAATCCGGTGAGTTAGAATCTCCATTGCTGGAACATGGCCCACGGCCTTAAAATAAAAGGGGACAAACCCCCAGAACCCGTAAGCGGCAAGGGCGAATAACACACCGATGTTCTTTTCGCGGGATATTGACAAGGTTAATTTTTCCTGGTATCTCCTTTTTCCACTTCCTTCAAATCCTTACTCCTGTCCTTTGAAAGATCGGCATTGCCAAAGGCTTTAATATCTTCAGGAAGCCTGAGAAAAAACTGGTTAAGGACAGCGATCTCGCATCTGCCTTCAAACATTTCGAAACTCAGGATGTGACCACCCTGGTTTTTGTCGCTGCTGATGAAATGAAGGTGATATCCGGAAACATTTACACCTTTAACATAAGGGGGGCACCTGAATCCGACTATTGTACCGGAAACATTTTTCATATCGAATTCGGGCTGATCAGATGTTACTGCCCTCAGTGGCGGATAGGGTTTCTTCTGAGCCGGAACGCTTCTTGTCTTCATAGACTTGAAATTCCCTGTAATCCTGATGGCGCAGAAGAGATTCTGATTCAGAGCTGCTTGATCAATCAGCCTTTCAATGTCTTCATAATCCATGCTTGTGCCGATTTTGAGAACCCTTTCAGGTTTGAAAAAGCATACAGTGGCAAAAGGAGTCTTAAGTGAAGAGTCAGGCTCATAGACTCTTCCATCGGCCTTTATCTGATATATCCTGCTGTCAAGAAGGATCATTTCACCGTCAAGAGCGTCAAAGGTACCTATTCCAAGATCGCCGTGTTTCATGAGATCACCGCATGACATATCTCCGTCGTACAGGCCGGCCAGAAGGGCATCTATTGTTGATGTCTGAAAGATAATGTCTTTCTGTGCCGAGCAGCCCGAAAAAATGAGAGTCAAGCCAATAATGAGATAGCATAATCGTTTCATAAAGAATCCTTTTTACCAGTTGTTACGCGTGATCCCTGCTGCTTTCCAGGTTCAATTATGACTTTTCTTTTTCCACAAATTCAACCAGAATATTGTCCACAGGAAAGACAAAGGCAATCCGGCGATTATCAAAACCGCATGCAGAGACCGGCTCACACACAACCCTTGCTCCTCTTTCCTTTACCTTTCTTATCTCTTCATCGATATCATCCACTTCAAAGCAGAGGTGATGAAGTCCTCCACCGCGGCCCAGGCTTTTCATGACAGGTGAGTCCTGTGCTGTCGGCTCAAGCAGTTCAAGGGTAATTCCATCACCCCATCCCAGATCAAGGAAGGCTGCATTGACTTTCTGGACAGGGTCCTCACCTGGTTTTGCAACGGTATCGAGTCCAAGGATATTTTCATAGGTTTTTATGCTTTTGGATATATCCTTAACAACAACAGCAATATGGTGCAATCTCATATCTATTCTCCTTCACAATCTGCTGCCGGATCAAACATGAACTATATTCACATAAATGCTCTTTTACAGGTTCGGATCAAAAAAGCCAGCACTTTTTTGACGGGCCGCTGATTTCTTTTTGTTTGCATTGACAGGCTGGAATATATGCATCTGAACCAATCAAACATATATCTTTCATTTCTTATTTCACAAAAAATACAACTTCAGCAGTATCGGGCATTTTATGCCCATCCCGCCATGAAGCCGCCTTAACCCTGTGACGGCCCTTTTTAAGAGGCCAGCAGTATTTTCCACCTGATGTAATTGCAACAGCAGCGCCGTTGACAACCCATTCCACCCTGTCCTTATTGCTGACACCCTCTATCAGAAACTCAAACGCCTGTTCTTCAGCAGGTATTCTTGGGTCAAGGGCCAGCTCAAGTCCATTATTCGGCTGGCGGAGACCGATGGTCTCCCTTGTCTCTTCAGGCTCCTCGAGTGCATTTTCTGTCCCCGGAATGAACCATTCAGTCTTTTTCAGGCACGGTCCTCCGGTCTCAGAAACCGGATTTCGGCAGATATCCATTCTGATCAATTTCGGGCTTATGTAAAGGGGCTGAGTCTGTTCAAACCTGGTGAGTTCGGAGAATACGGCCCTCAACACAAGTGCCGGACCGACAGAACCTGTAATTCCGTCTGTCGGTCTCCGATCCAGGTTTCCCATCCACACACCGGCTGTATATCTGTAGTTGAAGCCGATTGCCCATGCATCCCTGTAATCGCTCGATGTGCCGGTTTTTACAGCGGTCTGCACGGGAAACCGAAGAAGGCTTCCGGTGCCGAATTCAAGTTTCCGGGCCTCAGGATCGGACAGGATATTTGCTATAATAGAGGTGACTTCTTCAGAGAAAATCTGCTTTGATGCCCTCTGCACTGAGTGGTCATTCAAGGCGGTCAGAGAAATAAAGGAACCCCTGCGGGCCAGCACGGTATAGGCCTGCACAAGCTCAAGCAGGGTTACCTCGCCGTTGCCAAGGGCCAGGCCGTCTCCATAGAAACCGGGATGTTGGTCAAGGCTCTCAAAACCCAAATCTCTCAGCCTGATTAAATAGTTATCTGCACCGGTAAACCGGATTGTCCTCAAGGCAGGTATATTCATTGAATTCCCGAGGGCCTCACGTAAGGATACAGGCCCGTAAAAAGACCTGCTGTAATTATTATAGGAATGGAGACCTGTTCCGACCGGTTCCTTGAGAGGTGAGTCATCGATTACGGTTGCTGCCGTCCATCCGTATTCAAGAGACAGGGCATAGAGAAATGGCTTGAGGGCAGATCCCGGTTGCCTGGGAGTTATAACCGGGTCAATGAAGGCACCGGGAATTTGTTCAATTGAGTTGCCGGCAACTACCCATGCAATTATCTCGCTGGTTGTGTGGTCCGCAACAAGGGCGGCCGCATTGTTAATGCACCTGTTTTTCAGACCCTTCATATGCTGGTCGATAATGTCCTGTATGGTTTTTTGCAGGTCTCCGTCAAGGGTTGTCCTGATACGGCTTTGATCATGGGTACCGTCCGAATTTTGATTTCTGAGGATACTCCATACAAAGTGAGCTGCAGGGATAGAAAGCCCTGAACGATCCAGAGCCAGCTCTTCATCAGCAATTCGATTATGCTGCCCAATGGAAAGAAGGCCTGCCTGCCTGAGTCTTGCTGACAGCAGTGCAACAGAAGTCTCCACAGCGCCCGGATTTTTATGCAGGTCCATGCCTGACGGAGCCCTTACAAGGACAACAAGTGCAAGCATCTCTTTCCTGCTCAGAGTGTGCATATCCCTGTTGAAATAGTGGGCCGCAGCCTGAACTACGCCGCGACGATGCGATGCATAGGGCACCTGATTAAGATAAAATTCAAGTATATCAGCTTTTGTAACATTTGATTCCAGACGGGCGGCCTCAATCCCTTCCAGCCATTTCGACCATATTGTGCGCGGACGCGGATGGATCAGCCTTACCACCTGTTCTGTAATTGTGCTTGCTCCCCGCACTGCTTTCAGAGAAAAAATATTCTTCCGGAAGGCGTTAAGACGTGCCTGCCAGTCTATGCCATGGTGGTTAAAAAACCGCTTGTCTTCAGAGATAATAAAGGCCTGCTGCAGGAAGCCGGGGATTTTGTGCAGAGGGACATATTCATGGATATTCCAGCGGTTCTGATATGTTATGGTGAGCGGCCTTCCGCAGCGATCAAGCACCTGCTGTCTGCTGACATCCGAAATAACCGCCGCCAGGGATTGCGGAACAGGCATGAGGTCGTTACGGGTCTTTACCACCATAAGCCCGCAGGCAGCAATAAACCCTAAAAACAGGGTAATAAGAATGTTAGTCCGTCTTCCCTTCATGGCGTCTCAGGTTCAGTGTAATCAACTGTTCTGATATAATTTTAAGTCCTCAAAAAAGTTAAAGCTTCCTGATTTATTAATTTTCCTTACTTTCCGTAACCTCTAAAATCCCCGCAAGTCCCTTTCCGTAAACATCAGGGTCATATAATTGCTCTGCGTGAACAGGCGCTGTCACAAATTCTCCTGAAGCGATGGCCTGAGAGACATAAGACAAATGGTAATTGCCAGGGTAAAGGTAATCGGAATAAAATCTTACCGAATCATGACCCAGTTCCTGATGATAAAAAAACCAGCGGGATTCATTAAATGAATGCCAATCCTTAATACTGTACCACCATGACCCGGGTGCAGCCTCGAATTCATCTGCCATAGAAGCATCTACAGCTGAAGCAGTTGCCAGATTCCGGTTCACCGGTTCCAGACCTCCGGGTACAGCATCTGAAACCACCACAAAGTTGCGTTCCCCGGGTAGAGAAAGGAAGATATCCACCCGGATAAGTTCTCCGCGCCTGACCTTCACAGGGCTCGTAAGAAGAACCCACTCATTGTCACGAAAGACACTGTATTCCCTGCGGATTTCCATTCCCGCATTGATGCGTTCGGCGTTGGGCTTCAGAGGAGCAAAGGTCACTCCGGCAGAGTAGTACAGCCGCCCTTTCCCTTCACGCCTGATCGTAATCTTACTTTTCTTTCCGGGGTCATCTCTGGCAACAGGTTTTTCAAAGACAAAGGGCGCACTCTGCAGTTCTGAGAAGTATTTCCCGCCCACAGGCGCAGCGTCCAGGAATGCTCTTACCGTCATATCGGGAGACTCCTGTTCAAAAATCTTCGAATAATCAATAAGTGCGCTAAGGCAGAAGATGTTTTCCTGCGTGTTTTCCCATTGGTCACGACTGCTCCTTCTCTGGATGATGTTTCGTACAATCCTGAATGGTATGTCTCCAGCCAGTTCAGAATATTCTTTCTCTGCCGAAAGGGCGCTTATGGCGCTGAGTATTGCTGATGCGGTTCTCATTGGGGTGGACAAAATCCGCCCATAGGCGTTGTCATGTTCTTCATTAAAGTGAAATTTTCCTCCTGTCTGTTCAGCATGTGCCAGTATCCGTGTAAACACTTCGTTGATGATATCCTCAGCGCCTCTCAGTTCGAGTGCTGCCAGAAGGAAATGTGCCTTGCCGAAAAGGGACATGGACGGGACAGAGGGAAAAAATCTGTAAAGATCATTGATGGAAACGACATCGCTTCCGGCAAGGGCTGCCAGGGCTACAGCCCTGACAGTTGAAACCATGCCTTTTGAGAAATACTCCGGAAAAGCATCATGACGGAGTATATTTTTAAGATATTCATGGAGTTTCTTCTCCACAATTTCCGGAATCACGCAGCCGCCCTTTCTCAGCCATTTGAAGGCAAGTGCCGTATAAGCGCTCAGGTATGGACACACATGGGAATCCTTCGGAACAAAATAGGCCATGCCTCCGTTAGGCGCCTGAAAATCGGCAGCCTCTGAGAGGACATTCTCCGGCAGCAGCTCAGCGCCATCCCATGAACAATCCTCAGGAAGGTATCTGCGCATGTTTGCATAGTGAGAAGCCATTACACCCCTGCTCAGCTTCTGTTCCCAGCATCCATACGGATAGTCCCTCATGTAACGGAAAGCACCATCAACTTTCCCGATTACTGTCGGAGCAGCTGAAACAGACACCTTGCCCATATCCCCATGGATATTTTCGGGGAACATGATTTCCTCTTCAATGTCTTGGTCAAGGAGCGTCCCGTAGTTCATGGAAGTTTCAAGCGATTGAAGTCTCCTGACGGGGATATGATGGTACAGGCCGTCCCTGTCACTGCTGTCACCAGCTGTCACCCTGAATTCTATCTTTCCGGATCCTTTTGTCTGTACCGGCATATAGACCGTTTTTCGTTCATAGGGAGGCAATATTATTTTATCACTTCTGGATACAGGAGTAGTTGTGTCATCTATTGAGCCTGAAAGATTGACTGTGACTGTCAACTCCCGATTGTTTTCCGTACGATTCATAACACTGAATCCCGCACTGAAACTGTCCCCTTCAGTAACCTGGTTGGGCATGACAGGCATTACCTCTGTAGGACGGTTTACCTTGAAGCTGCTGTAACCAAGCCCCATCCTGTCGGACGGTGTAACAGCCATTACAAAAATACGCCAGGATGTAAGATTGTCCGGGCATTCAAATTCGATAACAGCATTGCCTTTGGCGTCAGCCTCAAGAGAGGGATTCCAGTAGCTGACAAACTTAAACTCGGAACGCAGGCTCAGGTCTGCGCCTCCGTCTCCTCCTGCTGAGGCACCCTTTTTCTCAAATTTCTGACGTCCCACAAGCCTTGTCAGGAGGCTGTAATTGCTCACGTCCAGTTCATCGAGATGATAGAATCCCTTATAAGGATCAAACAGGTCATTCCCCTGAAACAATAAATCAAATACGGCCTCGTCCAGGACTGCCACTGCAAGTTCGATTGCCTCGTCTTCAATTGCCTCACAAGCCTTTGCATTAAGTGATACCCTTACCTTTTCCCCCGGCCTGAAGGTGTCTTTTTCAGGATTGACCCTGACATCAATCTCCTTGAAGCGGTCCTTTACGCGCACCCTGGCATAACCGATGCGGAAAGCCGGCTTTCCCAGGTCTACCTGTCCATCACCCAGGGGTTTATCAACACGGGGCGACATTACTACTACGGACAGGTAAAAACCAGGCAGGTATTCCGGTTCAATCGGGAATTCAATCACCGGCGTGCTGTCGGTAAATGTCTGGACCCAGCTTTTTAAAACCCCGTAGCGCTCAACGGTTATAAGCGCTTTCGAATCAGGTAAGGGGTTTTTTATCATGCAGCGGGCCATTTCCCCAACCTTGTAGTTTTCCTTTTCCGGAACCAGCTTAAGGCTGAAGTCATCCGGTTCGTGCCATACAACATGACCTTTCCCTGCCACCCAGAGGTCAACCCGACTGCCTTGTCTGCGCCCCCCTGTATCTGCAATTTCAGCGCTGACGCGGTAAGAGCCTGGCTCATCCGGGACAAATTCGAAGGCACCCGGTTCATTTGCCGATTTGAATTCCTGAGATGAAACCTGAACCCATTCGTCAATGTATTCAGCAAGGTAGGCATTTCCTGCGCCTTTTACCCTTGCCGCCTTTGTTTCAAGTCGTTCCAGGTTGACCGTGACATCAGTATCTGCTGCAATATTGCCATGTTCGTCAACTACAGCGAATTCCACGCGGGCAGGCTTGTCCTCATAATAGATCCATTCGGTGCTCCTCAGACCGACAAACCGGTCCCGGCCGATATAATCTGCAGACGCTGATGCTGCGACATATTTCCCGCGATCATCCTGAACAGCGCTTTCAACAGTGATACGTCCGTAGATAATATCCCTGTCGGGCAATATGAAACTTGAGGCAAGCTCTCCCTGATCGCTCAGATGTCCGGTCTTCTGAAAAAGAGTCAGGGGGCTCCGGGTGTCGTATTGATCAGTGTCAAATTGAAAACCTTTAAGCACGGGATGGCCCGGGCTGAAAAAACCTTTTTTAAGTGAGGCTGTAATTCTGGCCGAAGCATGAGAGTAAGGGCCTCCGGAATGAAGTGCTGCAGCAGTGGATACATCCACCCTGTCCCCCGGTTTAAACAGGTCGCCCTCCAGCTCTGTCAGAACGCGAAAAGGTGCAGGGGTGAAGTCGCTCACCAGGACCCTTATGGGCTGCCACGTTTCTTTGGTAAAATCCGCACTTAATTGAAAGGAATACCAGCCTACTGTCCCGTTTTTTGAGACCGTAAATTCTCCGTCATATGCCCCGAATTCAGAGAGGGTTAATCCTTTGATTTCATGGACCGCTCTGCCGGCGGGGTCAATTATCCTGAGTGCATATCCCTTTCGGGGTGCATTGACAAAGGTCTCGTTATCCTGATTTCGCACATAGAATTTATACTGAACAGTATCTCCGGCACGATAGACTCCCTGGGCCGTTGCGCCCCAGGCATGAATATGTCCGTGGGCCGCCTTCATGCTGGAATAAACCGTATATGATGAAGGCGCCCATGTATCAACCATAAACCTGTAGTCAAGCGGAAGAAGGGCCATATCGCCGCCCTTGCTCACGAGGACAAAGAGCCGGATAACTCTGTCCCTGTCCTGGCCCCACTGAAATGCCTTCAGGTCAGGATCCAGTTCCGCTATGCCTGATATTACTGCTTTGCCGTTATTATCCGTAACGGCTTCGCTCAATGTCTTTTTATTGTCAGCAAGTGATGATACGGAGTCCCTGTAAATGCTCACACGCGCTCTATCTACAGGCAGCCCGCTTTGAAGGTCGGTCACCCAGACAAGGGTATTATAATGACCAGCCTTTACAAACACCTGATAAGGGGTTACCTGTGCAAAGAAGTTTCTTTCAAAATCGCTCTTTGAAACGCCGGGTGATGAGGAGACTCTTCCGTATACAGCGCCCGATTCGCCCTTGAGCATATCGCGCACACCAATTGGGACTGCAAATGAAGTATCTTCCGCGAAAGGCAGTGTTATCGAAGCGTTTTGTCCGGGTGTACGGCCCTGCGTTGTTATGCCGCTAAAATCAAGGCCGATCTCATCAAGATTGGTTACGAAGAGGGGTACATCGGTGTCAAGCTGTTTTTCAAGAACCGCAGTATCGTAGCCGATATGAAAATCAGGTCTTCGATGGTCCGTAAAAAAGCTCAGGTTTACCGGTTCTGCCAGAACACGGCCGAATTCATCTGTCAATCCCCTGTCCCTTGACCTTATATTATA
>JAFGMQ010000136.1 GCA_016927455.1 Deltaproteobacteria bacterium
CGTGTCCCGTCAGCCCAGGTCTGAGGGGCAATATGAATAGAATTGATCGGGTTTCCATGAACAGGGGCCTTTGCCCATTCAAGGGGTTCATGCTGAGATGGATGCCAAAGAAGCATGCATTTCTCCATGTTTGACCAGAACCAGTCAATCATTCTGGGAGTAACACCTTCCAGTGTCCATTCCAGTCTCATTGCATCTTCGGTTTCAATTCTATTCATCACCATTTTTCATCTCCATATTTTAATCAAATATTTTTATTGGTTTTATCCCGAAACCTGCAATCGCACCTATCACGGCAACTGCTCCGACTATAATTATAGAAACATTGTACATCCCTGTTATATGCAAAGCTGTGGACCCGGCTGCAACGCCTATTGCTCCTCCAAAAATAGCAAGCCCCATCGTAAATCCGCCAACACTGCCTGTAATATGTTCCGGGTAGTTGTTGGCTATAAATGACATACCGTTTGCCATAGGCATCCCCATAAAGAACCCTGCCAGAAAAAGACATATTACCAGAACAGGCATATTTGATTTTACCAGTGGACACATTACAGACAGGCAGAAAAAGGCTGTGAGGATAAAACTGATGGTAATCGCCCTGCCATACCTGCCCTTGAAAATTTTCTCGGCAATGATCGGGGCAGCTAGGGATCCAAGAATAAATGCAAATACAAGCAGCGCCATCATCTGGCCTGAAATTATGCTTCCCAGACCCAGCCCGACCGGTGGTGCAACTGCTATGTGGCCGGGAGTCAGATCCTGGTAACCCTGCATTACCCATGACAGGGCAAATGTAGACAAAAATGTCATCCAGAAGGCAGGCAGACCAAATACCTTTTTAAAGTCTTTTGACACATCCTCTTTTGTTGCCTGATCTGCGATAGAACCCGGAGACTCCGGCCCGAAAAGAAAAAAAACACTTAATATAACGGCAATTATCATCAATCCGCCAAGTATAGTAAGGGCCGTATTCCAGTTTTTCATTTCCGCAATCACGGGCCCGATATTAAGGCCAAGTATAATACCCATGGAAAGGGAGGCGCCTGTTACTCCCTGAACCATTGATCTCTGACTTCGGGGGAACCACTCAGAAGCCATTTTGGGACCTGATGCGATAATCGGTCCGCATCCAAGCCCCTGAAGCCCGCGAAGGGCGACCAGCCCTGCTGCTGAGGTTCCCAGTACAGGAAGAAATAACGCTGCGGCAGTCTCCAGAGAGCAGAACAGGACATATGTTTTTGCGAGTCCCCATCGGTCAAGGACCATGCCGCTGATGAGTCCCCCTATTGCAACCATCAATGTAAAAGGCAGCATAGCAGCAGCAGTGGCTGCACCAAGATTAAAATTAAGAGTATCGGCTATTGACCCGACTAATGGAGTAGGTCCGATCAGCGCCATGCCCTGAAGCATATGAGCGGCTATCAGCGTGACAAGGGGAAACCAGCGATATTTGGGATAGGTAGCAGTCATTAAAGTTGATCTCCTTCTTTTATAACTCCAAGCAGGTATTTCTGAAGCCTCTTTCTTGATTCTTCGGCCTTTTCAGAAGGCCATTCCTGAAAACCGCGACCCGATTTAAAACCAAGATTTCCTTCCTCAACCATTTTTTTCAATAGAGGAGACGGGGCAGGGGAGTTCTCAAGGTGTTTCAGGATGTAATCATGAATAGCAAAGGTTAGATCTGTCCCGACCATATCAGCGTTTTCCATTGGAGCAAGGACCGGCAATCTTAAACCGAATCCGTACTTTACGCATTCATCAACCGTCGCGGCATCGGCGATTCCTTTTTCGACAATAGATATAGCTTCCCGCCATAGAGCATGCTGCAGTCGGTTGGCTACAAATCCCGGCACATCCCTGTTAACCCTGACAGGATGTTTCCCCACAGATTTAAGGAGTGAAAAGGCCTTATCCATGGTCTCATCAGAAGTATTATCGCCACGAACAACCTCCACCAGGGGAATCAGATAGGGCGGATTCCAGAAATGTGTGCCCACAATCCTTTCTCGGAATTTGGATTTTGAGGCAATCTCGGTAATGCTGATCACAGAGGTATTTGTGGCAAGTATAGTGTCATGCCGGGATAAAGAATCCAATTCTCTAAATACCTTCTGTTTCAGGTCAAGATTCTCAGAAACAGCTTCCACCACAAAATCGGCTTTGACAATTGCTTCAACCATGTCCGTTGTGGTCTTTATTCTTGAAATGACTGATTCGATTTCGCTGTGTGTACCTATATTATTATCTGCCATTACAGCCAGATTGGAGCGGATGTTTTTGAGAGCACTTGAAAGGAGATCATGATTCAGGTCCATTAATGTAACCGGATATCCCCTACTGGCAAAAATCTGGGAAATCCCATGTCCCATTAGGCCTGCGCCTATTATTGTTATGTTACTGATTTCAGGCATTCCTCAAAACCTCCCGGCATCCTGTATTACTTCGATTGTCATCTATTTCCAGGTACACCATTGTAAGGGCACGGTGCGCCGTGCCCCGCATAACTGCATTTTTGTAAATAATTTTCTTCAAACACGATATAACACTACCCTGCCGCATAACCACCATCCGTATGTATAACCGCGCCTGTTATGAAATCCGAGGCCTTTGAGCACAGGTAAATAACAATTCCAATAAAATCTTCCGGTTCTCCAAGTCTGCCTATGGGAATACGTTTTAAAAAATTCTTATAAACTGCATTATCGTCAAACATCCATTGAGTAAGGGCTGTCCTGAAAACTGTGGGCGCTATGGCATTAACATTTATACCATACTGGCCCCATTCACATCCAAGTGTTTTTGCGAGAAGGTGGACAGCCCCCTTTGAAGTGCTGTAACCGGAATAATTGGCCATTCCCAGGTCACCACGCGCCGATCCCAGGAGTACAACCTTTCCGCCATCTCCCTGATCAATCATAACCTTTCCTGCCTCTTTACAGAACAGGTATGTGCCCTTTACATTGGCATCCATTATCATCTCCCACTCCTCGAGCGGCTGCTCTGTGATTGGGCCCGGTTTGTTTACTCCTGCTGCTGTTATGAGAATATCCACCCTTCCGAATTTATCCACTGTCTCTTTTACCACTCTCTTTACATCATCATGTTCAACAGGTGACCCAGCTGAGTATGCAACCGTGCCCCCTTCTTTTTGTATGCCTTCTGCAAGGGATTTCAATTTATCTTCGCTGCGGCCTGTAGCCATAACCTTTGCTCCCGCCATAGCCAGCGCCATGCTGATTGTACTTCCAAAACCGCCGGTAGCGCCGGTTACAATAGCGACCTTTCCACTTATATCAAAAAGTTCCTTCAAAAGTTCGGTTCCTTTTTTCATTGTCATTACCTAACTCCTTTCGTTATACCGGTTAACTGACCGGGACAGATACTGTGTTTTTCCCTGCGCCTTGAGCCCTGTACCCTGCGCCCTGTTGTTTTACACTCGAACCCTTGGCCCCTTGAATCCTTGAACCCTTTTTAGTAGTTAACCTCATCAATCCCCTTGAGCTGCAAAATTTCCCTTGCCTCATCCGGTGTGGCAGGTTCAAATCCGAATTCACGAATAATACGTATAGCCTTTTCAACCTGTTCAGCACTGCTCTTTGCCAAAACACCTTTTTCCAGGTACAGATTGTCCTCGAGACCGACCCTCCAGAAACCTCCTTCAAGAACATTGATTATGCCCATGGGGAACTGGAACCTTCCGGCAGCGCAGACCGACCATATAAAGTCATCCTTTAACAGATTTTTCGATTCCCTTATCAGGTACAGAAGGTTATCTGCAGTTGCAGGAATACCGCCCAGAATTCCCATTACATACTGGAGATATACAGGTTTCTTAAGGTAGCCTTCCCTGACTAACTGGGCTACATTATTTATCTGTCCCACATCGTAGATCTCTATTTCTGGTCTTGTGCCCGTATCACTCATCGTCTTTGAGTAGATATGGAGAGACTCAAAATGATTGGAAAAAATAAAGCTCTCGGTACCCTTGAGGTAGTCCTGCTCCCAGTCGTATTTGAAATCCTTGTACTTCTGCAGCACAGGATACAGTGCAAAATTTAGAGAGCCGGCGTTAAAGGTAGCCATCTCAGGCCTTAATTCACTTACAACAGCGAGTCGCTCCTTTGGAGTCATTGTATAGCTTCCGCCGGTTGTTGGCGTAACAACAACATTTGATCTATCCTTGATGCCGGTCAATATATTTTTGAATATCTCAACACTGGAAGA
>JAFGMQ010000137.1 GCA_016927455.1 Deltaproteobacteria bacterium
CCAGCCTGCTTGAACTTGTCACAGCCATTGAGATGGATAAAGATACAACCCTGATCCCCGGAGTAATCAAAACATATCCGGGAAAGGACATTGATTTCGTACCGCGTAAATACAGTGAAGCTGATCTTCTGGAAGATATGGCCCCGCGGTATGACCTGGTAAAAAACTACCGAAATAACTATTATCTTCCGGGGCTTGGAATTCAGATGGGCTTTGTGGTAACGGCATACGGGTGTCCATATGGGTGCTCATTCTGCTCCATAAGGGGACAAACAGGAGGAAGATATATTACTCATTCGGTGGACAGCGTCATGCGGGATATCAGGTTACTGGGTGATATACCATTCATCAGGCTGGTGGACGCAAATACCTTTGGGAACCCTGAACACTCAAAACTAATTTGCAATAAGATTCTTGAAGCAGGCATAAAGAAAAATTTTCTGGCTGATGTAAGGGCCGATACCATTGTCAGGGATACAGAAATAATAAAGGCCTGGAAAGAGGCCGGTTTAAGGGCAGTGATTGTGGGTTTTGAAGAAATAAACGAATCGCGATTTTCAAAGATGGATAAAAAGAGTGATCTTGCAAAAAATATTGAGGCAATTCAAATCCTGAAGGGCCTGGGAATATCAATAGTGGGCGATTTTATTGTTGACCCTGACTATGATGAAAAAGAATTTGATAACCTGGGCAGATTTGTCAATGACAACAGGATTGATCTGCCTATGTTTACAATACTTACACCCATCCCCGGGACCCCTCTTTACAGCAAATTTAAAGACAAGATTATAATTGATGACCTTGACTATTACACCCTGACCAATGCGGTAATCCCAACAAGGCTTGAAGAGGATGCCTTTTATGAAAATTTTTCCCAATTGATTTCAGCCGGTCATCAGGCTGCGGCAATCTAGGACAATAGACTTATGGATGTATATATAAACGATATCTCTGCTTTTCTTCCCAACGGCCCTGTTACAAATGACGAAATGGAAGCCGTGCTGGGCATGATAAATAATATCCCTTCAAGGACACGAAAAATAGTATTAAGGAATAATAATATAAAAACCCGATACTATGCCATTGATCCAGCCTCGGGAAGGCCAACCCACACGAACGCTCAACTCACCGCAGAGGCCGTGCGCCGTTTGGATTCACGCAGGGGATTCTTATTGAATGATATACAATATCTATGCTGCGGCACCTCATCCCCTGATCAGATCATGCCCGGGCACGGTTTAATGGTGCAGGGTGAACTTGGAATAGGGCCATGCGAGGTAGTCAGTACATCCGGAATATGTTTATCGGGAGTAACTGCCTTGAAAAATGCATACATGAATGTTGCCATGGGATTTACCGAAAATGGTGTTGCTACCGGGTCTGAAATGGCCTCATCCTTTACAAGGTCTCAAATGGGGCAATCCATAGACCCCCAAAAGATAGATGAAATTCACAAAAGACCTGTACTTTCCTTTGAAGAGGATTTTTTGAGATGGATGTTATCTGACGGTGCGGGCGCAATATTTTTATCTAACAGCCCTCTTAAGGAAGGGTTGTCTTTAAAAATAGAATGGATAGAAATTCTTTCCTATGCCAATG
This sequence comes from Deltaproteobacteria bacterium, assembly GCA_016927455.1. Lineage (GTDB taxonomy): Bacteria > Desulfobacterota > DSM-4660 > Desulfatiglandales > Desulfatiglandaceae > JAFGMQ01. The sequence continues at coordinate 1,600 of JAFGMQ010000137.1, forward strand.
AGTTCAGTACGTGCATGTACGCGGGAGCCGGCCCTGATGAGGGTAGTGGAACAACAGGATGGAGGGAGTATTCCTCTCTGCATGAAGCAGTTAACAGGGGTGTGTTCAATATCAAACAGGATGTGAAGCTTTTAAATGAAAACATAGTGACAGTTTCGGTAAACCGGGCCTTGAAGCATGTAGTCAAAAAATATTCTCTGGAGCCTGACAGGATTTCATGGTTTCTGCCTCACTACTCATCAAACTACTTCCGTAAACCCCTTATGGACAGGATGCATGAGATAGGCTTTGGCATACCTGAATCGCGATGGTTTACAAACCTGGAATACAAGGGTAACACCGGGGCCGCGTCAATATATATAATCCTTGAAGAGTTGTTTCATTCCGGTAAAATCCGGAAAGGTGACTCTATCCTCTGTTTTGTGCCGGAAAGCGGCAGGTTTTCCATAGGTTACATGATGTTTACCGCCTGCTGATTTAGCGGCAATGCGAGCCTCTGACCCGTCTCAAAGTGTGGTGAATCTTTGATGGATGCATGGACGAGAGATTTCCGGTCCATATGGATCACTTTCCCTTGTTTTTAAATCCCAGAAATATCCAGAATATTCCCCAGAACAGGATGACCGGGGCAATTCCTGTGTAAAAATAAAGACGCCAATCGTTATTCCATGGTTTAAGGTAGATCGTAAAGAAGGAAAGCCAGAGAAATGACGCCACTATTGCCAGGCGCTGCCAGCCGTTAAGTTTACGGATTTTAATCAAAGGTCTTACTTCAGGTTCGGGCGGCCTTCTCAGCATTCTTGGAAGCAGAAAAATAACTGCAATAATCAAAACAATTATGAGAATTTCCATTATACCTGACATCGCGATGTTCCTTGGAACTGACAGAGTTATCCGGTTATACCTATAAAGGACTTCAGCCGGGTCAAATGGTTTTTTATCAGAAAGAAAGGAATGTTGCAACATGGAATAAAGGAATACATTGACACTCAATACTGGAGTCCATATACTTCATAGCGCTTCAAAAAGAGAATTCTTATAATCTTACTATTTGTTACCACAAAAAGGAGGCAGAAATGAAATTACAAAGATTTAAAATCGCTTTTGCATTGATTGCTTTGCTGTTCATATTGGGGGCAACAGGTTGTGCGGACAAGGTCAAGCAATTTGATCGGCAGTCTCTTGTTGATCTTATGCAGAAATATGTCATGTCGTTGGCAAATCACAACCCTGGTGACTTGCCCTTTGCCGAAGATGTAAAATTCACAGAGAATTCCGAAAAAGGTATAGATGTCCTGACAGTAGGAAAAGGGCTTTGGGAAACCGCTACCGGAGGCCCTACCGAATTTCAGATTTATGCTGCGGACCCGGAGGCGCAGGCTGCCGCCTGTCTGCTCGTAATGAAAGAGAAAGATAAGGATATTATGCTTGGAGCACGAATAAAGCTTAGTGATGGCAAGATAGTCGAAGCCGAACACCTGGTGGTCAGGGGCGGGGCAATGGGAGGGCAGCCTTTCAGCGAAATGCCGACGCTCAAAAAGGCCCGCCCCGGATTTTCCGAGGATATACCCGAGGCGGAAAGAATGAAAAGAGATGACCTTCTTAAAATCGGGCTCTCCTACTACGACGCACTTACCTCTGAAGACGGTACTGCCACGCCTTTCGCAAAGGAATGTGAACGTCATGAGAACGGCATGGTAACTGCCGGAGGCACACCTCCTGCTCCCGGAGAAGAGGGATCATCAGGAGGGGCAATGCCCACGGGAGGATTTGGAGGCATTCCAATGGACTGCGAAGGACAGATCAGCGCCGCTGTTTTCTCCTACATCACGGAGATTAAACCGCGTATGGTAGTAGCCGATGTGCAGAAAGGGCTGGCTGTGGGCTTTTCAATGTTTCGTCATGATGGAACCAAGCGGCTGCCTGAAGGTGCTGCGCCGGGAACTGATAACAAGACCCAGTGGGGGCAGTTCAACCTTGCGGCTCTGCATTTTTACAAGATTAGAAATGGAAAACTCTATGAAATAGAAGCCCCCGGGGCCATGCTGCCCTATGGTGTCAAATCCGGTTGGGAAGCCGAAGAAAAGGTTTTTCCTCAGCCGAAATAATACTTCAGTTAATCCTGTCGGGATCCGATTAATCCCGGCGGTTAGCCACAGGTCAAAATAGAAAGGGGGCAGGTCTCATTAAAAGACCTGCCCCTTTTTGTAACTCACCTTCCTTTTCTATGCCTTCCCTAGGGCCTGGAGAACCTTGTCAGGAGTGGCCGGCGGATCAACCCATTTCCCTATTGCGTTGTGTATGGCGCAAATAACCAGATGGGTGTTGGCCAGGGAATGGCTGATTCCGTTTGAGCCGTAGGCAGCATTGCCTGCCTGGGTTTCCAGAAACTTCTTGTCCACATGGGGCATGTCCAGCATGGAAACCTTCTTGTAGTCAAACATGTTTGCGTTCAGTTTTACCCCTGTCTTTTTGTCATAGAAAAAATCTTCCAGTAACTGGCATCCTGTGCTGAAATTCATCACCTGCTCGATCTGGCTTTCAAGTGAAGTCATCCGGATCACCTTGCCAGGGTCTGCAACCACTCCAAACCGCAGAATTTCCACTTCCCCGGTATCTGTGTCCACTGCCACCTCGCACATGGCAATGTTCATGGTGTCAAGATATCTCCCCATGCCTGTGGCCCATAGAGCTGTTGGAGGTCTGCCCTGGTAGGTGGCAAACAAATGGGCCTGCCCTACAGCCCTGGCAAGAGGCACTGCTTTTGCCGGGTCAGCCTTGACATATACGTTTCCATCCGCCATGTCCAGTTCATCGGGGGTATAGCCTTTAAGCGGGCTGGGCGCTGGTTTCTGGGGCGGGCCAAAACCGAATCCGCCAGGAGCAGGAGGATTGTTTGCGTTTTCAACAGCGGCTTCCAGTATCCTCTTTTTAAGAATGTTCGCGCATTCCTTTGTAACCCAGGCAGAGGCCGTTGTGCCGTCACTGCCTCCGCCAACCGGGGCGAAGGGCTCATTGTAGTCAAAATCAATAAAGATATCATCATAATTAAGGCCAAGTTCTTCGGCAACAACCATGGCGTTTCCTTCGACAGCAAAGATGCCTGTGCAGCAGCCCTGGGTTCCCATGCGCACCCTGCCGTTTCTTAACTCCAGCTTTGAATGATAACTGGAAAAGGAGTGCCTTGGACACATCTGGTAACGGAAGCCTGCGCCGTGCATCCTTCCGTCCGCCAGTTTTTTGCCGCCGGTCGGGTGCCATTTCCAGTCCATCATATTCCTTCCTTCTTTCACACAGGCCTCGTAGCTGGGTACAGTATCCGGATCAGTATAATCTGTGGGGCCATGAAGATTCAGGGTTGCAACATCGATCGGGTCTTTTCCCAGCTTTTCTGCAATAAGGTATACTGCCATGGTAAGAGAATCCCAGTTGAAGGGACAATGCTGGCCGCTCGTATACATCTTGCCCCTGTTACTGTTAACTACTTCCATGGCCTGTTTGATATTCAGACACCTTGTGGTGAAATAGGGTCCGTAACTCTGATCTCCGTTGGTGCCAAGGGTTGAAACAGGAGGAACCCCGGCGTCGGCAATGGAGAAATCATCGATGGCGGTTATAAGACCGTTCTTTTTAAACCCTACCTTCAGATGACAGAACCTCTGGTTCATGTTAAAGTCATACATTTCCTTTCGGTCAAGCGCCATCCGGACGGGCCTTCCCACCCTTTTTGAAAGGAGCGGGGTGATCTGCTGCACCTTTCTGAAACCCCAGTCGCAGTATTTTCCGCCCTGAAAATAACCTTCCTGTCTTACCTTTTCCGGGGGGAGTCCATACATGGAGCCCACCGCGTCCTTTCCCTGGCTGGCGGTCCATACTGCCCCTTCTATGTGCAGGCTCTGCTTTTCAGGATTATGACGTGGATCGTCATACCAGTAGGCAACCGAGGCAAAAGGGTTGGGGGCATGGCCTGAGAATGCAGGCATGTTGAAATCATATTCGATGATATGATCAGCTTCCCTGAAACCGGCTTCAATATCTCCCCGGTTTACATTGAAAAAATTGACATTGCCTCTTGGAGGGGGATTCTGATCTCCGCCTCCCATGGATAACCCGCCCCGACTTCCTTTGTTGGGCCGGATAAGCGGGGCGTCAGGATCTCTTCCCTCGAGTATGTCTACAATGTGAGGACGAACCTCCCATTGGGGGTTGAGCGCTTTTAATGCCAGGTCACAGAGTTCTTCTGTCTCCGCGACAACAATCACAGCAACCTCGTCGTCTTCCATATCGGCTGTTCTGTCGACATAGGGCTCGGGAGAGCCTCCTCCCATCATGCCGCCGCGTGCCCCGAAACTCATGAGGTCGGGATCTTCCCATGTAACAACATCGATAACGCCCGGGATTTTTTTTGCAGCGGCAACATCAACGCTCTTCACCTCTGCATTCCCGTAAGGGCTTCTTAAGAACTTGGCATGAAGCATATCAGGGAACACATAGTCGGCTCCAAACTTGGCCATACCTGTCGCCAGTGAATAGGATAGTTTACCCGGCAGGTTCGGTTTACCTACAACCTTGAATTCTTTTCTTTGTCCGTTTACTCCTGCTAGATCTGCCATGTTATGACTCCTTTTAAAGGTATTGTCCTCGGAATATGAATAATCTGAGCATGTTTATACCAGAATGCGGCCAAAATTAAAAAGGATTTTTAATGCCATAAAAATTGAGAGCGTAAAGGCGAAAGCAATTAATGCAGGTAGAAGGCCGAAGATTGTCTGTAATAAAAAAATATTGAATATTGAATTGCTTACGTTTATGCTGGCTTTAAGGCATTAAGGCCTGAAATTTTATTGAAAAGGCAAAGGTAATTACAACATGTTTAAACCCCGATGTCTTACAGATTATTAAAATAAAGCTTTTGGCTCGTCGAAGGTGAAAAGTATGGAAAATAAATCAATTATGTATTGTTTCAGGTTTCCGGATGAAACTCAGGAGATATTTGATCTTGAATTAGACGCACATAGTCTTGAACTGGTTATAAACATACCGGAAAGTCCTCCTCAGTGGGCAGAGCTTGATTTTAACAAGTGTCCGAACTGCCCCCTGGACAGCCATACCCATCCATACTGCCCTTTAATGCTTGACTTTATTGATATCGTTGACCGTTTCGATCACATTTTGTCATATGATGAGATCAGGCTGGAAGTGGTGATGGATGAGAGAAGTGTCTCACGCTCCATTTCAGCACAGAAGGCCCTCAGCTCATTAGCAGGGATTCTTATTACCGCCAGCGGTTGTCCTCACACCAAATTTTTCAAGCCAATGTTGCGTTTTCACCTGCCATTGTCCAGTGCGGCAGAAACCATATATCGCGCTGCCTCTATGTATCTGCTTGCGCAGTATTTTATATTAAAGGAAGGTAAAACAGCAGATTTTGAACTGAAAGGTCTTGAGGAAATCTACAACAACATGCACCTGATAAATGTTGCCATTGCAGAGCGGCTGCGGGTTGCAAGTAAGACCGACGCACTGGTAAATGCCATAATATTGCTGGATGTCTTCACTGGAACAATCCCCAGTGTTATTGAGGAATCCCTGGAAGAACTCCGGTACCTGTTTACCCCCTATCTGAATTTGCCCAAAACAGAAGGGCTTTGATATTGGAGCAATCCATATTTTTCAGACTGGTTTAATAAGAGATAAAATCGTCATCAGTATCATCTTTATTATCAGGTTCACCCATGGTTAATAGAATTCCTTTTTTCCCTGTTTTTTCTTCAATCTCAGGGGCATGATCATTGTTATGCTTTCCTTCTGTCAGTCTCTGGGTAATATTCTTTATTTTTCTATTTGTCTCCGTGTCTTTTACTCTTCTGCCGTTATGATCAATCTTAAAGAAACCGATTGAACTCTTAAGCTGTTCTGCCTGTGCTGCAAGTTCTTCAGATGTCGCTGATATCTCCTCGGCCACTGACGCATTCTGCTGAATTATATAGTCAAGCTGCTGGATAGCCTTGTTTATCTGTTCAGCGCCCGAATTCTGTTCACTTGATGCAGCATTGATTTCCTGCACCAGTTCGGAGTTTTTTCTTATATCAGGTACAATTTTTCTAAGCAGTTCACCTGCGTTTTCGGCTATGATAACACTGTTTGATGACAGGTTGCTGATTTCTCCTGCCGCAGCCTGGCTCTTTTCCGCCAGTTTGCGCACTGAATCGGCGACAACCGCGAAGCCCCTGCCGTGTTCTCCGGCTCTTGCGGCTTCAATAGCCGCGTTAAGTGCAAGCATATTGGTCTGCCTGGCGATCTCTTCGATTATTGAAATCTTTTCTGCTATCTTTTTCATTGCCTTAACTGTTTCTTCTACTGCCGAGCTTCCCTTTTCAGCATCATCTGCCGCCTGAAGGGCTATCATCTCTGTCTGTCGCGCATTATCCGAATTCTGCCTTATATTTGCGGACATCTCTTCCATTGAGGAGGATGCCTCTTCAGCCGATGCCGCCTGTTCAGTTGCTCCCTTTGACATCTGCCCTGCAGAGGTGCTCAGTTCCTGGCTGCCTGAAGCAACATTGTCAGAGGACACCATTACATCAGAGATTACTCCTTTTATGGATTCAATCATGGATTTCATGGATTGCATAAGGTTTCCTGTTTCATCATTGCTTTCCACTTTAATATCTGAAGTCAGATCACCTTTTGCCATGAGGTCGGCTACTGCGACGCATTTTTTTATCGGAGCGGTTATCGCCAGTGTTATAAAATATGCAATAGTCATCCCCAGAAAGACTGCAACAATAAGGCCAGCTATCATGGTGAAGCTCGCGGATGAAAGCCTCTCCAGTGTACTGTGCGCGATCTTCAGTGTGTTATCCATGCCTGATTCAGCGGTTTCCGCAGCGCTGTCCAGTACATTTTTTGCAACTGCTTCTCTTTTTGTGTCCAGCTCATTATTTACTCTCCATGATTCCAGAAACCGGGTCATGGCG
>JAFGMQ010000138.1 GCA_016927455.1 Deltaproteobacteria bacterium
AATAAAGGTTATTGCTAAGAGGCTCCCCAAAAAAATAAAACCTTTCATTAAACGACTTCGTTTCATTTTAACCAACCTCCTTAACCTGAGTGATGAGCATATTAATATGGTTTGATCATAAAAATAACAAATGAAGATGTTTTTCTTTTCCTCGTGTCACCTCCCATCTCTATTGAGTGAAACTTTTTCTATTAATGAGTACAAGCATTTATATCTAAATTTAGAAAACAAGATAATAATTGTCAACCTAACTTTAAATTGTGATTAAGAATACTTATCTGGAACTAAAACAAACAGGGTGCTTGCTTCAAGCACCCTGAATTTTAATCTGTAAAGCTATTCGATAAATTAACCATCCATCTATTGATATACAAAGCTATAGCCTCTTTTCTTATATAATTCCGCCGTCTATCTTTAGTGAGATTCCACCATAAAAGGCGTGTAGAAATTCACTTTATTGCTTGGAAGAATCAGCATAATATCTATAGTAAAATAGAGTGCTATACTGACTACCTCACTCTCTGTCTCCTTCCTTTTAGTACTACTTTATATAGGTTATTTTTTCCTTCACATCTTTTCTGGCTGTCTTTATCGGTTCACCGGCAGGCTTGCCGATACATATCAATGCAATCGGAGTCTTTTGGCGATCAATGCTGAGTATTCTCCTGACTTCCTTTCTGTCAAAAAAGGTAAACCACAGGCTGCCAAGGCCCAGGGCATATGCAGCAAGGTGCATATTTTGTATTGCTGCGGCACAGGCATGCTGATAGGCCACTGTTCCCTCCTCCTGAAATGCGTCAATGCCTGTTTTTTCAGGATCCCCGATTACGGCGATTATGACGGGAGCTGACTGAAGAAATTCTGCCCCATAGCTTCCCAGCCATTTCCATCCGCTTGTCTCCAATCCCCATTTTATGCACCTCCGGGCCTCGGAAAAAAGTTCCTCTTTTGTATCCTGTTTTGTAATAACGATGAATTCCCACGGCTGAGTATTCAAAGGAGAAGGCGCCCATACGGCTGCTTCCAGAATCCTTTGTATATCTTCTTTTTTAACCGGTTCTGGTAAAAAGTTCCGGCAACTCCTCCTCTCTTTAATAGCAGTAAAAACATCCATTTTTTCCTCCCTCACTTTCTAAAAGAGTTACCAAACATATTTGAATAATTAATAATATAGTTGATTTCACGGTCTTTATTCGGGATATCCGGCTTCTTCTTAGGCGGGTGACCTGGTCCCATCATATTCTTTGCGGTAAAAATTTATCATTCTTTAAAGAGTCAAATTAAGGACAGATTTTTAAAAAGTACCAGGTTCAAGGCATGACAAGGTATCTCTTTCTTTACACCGGCTTATGCTTATTGTTCTTTAATATAAAGCCCTTAAGTTAAAGTGTCCAGGACACTGTCTTTAAAAGGAAGACAATTCGGCAGCAAATTGTCTACTAATTCAGCATGTTACTTCTTCAGGATAACCGGAGAAGACTCATATTTTCCTGAAACAACGTCCTGCCAGAAATCTTTTTCATCTCTCTGCCACTGAGGACCGAATTTGGCATTGAAAAAACTGCCCAGCCTTTCAAACAGGTGTTTCCAGCCCGACTGATGTCCCAGGATAAGTACATCCTCAAGAAAGGGGGCTATTTCACCCATCTTTTCCTTGGGGATATATGCACTTGCACCCATTTCAATTGATTGTTTAAGGGCCTCTTTTGAAAGGGCATGGGCAGTCAGCATGACCGCAGGAAAACCCAGGCTTACGGAAGCGTTCAGGAGATCGAAGCCGCGCACCCCCATGATATCCAGAATAACCAGATCGTAGGTCCATGATCTCAACAGATGATAACCGGTATCATGATCACTGGCCCTGTCCAGTACCAGGCCTTCAAATTCCTCCAACTGCTCTGACAGTGTATCCAGGATGTCAGGTTCGTCATCAACTGCAAGCAGACGTTTGTTATTCAATATGCTCTCTACCATTTAATCCCTCCTACTTCTTTTTACCTTCGGAAGACTTTCTTCGCTCCTCATCCCTGATCTCTCTCCTGAGAAGCTTACCAACCTTGGATTTAGGCAGCATATCTCTGAACTCAATATAGCTGGGCACCTTGTAGGCAGCAAGCCTGTCACGGCACCATTTGGTCAAATCGGTGCCACCTACACCCCTTGCGTCTTCCTTTAAAACCACTATGGCCTTTATTCTTTCACCAACCTTCGGATCAGCAACCCCCACAACGCACGCTCCTATCACCGTGGGATGATCCTGAAGAACGGCCTCAACCTCCGAGGCTGACACACGATAGCCTTTATGCTTAATAATATCTGCAGAGCGTTCCATATAAGCCAGACTTCCGTCAACATCCTGAGAAACGAAATCACCCATTCGATAATATATCTTTCCGTCAATTTCCACATAAGAACGTTCAGTCTCTTCCGGCTTATTAAGATATTCCTTTACCGTATAAGGTGAAGTTACAAGAAGTTCGCCGCTTTCTCCGTTGGGGACCTTCTCCAGGGTATCAGGATCCACTACAATGCATTCCCTGCTCTTTAAAGGATGTCCAATACTGCCTGGCTTTGGCGCGGCGCCAATCCGGGTATATGTCACGTGCCCTGCCTCGGTTGAGCCATAGACCTGATATATCGGTACTCCGTATCGCTCACCCCACCTTTTATAGACTTCCGTGGGCAGAACATCTCCACCGCAATAGCAATAAATCAGGGAACTCAGGTCATAATAATCCAGGCGGTCATTTTCGAGCATCATCCGGTAGAGTGCAGGAACTCCAAGCATCCATCGCGCCTTATGTCTCTGGATGGTCTCCAGGATTGCATCAACATGGGGCATTGGCATAAGCAGCGTGGTATTGCCCTTGTTAAGCCCTATTGCCATACAGAGGCCCAGTGCCATAATGTGAAAAAGAGGGTTGATTGCAATATAAACATCTTCCCCTTCTTTCAGATATCCTCCTCCCACATCATCTGTTACATCGTTGACATAGGAAGTCATTCCTATGTGATTGCCCGGCACGCCCTTTGGAAAACCGGTTGTTCCTCCCGTATAAAGGATATATGAGAGATCCTTCCATGGATCAATATCGACATGAGATTTAAAAGGGCCGTGTTTCAAGAGCGATCTGAAAGAATAGACATGACTGTTCCTTTCAATCTTACCGTATGGAATCTTGTCAAAAAGCACACCCAGGCTCCTTTTCCAGAACGGCAGGAGATCCACCAGATTTGTTACAATTATACGCTTAAGGCCTGTCTTATCGAGAACTTCCTTTACATAACCGAAATTGGTATCAAGACATATTACCGTTTCCACTCCAGCATCATTTATCATATATTCTATCTCAAAGGATGTGTAGATTGGAGAAACAGGAACAATAGCTGCTCCAATCCTCTGCACACCCAAAAAGGCTATGAGCCACTGGACGCAGTTGGAGATGTAAATCATTACACGGTCACCCTTCCTTACACCAATATCAGCCAGCGCTCCGGCAAACCTTTCACTTAAATCCCGCAAACGTGCAAACGAAAATTTCTCTCCAATGTAAAGAACAGCAGTCCGTTCAGGATAAAGTTCACTCATTCTGTCAAACCGAGTAAAGGTCAACTCTTTTTCTAAATCTATATCACTAATTTTCATGACCTATCCCACTCCTCTTTCAGTATCTTTTTACATGGCCGATATTTAGAAATTAAACAGCCTCTATTCTTGAACCATGCCTGTCTTTACTTTTTTAAACTCCGAAATAGGCTGCACGCACATCAGGATTATCCAAAAGTTCATCCCTTGTTCCTTCCATGACTGCCGCGCCGTTTTCCAGAATGAATGCATAATCAACTATAGGAAGGACCGGCCGGGCATACTGTTCCGTGACAATGATGGAAATACCGGTTTCATCACGTATCTCCTTTATTGCACGAACCAGTATGGTTTGTATAAGCGGGCTCAAGCCCATCAGAGGTTCATCGAGCAGCAGTATCTTGGGCTGAGCCATAAGAGCACGGCCGATAGCCAGCATCTGCTGTTCTCCCCCGCTCAGAAACCCTCCGAGCCTCGTTTTAAGTTTTTCGAGAGCCGGAAATACCCTGAAAATATACTCGAGAGTCTCTTTCGCCTGGGCCCTGGTTGCCAGATAGGCACCTATTCGCAGATTTTCAAGTACATTGCTTTCAGTAAATATCCTGCGTCTCTCAGGACAGAGGACTATCCCGATTCTCGCCCGCTGGCTCGGTTTTATTCCCGTTATATCCTGATCCAGATAGTTGATCTTCCCAAGCACCGTGATTCGCTCACCACCGGCCATTTGCTCCTTTTTCCTGATATCCTCCATTATGCCGGACAGGGTGTACATAAGAGTGGACTTACCGGCGCTATTGGCCCCAAAGATTCCGACGATCTGATTCTTCCTGCAACTTATGCTCACGTTATTAAGCGCCAGCATATTCTCATAAAAAACCATCAGGTTGGTAGCCTCAAGCATGGTCCATAACCTCCTTTGCTTCCTCAGATCCGAAATAGGCCTCCTTGACCCTCGCATCCGCAATAACTTCTTCAGGCAAGCCCTCAATAAGTTTTTCCCCAAAGTTCAATACCATCACACGGTTGGCAACCTTGAAGAGTTCGCGCAGCCTGTGTTCAATCATGATGAGGGTAATTCCCGACATCTGAAGCCTTTCAATCAGAGGTATCATGCTTGCTATCTCACTCATGCTCAGACCCGAAAAAACCTCATCACATAAAATCATCTCAGGTTTTAAGGCCAGGCACCTTGCAAGTTCAAGCCGTTTAAGATATCCGGTAGGCAGGGTGGAAGCAAGCTTGTAAGGGACATATGAATCACGCTCAAAGCCGATTTCTTCAAGAATATCAATACTTACCGTATCACGGTCACCAAGTTTGCCGCCGCCTCTCCACCCTCCTGTACGTTTGGCACGGGGTGAGAAAAGAGGAATAACAAGATTCTTGTAGGCAAGCATGCTGTAATACGGCCTCATAATCTGGAATGTTCTTGTTATACCCATGTCGGCAATCTTGTGAGCAGGCCTGCCTGTAATATCCTTACCCCGAAACATAACCTTTCCGGATGTCAACTTGATAAAACCGGTAATACTGTTTACCAGAGTTGTCTTGCCTGACCCGTTAGGACCTATAATACCAAGGATATCTCCTTCATAAAGGTCAAAACTAACCCGGTTCAACGCAAGAATTCCGCCAAAGGCCTTTGTCACATCTCTTACTTGAAGGATAGGTTCCTTATTCATACCTTGATCCACCTTTCAAACTGATGATATTTCCGCTGGCCGTAGACCATTATTCCCTCACTCCGAAATACGATGAATCCAACTAAAATTATTGAATAAAAAACAATACGCAATGTGCCGAACTCCCTTAGTAATTCGGAGATGGGCACCAGGATCAGGCAGCCTAAGACAGGCCCTACCAGGGTGCCCGCGCCTCCGATAACAGTAGCGGCAATAGGCAGGATGGAAAAATCGAGCGCAAACAGAGAAAGCCCTGTCCACATGTAGATATGGACAATGCACGCTCCACCAAGACAACCCATTCCAGATGCTATGAGAACAGCCAGTGCTTTATAGTTGGTAATACTCATTCCAGATGCCCTTACGGCCTGATCGTTATCCTTAACCGCCCGGAAAATCAGGCCCAGATCGAGATTTACGAGTCTTCTCAATCCGAAAAGGAGCAAAAGAACTACGATGATGACAAGATACTGTTCAATCCAGCGGTTGGAGAAACTATCTATTCCCATTATCCCGTCCGTGCCTCCCAGTATATCCATCGCCTCTATAATCCTTGCAAATACCAGCGGATACATGAGGGTAACAATTGCGAAATATACACCCCGCAAAGGAAGACACGGCAGCAGCAGCACCGTGCATATAATCGCGCCGAACACTGTGGCCAATGGAATGCTCACTAAAGGGGGAAGACCAAAGGTAGTGTTGAATATGGCTGTCAGGTATCCCCCTACTCCTATGAAGAAGGCCCCACCCAGAGAAACAAGCCCTGTATAATGAGCCAGAAAATCAAAGCTGAGCGCCAGAAGCGCATAAATACAGACAATGGAAATAACCCTCTGCCAGTACATACTCGTCACCACAAGTGGCAATATCAGCATTCCTATTATCAACAACAATCTTGGCACGGTCAGATAAGATAATTCGCGCCAGGACATGAGGGCATAAATACTGTCAGAACGTACTTTAACGCCCCGGTCTATACGCTCCTTTCGACGTTGTTCCATGTTCACTTTTAAACCCTTTCTTCCAGTTCTTTTTGCCTGCCAAAGAGCCCTGATGGTCTTAGAATCAGAGTAAAAATGATAGCCAGAAGGGCCACCACCATCTGATAATGCGCCCCCAGGTACACCACCGAAAGAATCTGGGCAAAGCCAATGATAAAGGCTGCAAGCACAGCTCCCATCCAGCTGCCCAGACCCCCTATGATACATACCGCAATGGCCATTGTCAGGACGTTATAACCAGACTCCACAACAATATTTCCCAGGGGAAGCAGAAGTATGCCAGCCAGACCGGCAAGCATGGCTCCACCTGCCATGGCCACAAGGGCCATGCGATCCGAATCGATTCCCAGCATCATGGACGCCCTTTCATCCTGGGCAATCCCCCGTAAGGCCAGACCTAACCTGGTATAATGTGTAAAGAGCCATATGAATGCCACCAGGGCCGCCCCAATTACGACCGTCAGAATCCTGTGGTAATCTACCGGCACATCGCCAACAATAATACTCCCTTCTATAAATACCGGCAGCCTGTAGCTGTGGCCCTTAAATCCACCCCACCTAAGCCCCTCTAAAATCGCCAGCCCGATGGCATAGGAAGCTATGATTTCAGAAATTGCCATTCCCCGTACACGAATTAGTACGAACTGGTAAATAAGCGCACCGAGCACACCAATTGCTATAATAGCCAGAACAATGCTTAGAAAATAATTCAGGCCAAGTGTGTTTAGAAGGCTCCAGGTAATGAAAGCCGTTATCACAAAAAGTGCGCCGTGGGCAAAGTTTGGGACACGGCTGATTCCATAGACAAGGGCGAACCCCAGTGACATGAGAACCAAAGCAACGCTGTTTATGGTTCCGTAAATTAATATTTCCATGACAAATTCCTATCCTACTTTTTCATCCACGGAGGCAATTCTATGTCGCCCATGGCAATACTCCTGGGAAAAACAACCACCCTTTTACCATCCTGCCATTGAAGTATGCTACCTACGGCACCTTCTTTTGGATCAAAGGCCGGGATTACCTGATGGTTTTTAGGATCGAATCTGATCCTGCCGTAAACACCCATCATGTCTGTATTTTCCAGAGCGGTTACCACCTTGTCGGAATTAATGGTACCGGCACGTTCAATAGCATCCTTTAATACATAAACCGACATGTAACTGCTTGAACTTCCAAGCCCCTCAGGTTCAACACCCCATTTTTTCGCATATGCATCGTAAAATTTCATGGTCCAGGGTGTAGCGTTGCTTGGCGCATTACCTGCATTAACAACATTGCAGAGTGTATATTCTCCCTTGCCTTCAGTGGCCTGCCAGAAACCAGGCTGTTCCGCTGCGGCAAGAGTTGAACCGAAAGGAAGTGCAGGGATCTTCATATCATACCACTGTTTCAGAAGTATTGAGCTCTCAGGCATGTCCATCCATATATTGATTATCTGGGAGTCCGTCCTTCTTGCCTTGAGCAGGCCCATGGAAAAATCAGTGGTGCCTGTCGGATACACCTCTGTGCCGGTAATAGTATAGCCCTTGCCTGCAGCAACCTTGGCGAGTACTTCTCCTCCACCTCTTGCATGCGACACATCCTGAACAACGATAAAAATCCTGTTCAGATCATACTTTTCCTTGATGTCATCAAAGCAGGCCATGATTTCCTTTACAAGCTGTACCGCTTCACCATGAATCCGGAAACAATATTTGAATTTATCATAGTTCTGGGCAACCATTGCATGGTACTTCGGCGTCAGGACGCCGCTTGTCACAATTGAAACCGTTTTATGTTTGGAAAGCAGACTCATTGCAGCCAGCGCCGCCTCCGACCGTACGGGTCCCCCTAAAATAAAATCCGCCTTCTTTCCAAGAATCAGTTTTTCCACTGACAACAGTGCTTCACTGACCGGCACACCAGGTTCCAGATCCCTGGTATCAATTACCTCTACCTTGAATGGCCTTTTTTCCCCTCCGACAAGTACGCCTCCCTCAGCGTTTATTTCATCAACAGCCAGTTTAATCCCCCTTTCAGCATCCCATCCATATAAAAATGCTGTAGGAACAGGACAGCCAATGACGATTGGCTTTGCAGCCATCGCACTGCCTCCCGGCATTATTACTAAAAACGCCGCCACCAGGAACATAAAGATTCTGAAACAGTTGGACTTCATGATTTCTCCTCCTTGATTCCGAATACTAAGGGTTTTTTGGTTAAAAAATCATAACAAATCAGGCTTTTTCAAGCCGTGCTCACTGATCTTTCGTCTAACCCGGGAAAGGGGAATCTGCAAAAGACGGGCTGCTTTTTCAACATCCCAGCCGGTTTTTTCCAGAACCTCCTTGAGATGTTCCTTCTCTCTTTCTTTTAGTGTCTTTATCTTCATTCTTACCCATCTCAATCTGCGCCTTCATTTTTTCTCAGCAAACATCATGCCAACGTTTCAGCAACTGGTTAATGAAAATGTAATTCACTGTTTTTAATTTGTAATTTGAATATTTAAAGACAGGTACAAATCTGATTCGGCAAGGCTGAAATGAAAAAACATGAAAAATATTTTTCAGGTATGGAAAAAATCTTTCATTAAACCAGACAGAATAATCTTCACCCCGACGGTGAGGCATTCCTGTAAAACCGGATCTGGTGAATATTTCATTTCAACTGTGTGGAGAAACCTTGTCTTTTCTTTATGTTGTTAACCTGAGATTTCTTGTTTAATCAGAAGTGATATTCTAAGGCAGGGCTTTACAGAGTCGTCAGGGCTGAATCATACTCGAGCTTATTAATCAGAGCCTTCAGGCATGACAATATCATATTTTTTAATCTTGCTGCGAAGTGTGGGCAGAGATATGCCCAGTATCCGGGCAGCCCTGGAACGGTTCCACCCTTCCATAATAAGTGTTTTGCGTATATGTTCCTTTTCAATCCCAAGCAGGGAATATGAAGAGACACCCCCCGGAGTATCAGAAGAGTTGGAATTGAGGATATCCTCTATTTCCTCCAGAATAATAACCCTGCTTCTTGCCCTTACAACAGACTCAACCAGCACATTTTCCAGTTCCCTCACATTTCCTGACCAGTTGTGTGCCATCAGTCTCTCTATAACCCCCTGCTGCAGTCTTGTGACGTTCGTTCCCAGTTCAAGGTTGATCTTATGCAGGAAGTGATTGACCAGATCAGGGATATCAGACAGCCTTTCTCTAAGTGGCGGCAGATAAATATTTACAACTTTCAGCCGGAAAAAGAGGTCTTCCCTGAATTTGCCCTTTCTGACATGTTCAGCCAGATCACGGTTGGTTGCAATAATTATGCGGCAGCGTGACTGAAGGACATGCTGACCTCCAACACGCATGTATTCATGCCTTTGCAGAAAACCCAGGAATTTTCCCTGAAGATTCAACGGAAGTTCTCCCACCTCATCAAGAAAAAGGGTTCCGTTACCGGCCATTTCAATCTTTCCGGGCTTGGACTGTATTGCTCCTGTAAATGCACCTTTCTCGTGGCCGAACAGTTCACTTTCAAGCAGTGTTTCAACTACAGACGAACAGTCAAGAGTAAAAAACGGCTCCTCGCTGAACAGACTGTTATGGTGGATCATCCTCGCAACCAGTTCCTTGCCTGTTCCGGTCTCTCCCTGGATGAGGACAGTTGCCCTGTGCTGGCACAAAAGGCCGATCATCTTGAATATCTCTCTCATCTTTTCACTTCTGCCCACGATGATATCGGATCTGGGAGGCTTGTCAGACTTTGCAGGCACCGGGGTCTCACGATCCAGTTCAAGGATGGAGAGTGCACGATTAACTGCCTTTTCCACATCATCTGCATCGAGGGGCTTATGTATATAATCATAAGCACCCCTTTTCATGGCCTCAACAGTAGTATCCATATCCTGGAATGCAGTAATCATGATAACCTTGGCTGGCCTTCCGCTTTCCTGTATTATGCTGAGAATATCCAGTCCATTCCGGTCAGGAAGCCGTATATCCAGGATTACTATCTCGGGTTCGTATTCGAAAAAGAGATTAAGGCCCTCTTCACCCGTAGAAGCCTTATAGACCGTATGCCCCTTTTCACCCAGAAACATCTCAATGGACTCAAGGATCGAATACTCATCATCAACAACAAGAATATTAGACATGGTTTTTTCCTATTGGCAGAAAGACCTTCAGGGAAGCGCCCCTGGTTTTGTGATTTTCAACCTCCACCCTGCCCCCGTGGACCTCGACAATACGCTTTACATTGCTCAACCCCAGGCCTGTTCCCCTGCTTTTTGTGGTAAAAAACGGCTTGAATATATCAGGCATGTGTTCCTGAGAAACGCCATGCCCTTCATCCTCTATAACCACCTCTGCCAGGGGGGAATTCCCGTCTGGAATATAGCGGCTTTTTATCCATATCCTTCCATTCTGTCCTGAAGCCTCAATCGAATTAAGCAGGAGATTTATAAAGGCCTGCTCAAGTTTCTGTGCATCAGCCCATATCTTGGGCATCTCCGGATCGAATGCTGAATTTATGGATAGATTTTCTTCCTTTAATCTCATTTCAAGCAGTTCAGAACATGTGGAAAGAACGCTGTTCAGGTCTGTATGAGCAAATTGAACCTGAAGAGGTTTTGCAAAGTCAAGCAGTTCATTCAGTATCCGTTCGAGGCGGATAACCTCTCTGACTGAAATATCAATCCTGCGCTGATCATTTCCCTTGAGTTCTGGATTTTTCTTCAGGATCTGAAGGTTCATTTTTACTGCGGAAAGAGGGTTGCGGATCTCATGAGAAAGAGATGTGGCAATCTGTCCTATATAGGCCATGCGTTCAGCCTCCCTCATTCTTTGTTCCATCTTGACCCTGCCTGTGATATCTCTGCAGATCCCTATATTTGAAGGTTTGTTTTCATAATTCGTAATCTTGGCGGTGATCTCTGTTGGAAAGATTCCCCCGTCCTTTGTAAGTCTTATGTATTCAAAAATATGGGGGGCCGGGCTTCTTTTGAGGCTTTTATCATAGATCTGAAGGACAAGCCCCCGGCTGCCTGGATCAATAAAAACCTGGAATTCTTTTCCGAGAACTTCCTTCAGATGGTAACCATGCATCCTGCAGAATGCCTTGTTTGCAAATACAATGACCCCGTTCTGAACCACAAAATAGCCGTCGTTGATCTCCTCAACCAGCGTTTTGTATTTGAGCTGCGATACCTTAAGTTCCCTTGTCCTTTCCCTCACGTCTTCTTCAAGCCTGAGTGCATAATCCATTATCTGCTTTTCATGCATAGCCTGGAAGAGATCGCTGAAACTGTGAATAGTATAGGCAAGCAGGGTATCAATTCTGGCAATATTGTCACTGAACTCACCTATTTCCATTTCTTCTGCCAGGATTCTGGTTACAATGCTGCGGTAGAGTTCAAAGGCCTTTTGAACATCAGAAAGCTTAAAGCCAGCTTCAAGGCGCATCCGGGTAATCTTTTCTATGAATTGATTAATCTGGCTGTAATTATTGTGGATTAATACCTGATAATTGCCATCATAGGCCTCAAGGACTGTTTCAAACAACTCTTTAATGGGTCTTTTAGAATATCGCTCTCCAACCTCAGCGTTAAGTCTCTTCGCCCACTCTCTTCTGACGGCAGATCGTTTTTTCTTGAGAAATTCGGAAAGATTGAAGCTCATGACAACCTTGCCCTGAACCTTTTGAATGGATATATTCCTGATCACCCTGAAGGCATTTGAGGAAAGACAGCACCGAACAGTATTTCAAGACGCTGGTCAAACGCTGATCAAACTATGCCTGCATTGTGACTCAGGGACCAAAAATCGAGTTGAACATGATACTGTTTTTTGATATGGACTTAACGCTACTATATGCATGTGCTCATTGCAAGCATAATGAAAAATTGAGCAAAGCCACTCCAGCGAATTGAATGTAATCCTGTTGCAGATTTGTTTTCAGGAGACAGGAAAATGCACCATTCCTGATTATTTTTACAGGTAGCCGATGAGTCTTATCTTTGAAAAAAAACGTGTGAAGGGGCGATTTCTTGCTTCTGATAACTCGTTAGTGGAACCGGAAATTGAAATACGGACAAACCCAATATCCCTTAAACAGAGCAGAATAGCCTTCAGCCGGATGCAGCAGAAAGAGCCGGGGATTGACAGGCTTCCTGACCCGCCCCCCGATGCACTTAATAGAGGAACCTGCCCCTTCTGCAGGCCTCAGATATTTAACAGAA
The DNA here is from genome assembly GCA_016927455.1 of Deltaproteobacteria bacterium. GTDB lineage: Bacteria > Desulfobacterota > DSM-4660 > Desulfatiglandales > Desulfatiglandaceae > JAFGMQ01. Next base: position 12,481 of record JAFGMQ010000138.1, read on the forward strand.
CCCCAAGACTTATACCTGCTATTGCCGATGAAGGCTATCTCCAGAATGGGGAATCAATCCTCTTTCCCAATATGTTCCCATACGGCTCTTTCTCGGCTGTTTCGGTATTTGACGATAATCACTTCGTCGAGATCGGAAACGCGGATGTAAAAACCTATACTGACTGTTTTGTGAACTGCTCCGAATATCTGAAACGTGTCCGGACCTTTGACACTGATGCAGTCTATATGGCCATTACACAGAATTTTCTCCCCTCTTCCGGCGGTTCACTCCTGCACCCGCACCTTCAGATACAGGCCGACAGAATTGCGTCCAATAACCACCGGTATCTCATAAAAAAGTCTGAAGAATTCCATGAAACAACAGGATCATATATGTTTTCCGCTTATCTGGAACACGAAAGGCAGGATAAGACCCGATATATTGGGAACACAGGCCCGTGGGAATGGATGGCTTCTTTTGCCCCTGAAGGATTTTATGAAATATGGGGGATTCTTCCGGACATTGTATCCTTTCAGCAGTTCACCAGGGAAGACTGGCTCCATCTTTCTGAAGGAGTCCTGAATGCCCAGAAATTTTACCGCAGCCTCAACAGGAACAGTTACAATCTCGGCATGCTTTCTTATGAAGCAAAGGAAAGCGTTCTCGAGCTGAGGGTAGTCCTGGTTGTCAGATCCAATTACGCGGCATGGACAAGAAACGACCACACAGGATTTGAAATTGCCCTCGGCGATATGACTACTTTTTCTGCTCCTGAAGATACTGCTGAGCTTGCACGGCCCTTCTGGAACGGGGAAATATAACCTTTATCCACTGCAAATATTGCAGAGCACTTGAGCTTCATATCTTTTCAATTGAATTTGCAGACGGCCTAAAAATCAAGCGGGCTTTTAGCCTCTTTAATAGTCTGGCTTTTTATAGTGTGGGTATAGATCATGGTTGTTCTGACATCGCTGTGTCCCAAAAGTTCCTGTATGGTCCTGATATCATAATTGGCCTGAAGCAGATGACTGGCGAAACTATGGCGGAATGTATGGGCTGAAGCCCTTTTCGGGATATTTGACCGCCTTACGGCCATTTTTATCTCCTTTTGAAGAGAGGTTTCGTGAATATGAAACCGTCTGAGGACCTTTTCGTCAGGTACAAAGGTTAAATTCTTTGCCGGAAAGAGCCATTGCCATACCAGTTCTTTCGCGGCATTTTTGTATTTTTTGCCCAATGAGTCAGGGAGAAAGGTTCCGGCATACAATGAATCAAGATCCGTCTGGTGTATGTCAATTACCGTTTGAAGATGGCCTTTTAATTCCGGAACCAGTGTCTCAGGCAGGGGAACGGTTCTGTCTTTTTTCCCCTTCCCGTCATGGACCGTTAAGATACCGGTATCAAAATTAAGACAGCCCACCCTCAGATTCAAACATTCAGACAGACGAAGGCCGCATCCGTACAATAGCTTTGCCATTAAATCACAAGGATAGGACAGATTGGAAATAATTGTATCTAT
>JAFGMQ010000139.1 GCA_016927455.1 Deltaproteobacteria bacterium
CACTATTTTGGGACGCTTTCCAACCGGTGATGAGGTATCTGAACTGGCAGAACAGCTTGAATCGGGCTTGATCACTTTAAAATCTCTCGTGGAGGTTCTGGCAGAAAATATTGTCTTTTGGCAGTCACCTCAGGTAAAGATATGGGGGTTACCTTAATGAAAATAGTCTGAAGGATTGGGTTAAGCAGGATTCCATTTGGAGAGATAACAATATGATTAGAAAGGCATTTCAGGACTATTATCCTGACAATCTAAGCTCTTGCTATGGGTGCGGCCGACTCAACAGTCATGGTCTTCAGATCAAGAGTTACTGGGATGGTGATGATACAGTTGCAATATTTTATCCCAGGCCGTATCACACTGCCATTCCCGGGTACGTTTACGGCGGATTAATTGCTTCACTGATCGACTGTCATGGCACAGGCACGGCCTCTGCAGCAGCATACCGGAATGAAGGGCGTGAAATGGATACTGAACCGCCATTACGGTTTCTGACTGCATCACTTCAGGTGGACTATATGCAACCTGCACCAATAGGAGTTCCTCTTGAAATACGAGGGAGGATCAAGGATCTGAAAGGCCGTAAGGCAGTTGTTAATATTACGGTATCTGCGGGGGGGAAAATGTGCGCGCGGGGCCAGGTAATTGCGGTACAGATGCCGGAGCATTTGATCGAAGATCAGGATTTGAAATAATTCTGGACAAAAAATACTTTGTGCGAGTGTCAATGCCCTGCTTTAGATTCATCTCTCATATAATGAAGCACGTCTTATTATCGGGCATATCATAGTTTTTCTGCATTTCTTATTAATTCATGAGGCCGGGAATTGAAGGAAATGAAAGAGACACAGAACAGGATGACCCTTACAGGAGCATTTCTGCTTGTTATAGTCTGTTTCCTGTGGGGCGCCAATGTAGTCAGTATTCGAATCAGCAATCAGGGAATCCCCCCGCTTCTCGCTGCAACACTGCGGTCTATACTGGCCGCTGTCTTACTTGCCCTTTATGCACGGGCCAAGGGTCAGGCCTTTTTGATGCCCGGAGGCGAAAGAATCCATGGCATGGTCATTGGATTTCTTTTCGGAATGGATTTTCTTTTCCTCTACTGGGGCATCGCCTTTACCACAGCCTCGAGATCAACGATTTTTCTCTACACACATCCCTTCTGGGTAGCCCTTGGAGCACATTTCGTGCTTCAGGGTGACCGTCTGACCCCTGCCAAAGTATTGGGCCTATGCATGGCCTTTGCAGGAGTGCTGGCGGTTTTCGGCGCCAGGTCAGCTGATTTACCCCCCGGATACTGGATTGGAGACCTGATGGAGGTAGCTGCCGCTATTTTCTGGGGTGCCACGACACTGTATATAAAGAGGACTGTTCAGCGTAAACGCATTAACCATTACCAGACGCTCTTTGCCCAGCTCTTTTATTCCACGCCGGTCCTGGGCCTGGGCTCCCTTATCTTTGAAGGCAATAAGGCCCTGAACCTTTCATGGCCGATCCTTGCCGCCTTTGCCTTTCAGGTCATTGCTGTCGCCTTTTTCAGCTATGTCCTCTGGTTCTGGATGATCATTCAGTTCCCTGTAAGCAAACTGACCGCTTTCACGTTTCTTGCTCCGCTTTTCGGGGTTATTATGGGGTCTCTTATCCTGTCGGAACCAGTCACCCCAATGGTTTGGCTCGGAATGGCCCTTGTAGGAGGAGGAATTTACGTAATAAACCGCCCTGCAAAAAAATATCCTTAAGCAGGAAAATTGATTTGCTGTTCTTTCTGACAGGGCGATCAGCGGAAGAAAATTTGCTTTAATGAGGAATGCCTTCTCACTGTTAATGAACCACATTTTTTTACTAACTTTTTTAAAGGAGAGGAAATGGAGAGGCGCACAAATAATGAGGAGCTTGTTGCTGCCGTCAATGAAAGATTTAACGAAAAAATCCCGTTTAATAAAGTTCTCGGCCTTAAAGTTGAATCGATTAGCTATAAAAGTGTAAAAGTCTCATTTCAAATGCGTCATGAGTTGATGGGTCACTATAATCGGGGGATGCTGCACGGTGGGGTCATATCATCCGTTATTGATGTTGCAGGCGGACTTTCAGCATTAATGGGTGTTCAGCAGAAAATGTCAGGTGAATCTTTAGAAGCGAGGATTGCGAAGTTTGGAAGTGTAAGCACTATTGATGTGCGTGTTGATTTTTTAAGGCCGGGCATTGGGAAATGGTTTGTTGCTACAGCCTATGTCTTGAGAACAGGGAAAAAAATTGCTGTTACAAGGATTGAGTTACAAAACGATCAAAATCAGCTGATCGCCGTCGGTACTGGCTCTTATGTTGTGGCATGACAGAAAGGATTTCACGCAAAACAGGGTATAGAATTGAGAAAACGATTTCAGGATTTATCTCCTGAATTATCATAACGATAATAGGCTGAAATTTATCAGCCTGGCAAAAGCTGTATCCGTTAAAGGCTCTTTCCTTTGACTGGTTTACCTTGATTCATAAGATATTTTTAGCTATAGTCCTTTTCGAATCAAGCAGTCTGAAATTAAGAGATGATTTGAAGGCTTGAGGACCAGAAGAACTATATTCCACCCTCAAACCACATTCGCAGGGAGCAAGCCTACCTTCTCATGCGGAAGTACGAAGAGTATGTCGAGATCCATGAAAAGGACAGAAAAAATTGACAGAAATTCCTTTAAACAGATGAGACAATCATCATGATCACGGGACAGGATTTATGAATGAATTTATAAATTCCAGCTTATTCACCTATGCAGTCATACCTCTCTTGATATGCCTGGCGCGAATTGTTGATGTAACAATTGGCACTATGCGTGTGATAATGATAACAAAAGGGAGCAGATTTCTTGCCCCGATTCTCGGTTTTTTTGAAATACTTGTCTGGCTTCTGGCAATCGGCCAGGTTATGCAGAACCTGACCAATATAATGAACTATTTTGCATACGCCCTTGGATTTGCTCTCGGCAATTATGTCGGCATACTTATTGAGCAAAAACTGGCGCTGGGCGTGATGGCCATTCGAATAATCACACGGAAAGATGCCTCAGAACTTATTCAGATTTTAAAAAATTCAAACCTGGGTGTTACGGCAATTAATGCTGAAGGGGCTACAGGTCCGGTTCATGTAATTTTTACTATTGTAAAGCGCTCAAATCTGCCCAATATAATTGCCAGTATTAAAAAATATAATCCAAATGCATTTTATTCTCTGGAAGACATCCGTTTTGCCTCTGGAGGAGTATTTCCTGCAAAAAGTCTCTGGTGGAAGTCTAAATTTGTCCCTTTTTTTGATATAAGGAAAGCAAAATAAGTGACAGGCTGTAAAGCTGTATATATCATACAATAATTAAGAAACAATATCCATCAATGAAAATCAAGTCATTTGAGTTCAACCTGAGAGAGCTGGCCGGATCAATGGGAGACTTCGGCACGCTATTTCCTCTGGCCATCGGCTATATCGCTGTATGCGGACTCAATCCGGCCGGATTACTCGTGATGATGGGCCTGGCAAATATTGCAACCGGACTTGTTTACCGGCTTCCCATGCCGATTGAACCGATGAAGCTGCTTGCCATAGCTGCGATTGCTCAGCACTGGTCGCCCTCAATGGTTTATGCATCCGGGTTCGCAATGGGCATAATCTGGCTTTTATTCTCCTTCACGGGCATAATTGGGTGGATTGCAAAAATAACACCGGGATCGGTTATCTGGGGAATACAGATCGCGCTTGGCGTACTCCTCGCTTTTGAGGCCCTGAGGATGATCTCGTTCTGCTGGTCACTTGGCATTTTCTGCGTCCTTATAGTGCTGATACTCCGGAAGAATCGTTACGCCCCTGCTTCTGTCGTGCTTATGATTCTCGGTTTGGCAATCATGTTCTTAAAGGGGCAATTCCAGCATATTGATCCTCCAGGTCTCACTTTTCCATCTCTTTCAGGCTTCAGCCTGAGAGAAATCTGGCAGACTATGGTTCTGGCGGGATTTGCCCAGATTCCTCTTACAGCTGCCAACGCGGTGATAGCCACGTCCTCGCTGATCAAGGCATACTGGCCTGAAAGGAAGGTAAGTGAGAAATGCCTGGCGCTTAATATGGGGATCATGAACACAATCATGCCTTTTCTTGGTGGTATGCCTCTGTGTCATGGTGCCGGCGGGCTTGCAGGCCAGTACTACTTTGGCGCACGAACAGGGGGAACGAACATTATTGAAGGGCTGATCGAAATCTCATTGGGGCTGTTCCTGGCCGGTTCGATATCCGCGCTGTTCGCCGCCTTTCCCACCGCTGTAATCGGAGCCATGATGTTTCTTGTTGGCATAGAACTCACCAAATTCGCCAGGAATATCCGCTGGAATCTGGATTTGATCCCTCTGGCGACAACCTTGATCGTTTCATTGGCAGCTAATATGGCATACGGATTTATCGCCGGGCTTTTAGCACACTATCTGCCACGACTTGTTTTCAGGAATAAAGGATTGTCGGTATAAAAATACCAGGAGACTTGAATGAATAATCATGAAAAACCCGCAAGTCCTGTTCAGATAGATCCATCCTTTGCAGGACCGCTTTTCATGCTGTCCGCTGCGATGCTTTTCACACTGCTTAATCTCTTCATCAAGCTTCTGGGACCGGCGTTTTCAGTATGGCACATTGGTTTCTTCAGATTCTTCGGAGGGTTAATCGTACTCCTTGCAATATTCGGCCGCCGCAGAAATCCCTTCAAGGGGAATAGCACACGCCTTCTCCTTATACGAGGATGCGTCGGATCCATTGCATTCATCTCTCTTATAACGGCTATAAGGATGCTGCCTCTGTCCACCGCACTTGTCATATTCTACTCATTCCCGGCATTTTCCGCTGTTTTCTCCTTTATAATTTTCGGCGAGCGCATCAGCAGGGTTCAGATTGCATGCATTGCTGCGGTTGTAATGGGCATAGGCATTATTTTTGATTTCCGTTTAGCCGGAGGTCTTATCGGCCAGACAGCGGCGCTTGTGGGCAGTGTCTTTGCAGGTCTTACCGTTACGCTTATCCGGTCGCTCCGTGAAAATAACGGGCCGGTTATAATCTATCTCTATTTCTGCACCATGGGAGCAATAGTAACATTTCCGATGTTCATCATGAATCCGGTATTCCCGTCCACCGCGGCAGAGTGGGTCATGATCTTTGGTATTATTTTCTCTTCGGTGACCGCACAGCTTTTAATGAATCAGGGTTTTTTCTATTGCAGGGGGTGGGAGGGGGGAGTATTCATGTCCAGTGAAGTTATCTTCACCGCCTGCATAGGCATTATATTTCTCGGAGATCCTGCTTCGCTGCGTTTCTGGACTGGCGGATCGATAGTCTTTGCAAGTATTGTGGCATTAAACCGACTTAAGTCCAATGGACAGGCATCGATCCGGAATGGATAGCATTTTACGGGCCTGCATATTTTATACCCTTTCAGACGCCGCGCTATTTCCTCATCATCCAGAATCTCCTTTCCGATAAGTGTGAAACCATAAGGAACGATTCCCTGTTATGGCATTCTGCGGGTCTTCATTTACTGATAACAAGTTTCCTGATTAGTGTAATAAGGAAAATCTGTTCCTTGACTTATTCATTACTATGATCTAATAAGCAATTGAAATTTTCATCAAAACCATGTGCTTTTTGATGCACACCAGGCGGCACCTTAATTAAAGGAGAATATGATGAAAAGGACTGTAATTCTATTTTTTGTACTTATGTTCTTCTCTATTAACACCTCCCAGGCATTTTCCACAGAGATTATAGACAAAACCTTTAAAAAGAAAGAGATTGAAATGATGAAAGAAACAAAGGCTGTTATTAAAACAAGGTTAGGGGATATCTCGATCAATTTTTTCCCTGAGGTGGCACCCAATCATGTCAAAAATTTCATTGAACTTGCAGAAAAGGGATTTTACAACGGTACGGTCTTTCACAGGGTAATACCGGGCTTTATGATCCAGGGAGGAGATCCGAACTCAAGGGATCAGGACAGAAACAGTCATGGAATGGGAGGTCCAGGATATTCGGTAAAAGCTGAATTCAGCAAAAAATCTCATAAAAGAGGCATCCTGTCCATGGCGAGATCTGCCCACCCGGACAGTGCCGGGTCCCAGTTTTTTATATGTGTATCTGACGCCCCTCATCTTGATGGACAATATACTGTTTTTGGGGAAGTGACTTCAGGCCTGGACACTATTGACAAAATAGTCTCTCAGCAGAGGGACAGAAGAGATAATCCGCTTGAACGGATTGAAATGACAGTTAATATCATAAAACCGGAAAGTAAATAATGAAATAGCAGCTGAGATAACCCGCCCTGTCCTTTTCTCTTCAATAAAACAGAAAATCCCCGCAGCCTGCTGCGGGGATTTTTGAATTGCTCATATACTGTTAACAACATTCAGTGGAGCAGTTGCATCCGCACTCGCTTCCGCAGGCAGAGGGCTCCTGTGTCGGCGTACTGCTTATGCCCACTATCTCAACCTCGAAGTTCAATGCCTCCCCGGCCAGCGGATGATTCATATCCACCACTACCTTCTCATCATCCACCTCGATAACCTGAGCAGGAATCTGATGCCCCTGCGGTGAATTGAGTCTCACAATCTGTCCCACCTCGAAATTCATATCCGGCGGGATATCCCCCCTTGCAAAAGAGTATTTCAGGCTTTCGTCTCTCTGACCGTAAGCTTCTTCAACTCCGATGGCAAAAGTCTTCTTTTCATTCAACGTCATGTCCATAAGTGCATTCTCAAATCCCTTTATCAACTGCCCTGCACCTATCTCAACCTCAAGCGGCTGGCTTTCATGGCTGGAATCAAATATCTCCCCGTTCTTCAGGGTTCCCTTGTAATGGACACTGACGAACATGCCATTTTCAACTTTCTTCATGAAATCCTCCTTTTAGTTAAATTTCTTTTACCATAGTCAGAATCAGAAGGCCAGGTCAAGTATATTCTGAAACCCCATACTCCTGGTACTGAAAAATGCCTCACGCCCTGTGACATATTGACATTTCATAATGTTTTTGATAATGACATTTTACGCTTCCCGGAACAGGTAATGCTGCGCACGCCCCCTCCACCGGCATCATTGCCAAAGGTGCAGGCAGGCTTGCCATAATTTGCAGGGGCCATAACATGAGACCCTATTCACGTCATATTTGTTATTCTTTTCCGACTATTCATGTGCCATGCTCTGCTGCGGACTAGTGTACAGCATCGTAAACCTGCTATCAAAGACAATTTCCGGTTAATATCCGAAGAAGGCTGTCTATGTTAATTGAGTGTAAGAATCGAAACGGCGATTTATAAAACTTTTATTGTTCAATGAGAGGTAGACCGGCTTTATTATGCCAAATTCAATCATTACAAGAACCGGCAGTTATATCCCCACAGTGAGGGTGCCTAACAGTGATTTTCTCAAACATGCTTTTTATGATTCTGACGGCATGAGACTTACTAAACCAAACGCCGAAATAGTAGAAAAGTTTCAGGAGATAACATGCATCAAGGAGAGAAGATATGTTGAAGAAAAACTGAAAACATCCGATATTGCTTTTATGGCAGCTGAACAGGCGCTGGACGGGGTGGACAGGGAAACCCTTGATTTTATAATTGTAGCACATAATTTCGGCGACATACAGGCGGGCAATATAAGATCGGATATGACTCCCACTCTTGCGGCCAGGGTAAAACATAAACTGCGAATAAAAAACCCTTATACAGTTGCCTATGATGTTCCCTTTGGATGCCCCGGCTGGCTGCATGGGATAGTCCTTGCGAATTATTACATCAAGGCCGGCGATGCAAAAAAGGTCCTTGTAATAGGGGCGGAGACACTTTCCAGGATCTATGATCCTCATGACATAGACGGTATGATCTATGCTGACGGAGCAGGAGCCGCTTTAATCGAATCAACAGATAAGGATGCAGGGATACTTTCTCATGTAACAAGATCCGATACCTTCAATGAATTGGATATGCTGAATCTTAATAAATCATATAACCCAGACCATAAGGAAAATGAATTGTTCCTGAAAATGAAAGGCCACGAAGTATATAAATATGCAGTTAAAATTGTACCGGAGGTGGTCAGAGAAAGCCTTGAAAAGGCAGGATTGATATTGAATGACGTTAAAAAGGTATTGATTCATCAAGCGAATGAAAAAATGGACGAAGCTATATTGAAAAGACTGTTTAAACTATACCAAACCAAGGATATCCCAGAACATATAATGCCCATGATAATCTCCTGGTTAGGGAACAGTTCGGTAGCAACACTGCCAACGCTATTCGACCTAATGCAAAAAGGAAAGCTGCATAATCATATACTTCATACTGGAGATATTGCCGTCTTCGCTTCAGTAGGTGCAGGTATGAACATAAATTCCGTGGTCTACAGAATGCCATAAGTTAAAGGCTTTTCTTTCAGACTCCTTCTGTCTAAAGGCCTTCACCAAACAAACTGCCGGCTAAAGTCGGTAGCTTGAGGCACAAAGGCACATAGTTACAAAGGCACAAAGTGATATTTTTTTCTTCTTGCCTCTATGCCTTTGCCCCTTTGCGCCTCTATTACACACACAAAATCAAACTGAAGTCTTCACCTAAAGCCGAGGGCTTTTCATGAATTGCACTGGTGCCCGTTAAGCGAGAAATGCGATGAAAGCGCTAATGGTTTCCGCCAATACGGAACATATTAACATGCCGACAATGCCTCTGGGACTTGCCTGCGTGACTGAGGCAACACGAAGGGCGGGACATGAGGCCGAGCTTGTTGACCTCTTGCCTGGTCACAAAATTGAAGAAACTATCAAGCGTTCCATATATTCATTTTCTCCAGACATCATCGGAATTTCCGTTAGAAACATAGACGACCAGTGCATGGACAGCCCGAGATTTCTGCTGGATCAGGCCAGAACGGTTGTCAATTCATGCAGAAGGTTTTCAAACGCACCTGTTGTCATCGGCGGTGCAGGTTACAGCATATTTCCTGAAAGTGCCCTCAATTTTCTGGGAGCTGATATGGGTATAGAGGGAGAAGGTGAAGCATGCTTCCCTGCCCTGCTTGATCATCTCCAGTACGGCCGTTCCCTTTCGGGATTACCCGGTCTTTATCTCCGTGATCATGGGCTTCAGGCAGGCAGGATCTTTGAAAAAGCCCTGGACAAATTCCATATGCCGAAAACGGATCTTTTTTCAGCAAAGGCCTATAAAGAAGGAGGGTACTGGCTGCCTGTTCAAACGAGGAGGGGATGTCCTATGAATTGCAGTTACTGCTCTACCTCAAACATCGAAGGCGATATGATCCGCAGACGTTCCCCTGATTCTGTTGTCGAATGGCTTGCAAAGTGTGTTGAGGCCGGCTTCAGACGCTTTTATTTTGTTGACAGCATATTCAACCTGCCCCCATCCTATGCCCTGTCCCTCTGCAATCTCATTTGCGAAGCCTCGTTTGAAATAGAGTGGCGCTGCATATTATATCCAGGAAATATCGATGAAACACTTATTAAAACAATGAAAAAAGCAGGTTGCAGTGAAATAAGCCTCGGTTTTGAAAGCGGGTGCGACAGGATTCTGAAAGAGATGAATAAGAAATTTAATCGAAGAGACATCATTCGCGCTGCCGGAATAACCTCTGATTACGGTATTCGGAGAATGGGCTTTCTGCTCCTTGGCGGACCGCGCGAGGACAGGAATTCGGTAGTGGAAAGCCTGTGTTTTATCGATTCACTTGATCTTGAAGATACCATGATAACAATGGGAATCAGGATCTACCCGCATACGGAACTTGCGAAGATTGCCTCTATGGAAGGTATTATAGAAAGTGACGACGATCTCCTGTTCCCAAAATTTTATATTGCTGAAGGGATTCAGGACTGGCTGAAAAAGACTTTAGATGAATGGATGAAAGATCACCCGGGCTGGATAATGTAAGATGCAGTCTATTTGTTTAATTGATATAAACCTTGATGAAATCATAAAAAGCCGGGAATATCCCCGTTTTGTCAACCAGGCGAACCTTGGCCCTGGATCAGACTAATAAGGTTTTTTCAGAAAATCATTGAAAGGATGGTGACAAACAAATGATAAACCGATTTAGACCATGGATTGCAGTTATCTTAAGTGGGATTATGCTTTCATTTTTGTCCTGTTCTCTCAGGGATGATGAGAGGGCTCTCACCGAAATGGTTGAAAAAGCAGCCAGTATGGCAGAAAGGCATGAATTCGGGGGAATTATGGACCTTGCAACTGAAGATTTCAGGGCATACCCTGGAGACCTGGATCGCAGGGGCGCAAAGAAAGTACTCTTTATGGCTTTCAGATACTATGGAGAATTGAGGATAATCCATCCACAGCCCAGCATCGACCTTGAAGCCGCTGACGACTTTGCATCCATGATGGTGCCTTTTCTTATTGTCAGAAAAGATCAGCCTCTGCCCGAGCTTAAAGATCTCTACAAAAAACCCAAAGAGTGGCTGGAAAGAGCAGGAGAACACGCAGACCTTTATCGGTTCAAGCTCAAGGCCGTGAAGGCAGGCGGTGAATGGCTTGTGAAAGAGGCATATCTTGAGCGATTTACAGGATTGGGTTTTAATCCCTGATTATGCCGGAATAAATCGAAATCTCAGGTAATCAGCTTTCCTGCACCTCCAATATTCAATATATGAGTCAAGGCTGAAATTATCGTGATATGAGGTATTATTTACTGTCTGGAAAATTTAGAGGTGGAATGCAACCTTTGATTCTTCTTTAAGGCTTGACATTTCAATCAGTTTCTATACTGCATGCAAGGCAATTGCCTCGATAACCTGCGGCCAAACCTGTGGTGTATCGGAGATGCCGTGCCCCATGCCTTCTATTATCATGAGTTTTGCACGGGGAATGGTCTTCTCCATGTCCTTTGCGCAATCAACAGAAATCAAAGGATCATCACTGCCGTTAATTATAAGGGTCGGTGTACGGATAGACCCCAGCCTCTCCTTGTTGCTGCCGGCAGTCATTAAAGCGGCAGCCTGACGTATTTCTCCTTCGGGATTGAAAGACCTTTTAAAACACCTTTCAGCCTTTTTCCTCGCATAGTCCTCATCAATGCCTAATTTTGAGCCGCTTAGCATCCTGCACAAACGAATATAATGTTCAATGTAACCTGCCCTGTCGCTGGGCGCCGCCATGAAGAGCAATTCAATAACATCCGGATTTGGCGGAGGGAAACCGCTTTCACCCATGCTGGATACCATGCAAGTAAGTGTACGGATCCGGTGGGGATGGTTTATGGCAATCAGCTGTCCGATCCTGCCTCCCATGGAGGAACCCAGAAAATGGGCACTTTCGATCCCTAATGCATCCAAAAGGCCAACAGCGTCTCGTGCCATGTCCAGAAGCGTATAGGGAGGTTCTGCCCTTCCTCCCTTTTCTTTTGCCTCTGCAAACCTATTTAGATCAGGCACACCGGAATCATCAAACCTGGTCGAAAGGCCGGTATCACGATTATCGAAACGAATCAGCCTGTACCCCCTGGCCGCAAGCTGAAGGCAAAAGTCTTCATGCCAGTTGATCATCTGGCTTCCAAGACCGTTTATCATTACTAAAGGTGATGCATCGCTTTCACCAAAAAACTGGTAACAGATCTCAATTCCGTTAGCTTCTGCAAAACAATCGGGACATCTTCTGGAATCAAATAACATAAGCTCAGCTCCATTTCATTTTTATTTCAAATGGAAAATGCAGAAGGATGATTATCATTAAGAACTTATCAACTCCAGGATATAAACTACGCTAAAAACACACGACATGTCAACATGGACACACTTGCAGCACAGATATCCCATTGGGAGCCATACAGGCTGCTCTGCAGATGATGCCTTATTTATAATATAACAGGAGGGCTTGAAAACTTGACTTATTATCATTTTTAGCGTATTAAAATATATTTAAGCAGTAAAAAGCAGGCTGCCATTCCGTAAATGGATGGGACCCTTATTTAAAATGGTTCCGGGCTCTTGTCCGGAATTCAATTTGCAGGGAAGCAGGAGGTAAATCATGGGAAAATGCACTATCAGGATGGTGATGTTATCCTTATTTATATTTGTTGTATCATGCGCCTCAACTCCCCCTGAGCATCAAAATACACACAAAGGGGCGCTGATAGGAGCCGGAGCAGGCGCCTTTATAGGTCAGGCCCTTGGAAGGAATACTCACAGCACGCTTGCAGGTATTGCAGCAGGAACCATATTGGGTGCACTTGTAGGGAATGCAATGGATCAGGAAAATGCAGCAGCGGCAGCAGAGGACGCTGCATTGTATGACAAAAAGGTCATTCACTATGATGAGCACGGCAGCGCAATTGAAGCCATTCCTGATGAAAGTGATCAGCGCACCCATTGCCGCAAGGTTACGAAACGTACATGGAAAAACGGTGAGCTTGTAAGCGAAACAATCGAGGAAATCTGTGAAGGCAAGAAGCGTTCAAAAGAATATTGATGCACTCTTCCCGAGGTATCAAAACTAATCAATGGATGCTGTTGCCAAACCGATTCCTTTGCCGGACTATCATATGCACACCCATCTGTGCAGGCATGCTGAAGGAGAGCCTTCCTCATACAGAACAGCCGCTGCGATACAGGGAATACCCGAGATATGCTTCACCGATCATTGCCCTTATCCGGACGGTTATGACCCGTCTCACCGCATGGAATTTGCCCTGTTCCATTACTACAGACAGATGATCACCGAACTGCAGGATAATGGAAGCCCATCAGTCCTTTTTGGAATTGAAGCAGACTACTATGGCGGCTGTGAGGACTTTCTTGGGAACTGGCTCCCGGCCCAGCATTTTGATTTTGTTCTGGGTTCTGTCCATTATATTGGAAACTGGGGGTTTGACAACCCGGATCAGCAGAAGTCCTGGGACAGCATTGACGTAAAATCAGCATGGGAGGAATATTTCAGGCTCATCGGAATCCTTGCGGATACCCGTTTGTTTGATGCTGTCGGGCATCTTGACCTGCCGAAAAAATTCGGGCACCGTCCGAAAGACAGATATCTCAAGGAGATGGCACAGCCGGTCCTGGACAAAATTGCAGAAGCGGGAATGGGGATTGAATTGAACACATCCGGTCTCAGAAAACCTGTCGGAGAGATATACCCATCCCCCCTTCTCTTATCCCTTGCATGCGAAAGAGAAATCCCGATATGTTTCGGATCAGACGCCCACACGCCAGAAGAAATAGGCGCAGGTTTTGATCAGGCCCTGAAACTGGCGCATGAAATCGGATACACAGACTGCTTCATAATCAAACAAAGAAAAAAACAAAGCCAAAATCTTCCCTGAACACCTGTAAAGATCATCAACAGGACACATAAGTATATTACACATATGAATCAATATGTTCAGAGTCTGATATACATTTGACAGAGGTTAGTTATTTGACAAAATCCGAGCTTGACAGCATATACGTTACCTATAATTCCCGCAGATGGGTTCATCCTGACCCGCTCGAATTCCTTTATGATTATGAGGAGTTGCGTGATCGAGAAATTGCAGGGCTCATAGCATCATCGCTTGCATACGGAAGAGTGTCCCAGATCCTGAAAAGCATATCACAGATACTTGAGAAAATGGGACCTTCCCCATTCAGCTTCATTGAATCCGCTACCTTGGGCATGCTTCAGAATAATTTCATGGATTTCAAACACAGGTTTACAACCGGAAAAGAACTTGTTCTGATGCTCAGCGGTATAAAAAGCGTTATAGAACAACACGGTTCTCTTTATGAATGCTTTCTCTCCGCCTTTAAAAAAGATGATGAAACAGTACTTCCGGCCCTTTCCTTCCTGGTTAAAAGGCTTATAAGGCCTTTTGACTCAAATTCAAACAGCCTCCTGCCATTACCTGAAAACAGAAGCGCATGCAAAAGGCTTAACCTTTTTATGCGCTGGATGGTAAGGGAGGATTGTGTTGACCCCGGGGGGTGGAGTGAGGTAAAACCATCTCAGCTTATTATACCTCTGGATACGCACATGCACAGGATATGTCTGGGTTTCAAACTGACTGCACGGAAGTGTGCCGACCTTAAAACTGCCCTTGATGTCACTGATGAATTCAGAAAGATTGACCCGGCAGACCCTGTCAGGTATGATTTCGGCCTTACAAGATTTGGGATTCGAAGAGAGATGGACGTGAATGCATTGTTAAAAGATTGTGCATAGAACCCATATCACCATTTAATTCAGTTATCAAAATTGATTGACTTATAAAAGTCACATTCAGGAACCGCCACATGAAAAATATTCGGAATTTCAGCATTATCGCACATATAGATCATGGAAAATCAACTCTTGCCGACCGCTTCATCCAGTTGACCCATGTTGTGGATGAACGCAATTTTCATGACCAGATCATGGATACAATGGACATTGAGCAGGAGAGAGGAATAACAATTAAAAGCCAGGCAATAACTCTTCCTTATGTCAACAGCAAGGGAGAGGAATTCGAACTCAATCTCATTGATACCCCAGGCCATGTAGATTTTTCCTACGAAGTGTCGAGGGCACTTGCTTCCTGCGAAGGGGCATTGCTTTTAATTGACGCATCGCAGGGGGTTGAAGCGCAGACCGTTGCAAACCTCTATTCGGCAATGGAGCATGATCTGGAGATCATCCCGGTAATAAACAAGATTGATCTTCCTTCTGCCGACGTGGACCGGGTCAGGGAGGAAATTGAAGTAGATCTGGGTCTTGATTCAGACCTTGCCCTTCTGTGCTCCGCAAAAGAAGGAACTGGTATCGAAGAGATCCTTGAAGCTATTACGGATCTGCTGCCGGCTCCCTCAGGCAGTCCTGATGAGCCACTGACTGCGCTGATATTTGACGCCCGGTATGATTCCTTCCGCGGGACCATTATAAGCTGCAGGATATTTGACGGACAGGTCAAGGCAGGCGATACAATACGCCTCATGTCAACCAGGGCATCACACAGGGTTGAAGAGGTGGGCATCTTCCGGCTGGACAGGGCCCCCATGAAATCTCTGTCAGCCGGCCAGGTGGGCTATATAATCGCAGGCATCAAAACAGTAAGTGATACAAAAATCGGCGACACCATCACCCTTGATTCCAATCCGGCTCCCAAACCTCTCTCCGGCTTCAGGGAAGTTAAGCCGGTTGTCTTTTCTTCTGTTTATCCAATCTCTTCAGAGGACTATCAGCCATTATCGGATGCCCTTGAAAAATACAGGCTTAATGATGCGGCACTGGTCTTTCAAAAAGATTCATCCGCTGCTCTGGGCATGGGTTTTCGCTGCGGGTTTCTCGGGCTCCTTCACCTCGAAATCTTTCAGGAGCGTCTTGAAAGGGAGTTCGGACTTTCAATTATTATGACCGCGCCTACTGTTCAATACCGTTTTATCCTGACAAACGGGGAAACCCTTACCATAGATAATCCAGCCTACTATCCGGATCCGGCCAGCATAGACAAGGCAATGGAACCTTACATAAGGGCTAATATTATCTCACCTGAACGGTATATGGGGGTAATTATGGAAATCTGCTCGGAACGACGCGGCACAAATTCGAGATTCAACTGCCCCATACCCGGACGGCTCGAGATACAGTTTGACATGCCCCTGGCCGAGGTCATTTATGATTTTTATGACCGTCTTAAGACAGTAACCCAGGGATATGGATCATTTGACTATGAACTTCTCGATTATCGCCAAAATGACCTGGTAAAGCTGGATATCCTGCTGAACGGGGAGAAGGTCGATGCCCTTTCCCAGATAGTTCATCGCGACAGGGCAAGGTCCAGGGCACTCCAGACCTGCGAAAGACTCAGGGAAGAAATCCCGAGGCATATGTTCAAGATAGCAATTCAGGGTGCAATAGGTGGAAACATTATTGCCCGTTCCACTATCTCGCCATTTAGAAAGGATGTAACCGCCAAGTGTTACGGGGGCGACATCACAAGAAAGCGGAAGCTCCTCGAAAAACAGAAAAAGGGTAAAAAGCGGATGAAGATGGTAGGGTCAGTCACAGTCCCGCAGAGCGCCTTTGTAGCAGTATTGAAATCAGAATCCAAATAGTGCCCGGGTTGAATGTGGCAAGGGGACAGGGTATAAGGTATAAGAAAAAACAACTGAACCGTGCACCCTGCATCCTGAAGCCTCAACCTTTAAATTATCCAGGTCCCAGGCGAAGGATAATCAATTGCCCGCCTCTGGATTGGGCAATAATTCTCAAATCTTAACTCTTGATGGACTCGAAAAAAGTCAAATGCCGGACGGGTTTGTAAAAAGCACCAATTTCAAGGCGCACAAGTCTCGGGCCATAAGTCGTAATTGCATTACGTCGCAGTGGCATGGAGATGAAGTGCAACTCGGAAATTGGGCTTTTGACGAAGCCGTCAAAAAATCTCCGGGTCTTTACATCCACATCCCCTTCTGTCGCAGCAAATGCCCCTACTGCGGTTTCTATTCCATCCCGTCCGCTTCCATGACAAAACGATGGATTAAAGCATTTAAAGCTGAAGTCTCACTGTATAAAGGGGTTTTCAAAAGGTTTGACAGTCTCTACCTTGGCGGAGGAACGCCCACGTATCTCGATCCTGAAGACCTAGGGGATATTGTTCAATTTCTTTTCAGGCATCTTGATTTTTCATCTGATTCCGAAATCACTATTGAGGCGAACCCGGGCGATCTTACAGCCGATAAAACAGGAATCATAAAAGACCTGGGCTTCAACCGTGTAAGCCTGGGGGTTCAGTCCTTTGATGATCGCATACTGTCATACCTCGGAAGAATGCATACGGCAGGGGATAGCGAAAAGGCGCTTGAAGACCTGAGGTTATGCGGATTTGAAAACATAGGATTGGACCTCATCTACGGATTTCCTGAACAGTCCATAAAGGAATGGGATTCTGCCATTAACCGTGCACTTGAATTTAATCCCGAACATATTTCCTGTTATCAGTTGACAATCGAAAAAGGGACGGCATTTGAGAGGATGAAAGAGAAAGGGACATTCAAGCCTATGAATGAAAACGAAGAATTCAAATACTTCATGAAAGCTTCAAATATACTTGAAGATAAAGGTTATCTCCATTATGAGATCTCGAATTTCGCCAGAGATGAATGCCACATTTCCAGGCACAACAGCAAATACTGGCACCATGTCCCATACCTGGGTCTCGGGCCGTCTGCCCATTCATTTAACGGAACCTCTCGCTGGTGGAATTTCAGCTCCGTGAGGAAATACTGTGAAGCTCTGGAAGCAGGAAGACTGCCTTCTGAAGAATATGAAACACTTACCGCTGAACAGGTCAGGCTTGAATCAATCAGCCTTGGTTTAAGAAACATCCGTGGTTTTGACCGGGGGATTACTGCAAATGAACGGGAAGCAAACGAGATACTCCTCATGGCCAGAAACCACGGGCTTGTCAGCTTCACCGGAAGCAGGGTAATTCCAACCAGAAAAGGCTTTGCCGTAGCTGACCGCCTGGCAGGCCAGCTATGTTCGTCTTTTTGAAAAGCTGATACCCGCCCATGCCTTTCTATTTTTTTTCTTCAAGTATCTATCTTATCTTTTCCGCCAGTTGCGTTAAATTGAAAGGTTTTTGTATAAAGCCGTTACACCAATTAAAGTCACTCATTAACTCGCCCCCCAGACATGACCTCTTTTGCATGGGGGTCTAAATACCCCTTTTTAACATATGCTGTAATATTGCGAATCTAATCAAAAGCACGTGAAAAATATCTTCCCGTCAAAAAAGCAAGGGCCAGGCTCAACGCCATGCCAAGGCCGGAAAACAGAAGAACCATGTTCCTGAAATATGTTCCAAGCCTATCAACGGCTTTAACCATGTAAACTGATGAGGGTACAGAGACCTCCCTGGCAAACTCGACAGATTTTATAAACCCTTCAGCGGATTCGGGCTCTGCTTCAATCCTTCGAAGCTGTTCTTCCTGTACACGCTGCACCACACGACTGGCTTCAACCGGAATTCTGCTCAGGAACACATACATAAAAAGGGCAGAAATTGTCACAGGTATAAAGGCCACTATAAATGCCATGCATATCAATCTTGTTCTGAATTTATGAGGCAGAACTATGGAAAGGCACATATGGAAATCCCTCTCAATAAAGTTATTGATATTGTTCTATCTTGAGACAGGTTACTGGTATGCCTTCTATGAATTTAATCAACAACAGGCGATTTCGGGTTGAAATCATCAGCAAAGTCCGGATAATATGTTGGGGTCTTATAAATATGTCTCAGTCTTTTATTTTCGGTAAACGGCCAGCATGATATATTCGTTGAATTGTGTTTTAATATGGCTGCTTTATTTATATTTGTATAATATAAAATTTTTATTCAAAAAGGAAGCGTTTTTTGGCAATTGTTACCTGCTCTGACATTGATAGAAATACAGCAGAATCAAAAAAAGAGAACCTGATTTCCGGTCTTAGAAAGCTTGAATCACTTGTTGTTGCATTCTCCGGAGGTGTGGACAGCACCTTTCTTCTGGAAGTGGCAAGCCGGATACCGGGCCTCAAACTGGCAGCAGTAACAGCATCTTCCATACTGCATCCGAATCGCGAAAAAAAATATGCTGCCGAGTTTGCAGAAAAGAGCGGGATCCGTCATATTTTGTTTGAAACTTATGAACTGGATATACCTGCCTTTGTTTTGAACGGGAAGGACCGATGTTATCACTGCAAACGGAATATGTTCACCAAGCTTCTTGAAATTGCAGAGAACAATGGCTTCAAACAGGTTGCCCACGGCGCTAATACAGATGACCTTCATGACTTTCGCCCCGGATTCCGGGCTGCTGATGAATCAGGCGTAATTGCTCCCCTGATCGATGCAGGACTCAACAAGGAAGAAATCCGCTTTCTGTCAAAGGAAATGGGGCTCTCGACATGGAATATTCCGGCTATGGCATGTCTCGCAACAAGGATACCCTACGGAAGCCCTGTAACGGAAAATAAGCTTTTGATGATTGAAAAAGCTGAAGATTTTCTTATGCAAAATGGATTCATTGATGTAAGGGTAAGGCACTACGGAGCTGTGGCAGTGATAGAAGTTAAGGGTCAGGCGGAAATGAGAAGAATATGCGATAAAGATATTCGAACCGATACTATCCGGAAATTCCGCGAAATAGGTTTTGAATCTGTTTCCCTGGATCTGGAAGGATTTATCTCGGGCAAAATGAACCGCACCCTGGCATCTCGTTATGTGCAA
>JAFGMQ010000140.1 GCA_016927455.1 Deltaproteobacteria bacterium
ATCATAGATAAATTAAACAACAGCTTACGCTTAACCGTACACATTACTCTACCCTCCTAAGTTAAAATTTATTATAATAGTAATAATACCTGTACCGCGGCCTGAATTACCTATTCACGACCAAACCTGCAAACTGAAAACCAGGATTATTCTGCTAAATTAAGAGCCCGATTCGCCTGATTTTCCAGTTTTGAACATAATTACAAAAAAAGGGAGTAAATACAATTATTTTGTCTTTGCTTGCCCCGAATTTCATTTAAAGATCAGGCAGAAGCTGAGAAAGTTGAAATCAGCAATCCCGCTATTGATATTATAGCTCCGGGCATGCCAGCGCTGCATGTAACAGATAGAGGAGGCAATCCCATTAAAATAAAACCGGCCAAAAAAGCACTCTGCCAATTTTCAAACAAACCATAAAACCTTATAATGCAAACATCCGGCTTTTTGAAAGAAAACAATATGGAAAACGCAACTGAGTGTCAAGCTGAAAGTAATTTGGCAACAATTTGGTTGACGATTAATACCACACAAAAAGGTTAGTTCATTTTTCTTATTGTTCATAGCATATTCTAACCTCTGAAGCCGGAAAACATTATATCGATTAGCGAAACACGTTGACACAGTTTCCACTTTCAGATAACACTTTCCTGGAAACTGCGGTTTTAAAAACATGCAGGAATTCTGTTTTCAAAAGCAGTCCATTAAAATTACTTAAGGCTTTTTAATGAGTTTTTTTCAACCAAGAATATTTACAGACTCTTTTAAAAATCGTTTAACCTGTCGGGGATAAAACATGGGCAATATAGTCGTTGTAGGGACTCAATGGGGTGATGAAGGAAAAGGAAAAATTGTAGACCTTCTGGCCCAGGATATTGATATTGTCGTAAGGTTCCAGGGAGGAAATAATGCAGGGCATACCCTTATTGTAGATGGGAAAAAATTCATTTTCCATCTAATACCCTCAGGAATACTTTATAAGGACAAAAAGTGTGCAATTGGAAACGGAGTTGTTGTAGATCCGGAAGTACTTCTTGAGGAAATCCGTAATCTTAAGAAGTCAGGCATGGAAATAACCCCTGAAAGACTTTCCCTGAGCGAAAAGGCACATGTAATCATGACTTACCATAAGGCAATTGATCTTGCCCGGGAGGCTGCAAAGGGAAAGGACAAAATAGGAACAACAGGGCGGGGAATAGGCCCCTGTTATGAGGACAAAGCCGCAAGGACAGGCGTAAGGGTGATAGATTTGACCGAACCCGAAACCCTTGAAGAAAAAATAAGGACGAATATCATTGAAAAGAACTTTTATCTCACTAAATTCTTTGGTTCTGAACCCCTGGAATGCAAGCCGGTTCTGGATAATTACCTTCGGATGGCTGAAGATCTCAAGCCTTTCATTTCAAATGTATCTCTGGAACTCGACCAGGCACTGAAGGCAGGGAAACAGATCCTTTTTGAAGGGGCTCAGGCTACACACCTGGATATCGACCACGGCACATACCCTTTTGTAACTTCATCAAATCCCGTTGCAGGTCAGGTCTGCGCCGGAGCAGGAATTGGCCCCAAACATCTCCACTCTATCCTCGGGATTGTCAAGGCTTATACAACCAGAGTCGGCTCAGGCCCTTTTGTATGTGAACTTAAAGATAAAACAGGTGATTATCTCCAGGAAAAAGGAAGTGAATTCGGTTCTACAACCGGCCGGAAAAGACGGTGCGGCTGGCTTGATCTTGTGATGATAAAAGATTCGATACGGCTTAATGGACTTGACAGCCTTGCAATTACCAAGCTGGATGTCCTGACCGGCCTTGAAGAGATCAAGATCTGCGTTGGATATAATCTTGAAGGAGAAAAAATTGATTATGTGCCTGCAAGCATAAAACAACTGGATCGATGTGTCCCTGTCTACAAAATCATGCCGGGATGGGAAGAAGATATTTCCCTGGCAAGGCGAATGGAACAATTGCCTTCAAATGCACGGGCTTACCTGCAAACGATTGAGGAAATCACCGGCGTCCCTGTTTCCATAATCTCAGTTGGCCCTGGCAGGCAGGATGCAATTGTCCTGAAGTAAACGACCCTGATGAGTACTTATGACAAAAAATACGATATCATAGTGGTTGGAGCAGGACATGCAGGCTGCGAGGCCGCTCTGGCTGCGGCAAGGATGGGGCATCCTGCTCTTCTGATAACCATGAACCTTGACCATATTGCCGCCATGAGCTGTAATCCTGCCATCGGCGGGCTGGCCAAGGGGCACCTCGTCAAGGAAATTGATGCACTTGGCGGGGAAATGGCCAAAAACACTGACCAGACAGGTATCCAGTTCCGCAGGCTGAATACGCGAAAAGGGCTTGCCGTGCAGGGATCCAGATCCCAGAACGACATGGATCTCTATCGGAAACGCATGAAGTCCGTAATTGAAAACCAGCCAAATCTTGATATCCGACAGGCAATGGTGGACAGACTTCTTGTTAAAAACGGCAGGGCTTATGGAGTTGAAACCCATATCCATGAAAAATTCCTCTCTGAAACAGTAATTCTTACTACAGGGACTTTCTTAAGGGGTCTGATCCACATAGGCCTTGATCACTTTCAGGCGGGGCGTATGGGGGACCCGCCCTCTGTCAGGCTGTCACGGCAGCTTGAAAAAATCGGCTTTGAAATAGGCCGGCTTAAAACCGGCACAACTCCAAGGCTTAACGGCAGGACAATTGACTATCAGGGCTTGACAGCACAATATGGAGACAAAGACCCCAGGCCATTTTCCTTTTCAACTGCTGAACTTCCTCTGCCACAGGTGCCCTGCTATATAACCTATACAAATGAAAAGTCTCATGAAGCCATCAGGAAAGGCCTTGACCGATCTCCTCTTTTCAGCGGGATTATAAAGGGAACAGGAGCAAGGTATTGTCCGTCAATTGAGGACAAGATAGTGCGTTTTGCCGACAGGGACCGTCATCAGATATTCCTTGAACCGCAAGGTCTTGATACAATTGAGGTATATCCCAATGGGCTGGCCACGAGCCTTCCTGTTGACATACAGATCAACATGGTAAGGTCAATCCCGGGCCTTGAAAAGGCAGAGATTCTCAGGCCCGGTTATGGGATTGAATACGATTATATCAACCCCCTTCAAATAAAACCCAGCCAGGAAACCAAGCTGATTAAGGGGCTTTATCATGCAGGCCAGATAAACGGAACCTCCGGCTATGAAGAGGCCGCGGCTCAGGGTCTTATGGCCGGGATTAATGCAGTGCTGAAAATCAGGGGAGAAGACCCTCTGATACTTAAGAGGTCTCAGGCCTACATCGGTGTGCTGATTGATGATCTGGTCACCAAAGGAACCACGGAACCATACCGCATGTTTACTTCACGGGCGGAACATCGTCTGCTGCTGAGAGAAGATAATGCTGATTTCAGGCTTAGGGATATCGGTTACAGGCTGGGACTCGTTTCTGAATCTGATTACCGCCAGTTCTGCAAAAAAAGAGAAAATGTAAAAAACCTTATGAAACGGCTGAATGATACCAAAGTCAGACCCGAATCCGGTATAAATGACCACTTAAAAAACATCGGGGCATCCCCTGTCACACAGACAACATCCATGTCTCAGCTTTTGAAGAGAAGCGAAATCTTTTTTGATGATCTCAGGTCCCTGGATCAGGGGCTTGTTGATATTGACCCCCGGGTTTCGCTTGAGATTGAGACCAGAATCAAGTATGAGGGTTATATCGAGCGACAGGAAAGAGAGGTTGAAAAACTGAGCCGAATGGAAGATCTCGGCCTTCCGGAAGGAATTGACTATCGGGCCATACACGGACTCACAACAGAGGTGAGGGAAAAGTTAAGCAAAGTAAGGCCTGTAAACCTCGGCCAGGCATCAAGGATATCCGGCATTACTCCAGCCGCAATTATGGCCCTTCAGATTCATTTAAAAAGGGGAAGCATTATTAAAACTCGAGACTTGGAAGAAAAAGGAGCAGCAAATGGCATATGATCCTTCAAAGGACAATATCCTGCACACATGGGAAAACCATGACACAGGTCTTATGATTTCAATCTGCCGTTACGGTGACGGGGAAGAAAAGCTTCAGATCGGGCCCCGAAAATATACCAAAAAAGACGGCACAATAACGACCACAAAACCCGGACGCCTTGATATAGATGACGCGCTTTGGCTTAGTGAAAATATTGAGGATATAGTTACAAAGATGAATGAATACTATCTTAAGGATTCATAAAAACGCCAAATCCCCCCATTCATACTGAACGATGGCTGCAACAGCCAGTGAAGCGGTTTCCGCCCTCAGGATCCTGCTGCCAAGCGAGGCTGAGATAAAACCGGCATCACCTGCCATATCAACCTCCTGTTTTTCAAACCCCCCTTCAGGCCCCACAAGGCCCACAAATTTTTTTACATTCTGACTGCCCCTCATGATTCCTTTAAAATCCCTTGATCCTTCACCCTCCCAGAAAATAATCTTGCAGGCGTCTATTCCTTTCCATCCTGCAAGCAATTCCCCGAAATTAGAAACTGGTGTTATTTCAGCCGGAACAGTCCTGTCGGATTGCTTTGCAGAGCTCCGTGCTATCT
This sequence comes from Deltaproteobacteria bacterium, assembly GCA_016927455.1. GTDB lineage: Bacteria > Desulfobacterota > DSM-4660 > Desulfatiglandales > Desulfatiglandaceae > JAFGMQ01. The sequence goes on from JAFGMQ010000140.1 coordinate 4,598, forward strand.
CACGCCAGTGTCTGAGCCTGTTTTCAAGCCTTTCAGATTCAGGCCTTGAGACAGATCGCCTTGATGAAAATGGAAAAATGCGGTTGACACCCAGTTCTGATGCCTTCTGGACAACATAGTCCATGGCGGCAGACTTTAACATGGACTGGCAAAGGATAATTTCAACCGGTGATGGTGATGGCTCTGGAATGGACCTCTCAATTCTGGCGACAACTTCTCTCGGGTTTGCAGAATCAATCAGGGTAAGAAAACGCCTGCCCTTGCCATCCATAACTACAACATGATCACCCCTCCCCATTCTCAGTACCCTGGCAATATGCCTGGCCTCAGGGCCTCTTATAAAGCATAATCCATCCCCTTCTTTTATTTCATCAGCTAAAAAGCGTCTCAAACCCTTCACCTCATGGCTTCTTCCTGGAAACCAGACATGCCCATTCCTCCTGGCACAGCAATTCATATTCATCAAACTGATATTTATCGGTGAGTTCCTTTATTCCTTCTACCTGATCCTGAAGTATGCCTGAAAGGATAAGCCATCCTCCCGGATTTAAAAGCCCGGGGAAAAGAGGAAAAAGGCTGGCTATTTCTTCATAGAAAAGATTGGCAGCCAAAAGGGAAAATTTGGCTGTAATCTGATGAAGAGGCCTGGTGGAAAGCTCAATTTTCCCTGACAGATCGTTTAATTCAATGTTACGTTGAGCCCACCGGACGGCCTCAGGATCAGTATCAACGCCCAGAATCCTTGCAGCCCTGAGTTTAGAGCCGTAGATTGAAAGTATCCCGCTGCCTGTCCCCACATCAAGCATTGTCCAATGTTCAGGTTTCGGCAGTTTCTCAATCATCTGAAGACACATTTGAGTGGTAGGATGCTGTCCGGTTCCAAAAGCGGGCCCCGGATCTATTCTTATGACAGTCCTTTTCTTTTCCACCGGCAGAGGTTCCCAGGCAGGGACAATGGTCAGGTCCGAAGAAATGCTTTCAGCAGAAAAGAAGCCCCGCCAGTTCCGGTTCCAGCCATCATCTTTGACAATACTTAATTCGAGTTTAGCTGTCTTTATCTCAGGAAATACTGCTTCGAGATCTTTCAGATGTGCTTCTATGCCGGCCCTGGTTTTGTCCAGATCATCGGGCAAAGGCATGTATGCCGTTAAAGAATGATCCTGAAAATCTTCAGTTACAATGCCGGTGCATCCTGAATCAAAAAGAAAAGCGCCTAATGCCTCGTAGGTTATGGGGTGGGTACTGATTGATATCTTAAGCCATGTTTCATGATGTGACTTTAAAAGGGGCATAGCAGTCCTTACATGATCCCCGGCAAAATGAAAGCCCCCTGTCTGGATGACAAGGGGCTTTTTGGTTCACTTCTATGCCTTTTTAAATATGTAATTAATTTGCCCGTTAGGCAGCTTGTTGGCTTCCACAGTCATCTCAGTTCCAACTGCAACATCCTTATCGGAAAGTTCATTTGAGAGTCTTCCGAACACCTTGTAGCCACCGAAATCCAATAAAGCTATAGTGTATGGGAGATCTCCCTCGAACCCGACCGGGCCATACTCCAGCTTGCTGAAACTTACAAGCTTTCCTTTTCCAGAGACCGCCTGCCAGTCCATGTTACTGGTCAGGCAATCGCAGCAATCAGCCCTCGGCGGGAAAAAAACATGGCCACAATCCTTACATTTTGTAGCCATAACCTTTCCATCTTCCAAGTACCCGACAAAATCATTGACCTTTGATATGGAGGTAAAGCTTACCGTTCCAAATTTCTTGAATCGATCGTCTATTTCTTTCTTAGCCATTTTTTTACCTCCCTAATATGGTAACATTTCCGTAAAGGCCCACACCACCTATATTATGGACCAATCCTATTTCCGGATCCTTGACCTGCATAGGTCCTGCCTCGCCTCTAAGCTGAAGCACAATAGTTCTTATTTGTGAACCGCCAGTGGCTCCGATGGGATGACCCTTGGAGAGCAACCCTCCATCTACATTTACAGGTATGCTCCCTTCTTTATAGGTCTCTTTGCTCTTGATGAGATCTTTTCCCTCTCCCGGCTTTGCAAAGCCTAAATTTTCATAGGCCATCATTTCCGCGATAGTGAAGCAGTCATGAACCTCAGCCACATCAACATCTTTCGGACCAATACCTGCCATTTTGTAAGCCTCGGCGCCGGCCTGTTCACCTACTGTCAGGCCTGTAAACAGGTCTCTCCCCGCCATATTTACGGCAGTTGAAGCCGCACCAACTCCTAAAATCCACACGGGTTTTTTGCACAGGGCCCTGGCCTTTTCCTCATTTGCCACTATTACACAGGAACTGCCGTCTGCATTTGCGCAACAGTCTCCAACCCTAAGCGGGCTGGCCACAGGTGCGGACATCGTATTTTCAGGGTCAGAGAACATTTCAAAGGTAACTGCTTTACGATATACGGCCTTTTCATTTATCTGCCCGTA
>JAFGMQ010000141.1 GCA_016927455.1 Deltaproteobacteria bacterium
CCTGTCAGTGCATCAGCAGTTGCAAATATCTCCTTCAGGTGCACAAGCTCCTGCTTTACTGCCTCTGATACCGGCATATCAAACCCTTTATCCACAATCTCATTTGCAAGCTTAAGGGCAATGGGAGCATTGCGGGATATAATCTTTGCGGTTTTGGCAATAAGGGGATCTTCATTTTCCAGAAATTTGCCGCTCAGCAGACCATCAATATTTTTATCTACAAACAGTTCCTTTATCTTGCGCCATTCTTCAGGCAAGTCTTCTGTTTTTCTACCTTTGTTAGGAACAAGTTTTCCCTCGGAGATCATGCTCATCATCTTCTCTTCAATCTCCTCAGGCGCAAACACATAGTCTACCAGCCCTATGGCAAAGGCCTCCTCTGCGGAAACCAGCCTGCATGTAAAAAGGAGGTATTTAGCCAGTTCCTTACCAACTGCCCGGCTGCTTCTCTGGGTCCCGCCCAGGCCGGGATAGATGCCTATGCTTGTTTCAGGGAATCCCATAATCGGTTTGGGCGTTGAAACCATAACATCGGCTGAAAGTGCAAGCTCCAGGCCCCCGCCGAGGGCCATCCCTTCCATCTTGGCTACAACAAGCTTCCTGCAGTTGTCAATCCGGTTAAGAACCTCCTGGCCGTATGAGGTAAAGGCAAGGTTATCATCCAGGCGGTCTTCTTTTATGCAGTTAATAAAAAACCCGATATCGGCACCGGCTACAAAGGCCTTCCCGCCAGTTGCTTCAAGGATGATTGCGTTAGTTTCAGGATCTGATTCGGCCTCCTGAAAGGCCTTGTCAAGCTGTTTTACAACAATATCATTAAGTGCGTTAAGGGCCTTGGGCCGGGAGATTGTCACCCTGCCGACTTTTCCATCACGCTTATAAGTAACATAGACTTCAACATCATTCATTATTCAATCCTCCATGCTTTTTATTTGTTATCATTTGAATTGATTAGCTAATTTATTTTTTAAATGTTTTTCTCTATCAGATTAAAAAATCCCGGTCAATGAAAACATGATAAAGAAGGGATCGGCTATTCAGACTAAAACAGATGCCATCGTAAAAAGTCGTCACTCCGGACCCGCAATAAGTACGGGATAAATTCCAGCCTGTCCCGGATTCCTGTTCGGGGCCGGAGTCCATACACCACGTAACTACCTGAAAACACAGGATTCCGACCTTCTTCGGAATGATGCAAAATGGTAATTTTCGACTTTTTGCGAGTTCATCAAAACAGAGAAACAGATTTTTTTTATCCAAAGGGCCTCTCCTTGCTGAAATCCGGTAAAAAGCTGGAGCATGCTTCCTGCCCCGAGGCAGAACTGCTATCCGGAAATTGAACAAACAGATTCTCAAAGCCCAGATCCAAAGCATGTGAATAGACCCTGCTGAACTCCTCTTCGGAAATAATTCGATTCATATCCTTATCTCTATGCTCAAGGACAGGAAAATACTGGGACATTATACTCAAAGGAAGTTCCGGCCCAAACTCAAGGAAAAGGCTGGTAAGGGCATTAATCGAATTTTCAGTCTTTCCTGGCAGGATCAGGTGCCGGACAAGCACGCCTTTTCGGGCAAGATCAGAATCAGTCAGACAGGAATCCAGAAAACCCTTCTGCCTGACCATTTCCGCAATAGCCCCAAGAGCGATTCCCGGATAGTCCGCACAGCTTGACAATCTTGCGGCAAGGGATGTATCTGAATATTTGAAATCGGGCAAGTATATGTCACAAAAATCCTCTGCTATGCGCAGGGATTCAATTGCCTGGTATCCTGAAAGGTTATAAGCAATCGGAAGATCAAAACCATTAGCGCGCAGAATCGAAACTGAAAGGAAGACATGAGGGAAGAAATGGTCCGGGGTTACGAAGTTAATATTATGCACATTGTCGTTAAGTATAATATCCTCCAGTTTTTTAGACAGGCCTTCCAGTGTTATTTCTCCGCCAAGCCCTTCATTTGAAATCTGATGATTCTGGCAAAAAGAACATCTCAAAGAACACCCGGCGAAAAAAACCGTACCGGAGCCCGTTTTTCCTGAAATAGGTGGTTCTTCACCAAAATGGGGCCCCACATAGGCAACCCTCAATTTATGTGTCTCACCACAAAAGCCTTTCTTTCCAATACCGTCTTCTTTACCAAGGCGGTCTGAACCGCAAAGGCGTGGGCACAGGCTGCAATTTTCATATAGTTCGAGCATGAGTTAAAATACCAAAATGGAATTACTTTCATCGAATAACGAGCCTTGCCTGTAAAAAAAGGGCTTCAGACCGCTCAACAGACCGGAGAAATCAATTTTTCCCTATCTTTTCTGAAAATAACAGATCCATGTTTATCCGGTAAGCACTACAACATTAATGGATATACCAATTTAAAAGTATATTCATGATTGCCTCTGTATTCAAGTAATAACAAAAGGATTGGGCACCTCAATCCATTAAAAACCAACCGCGGATTTCGGGATATAAAGCAGGGCTTGACACTTCAGTATAAGGTATGTTAGATAAAAAAAACTGTGTCCTGGTAAGATGAAAATCAGACACTTGTACTCAGGGCTAATAGTGAGGGGCAGCGCAAAGATTTGTCTTTAATCGATAGTGAGGTTATATAGTGGCTTCAAAAAAAATTACTATATTCATGGTCCCTGACGGCACAAACAAAATAAGACAATTTACTCTCCCAAAAATTATTCCAGTATTACTTACCCTCGTCATCATTGTTTTTTCAGCTTTTTTTTCCTGGATAGTTATTGATTATAAATCCATGAAGGGTCAGATGCCCAGATTGGCCTGGCTTGAAAGGGAACATGAGAAAAACAAGAACCAATTCATCCATCTTTCGAACCGGGTTGACCAGGTAACTCAGAAGGTAGGAGAATTAAATGAATTTGACCGTAAACTGAAGATTATGGTGAACCTTGAGACAGATGATGACAAAGGGCAATTCCAGGGGGTAGGAGGCTCGGAACCTGTTTTTCTGACTTCTTACGATGCCGAAACAAGGTCTCACCAGGATCTTGTCCGGTCGATGCACCGTGCATTAGACAGACTCGACAGCGAAATTAATCTTGGGGAGCAGGATAAGGCCCAGCTTCATGTTTTTCTTGAAAACCAGAAAATGCTCCTGGCCTGCACCCCATCCATATGGCCGACAAAAGGCTGGCTCAGTTCGACTTTCGGATACCGCATGTCTCCCTTTACGGGCGAAAAGGAGTTTCACAAGGGTATTGACATTGCAACCAAAATGGGTGCACCGATAATTTCTCCAGCGGATGGATTTGTTTCATCAATAGAAACAGACCGTGGATACGGCAGGTTGTTAACAATAAAACACGGTTACGGTTTAGCCACAAGATATGGTCATCTGAAAACGGTCCTTGTTAAGAAGGGGCAATATATTAAACGAGGAGAAACAATAGCCCTGGTAGGCAATACCGGGCGCTCAACAGGACCCCACCTCCATTACGAAGTATTTCTGAATAATGTTAGGGTCAATCCTATGCATTATATCCTTAATTAGTTATCTGTTCTAACTGCCATTTTTCAGCACTGACAAACCGAGCAACAGCCTTAACGACTGAATGGTTACTAATATCTTGATTTTTTACGCGCAAAGTTTTTTAATGCCTGACGGTTTATCCCAATTTGATGCTTTACGATACTGGTATAATTGACGGATTCGCGAGAAATCAGATTAGACGAACATGACATTTCGGCTAATTCCCTTTTGTCATTCTGAGCAGTTTCACCGTTCTTTCCTTATGCAGGAACAAGGAATCTGGGTGTCCAGCTCAGCACAGGCTTCAGGAGATATCTTATTTCTTTATGTTTTTTGCTTTGCTCGAAATAACATTCTGAGGCACTTTTTTATAAGACCGCCACACTTGGAAGGAAACTAATGATAGGAAACTTTATTAAAGGAATTTTCGGAAGCAAAAACGATAGAGAGCTGAAATCAATGGCTCCAATGGTTGATCGGATCAACAGTCTTGAACCGGATTTCAAGTCCCTTTCCGATACTGAACTTCAATCGAAAACCGCCTGCTTCAAAGAAAGACTGTCAGGGGGGGAGCCTTTGGACGACATATTGCCCGAGGCCTTTGCCGCTGTCAGAGAGGCATCTGCAAGGGTACTCGGAATGCGTCACTTTGATGTCCAGCTTATAGGAGGAATTGTACTTCACAGGGGAAAAATTGCCGAGATGAAGACAGGCGAAGGCAAGACCCTTGCTGCAACTCTTCCTCTTTATTTAAATGCACTGCTCGGAAAGGGTGCACATCTTGTAACTGTGAATGACTATCTTGCACAGCGCGATGCTGAATGGATGGGTGGCATTTACAGGTTTTTAGGCATGTCAGTTGGTGTAATAGTACATGGAATGGATGACGCGGAACGGAAGAAGGCATACGCATGCGATATAACATATGGAACAAACAATGAATTCGGTTTTGACTACCTCCGCGATAACATGAAATATGATTTTGCCGATTTTGTTCAGAGAGAATACTACTATGCTATTGTTGATGAAGTTGACAGCATACTCATCGATGAAGCGAGAACTCCCTTGATCATAAGCGGCCCTGTGGAACATAGCGAAAATAAAATATTTATGGAGGTGAAACCTCTCGTAATCAATCTGAAAAAGAAACAGAATTCCGTAATACGCTCCCTCCTTAAAGATGCCAGGCAATATCTTGATGCGGGGGATTTAAGCGACAAAACCATTGAAACCCTGGTTCAGATAAAGAGAGGTGATCCGAAAAATCCGGTTTTCCTGGAAATTCTGGCGCAGAATCAGGCATTGAAAAAGCAGATAGAAAGGATGGAGAGCCTTTTAAGTTCTCAAAAGCTGCTTCCTGAACTGGACCAGATCCTCTATTGTACTATTGATGAACGAAGCAATTCTGTGGAATTGACCGAAAACGGGATAAGGCTTACCGGAACCAGTGGGCTGGGCGAGTTTGTTCTCCCTGATCTGGATGATGAAGGGCACTCAATCCGAGAAGATGAGCTTTTAAGTGAGCAGGAGAAAGCGGAACGCCTTAAGGAACTCGAAGATCGTTACAGGCGGAACTCCGATCTTCTTCATGCCACTCAACAGCTTATCAAGGCCTACTGGCTGTTCGAAAAGGATGTTCAGTATGTCGTAAAAGACGGACAGATCATGATTGTTGATGAATTCACAGGCAGGATGATGCCCGGCAGGAGATGGAGTGACGGATTGCATCAGGCAGTTGAAGCAAAGGAAGGCGTAAGTGTTGCTGGCGAAAATCAGACCCTGGCATCTGTAACCTTCCAGAATTTCTTCCGTATGTACGAAAAACTTTCCGGCATGACAGGAACAGCGGATACCGAGGCGGCCGAATTCAATAATATATACAGGCTGGATGTTGTAGTAGTTCCTACAAATAAAGAGATGATCAGGAAAAACTATCCTGACGTGATTTATAAGACTGAAAGGGAAAAGTTTATTGCCGTTGTTAACGAGATAAAAGAGCTCCATGAAAAAGGGCAACCCGTTCTTGTAGGAACTGTCTCCATAGAAAAGTCTGAAATGCTGAGTAAAATGCTTAAAAGGTCCGGCGTCCCTCATTCCGTGCTGAATGCAAAACATCACCAGAAAGAGGCAGAGATAATTGCAAATGCGGGACAGAAGAATACTGTGACAATTTCAACCAACATGGCCGGACGCGGCACTGATATTGTTCTGGGAGATGGAGTACGTGAACTGGGCGGGCTTCACATTTTAGGAACTGAAAGGCATGAGAGCCGCCGGGTAGACAACCAGCTCAGGGGGCGTTCAGGAAGGCAGGGAGATCCTGGCTCATCGCGCTTCTATCTTTCACTCGAGGACGATCTTCTTAGAATTTTCGGTTCAGACAGGATATCTTCCATAATGGATCGCCTGGGTATGCAGGAAGGTGAGCCGATTGAGCATGCATTGATTACAAGAGGGATCGAAGGTGCCCAGAAAAAGGTTGAAGCTCATAATTTTGACATCAGGAAGCACCTGCTTGAATATGATGATGTAATGAATAAGCATCGCGAAATCATTTATTCGCTCAGAAAAGACGTGCTTAAAGGGGAGGGCATAACAGAAATCATTGAGGATATGATTGATGAAAAGGTCGCCAGCCTTGTCGGGAATTATATCGATCCCAAGGAATATCCTGAGAACTGGGATATAGAGGGGATGGGAGAAGACTTCTTCAGGGTATTCGGATTCAGGCCAAAGATTGGCCCGAAGGATATTGGAGAAGATGCGTTTGAGAAGATGAAACCGGAGGACATGAGTGACATTCTCAGGGAGCAGGTCATGTCCGGGTATCGTGAAAAAGAAAACCTGTTTGGAAAAGATGAACTTGAACACGTTGAGCGGTTGATTATTCTTCAGATTATAGATAACCAGTGGATCGCTCATCTGCAGGACATGGATCATATGAAAGAAGGAATAGGTCTTCGGGGTTACGGGCATCTGGATCCTCTCAAGGAATATCAAAAGGAAGGATTTGCCCTTTTCGGAGAACTTATGGACAGGATAAGGGCGGAATCACTTGGAATGCTTTTCAGAGTTCAGATCGCAAGGAGACCGGAAACTATACCTGAGAGTAAAAAGAGAAGGATGAATCTAAGTCGCGGCGATGATTCAGCCGTTGCCCCGTTTAAGCGAAAAGAAAGAAAAATCGGCAGGAATGACCCATGCCCATGCGGGAGCGGTAAGAAATATAAGAAATGCTGTGGAGTTAATGCCTGATACCACTGTAAAATTCATTCTTAACTATTTTAAAGATTTTAAGGAATAACCAGGATGCATGAAACCAGATTTACTGTAAAGGGTTTTAAGGCCGCTGCAGTTGCGGCCGGGTTAAAAAAGAATGGAGGTCTCGATTTAGCCCTGATATTTTCTGAGCAGGATGCTGCGGCAGCCGGGGTATTTACAACCAATAAAGTCAAGGCCGCGCCGGTAATCCTGAGCAAAGAGTTCCTTCAGAACGGAACAGCAAGGGCCATAATAGCAAATTCAGGCAATGCAAATGCCTGTACCGGCATTTCCGGGCTGGATAATGCCAGAAAAACGGCTGGAATTACTGCCGAAGCGCTGGGAGTTAGGTCCGATGAGGTGCTTACAGCCTCAACGGGAGTAATCGGAGAACCTCTTAAGACAGATCTTATCGCAAATGCACTTCCGGGGCTGGTGGACAACCTTGCAGAAGAAGGTTTATATGAGGCTGCCAGAGCCATCATGACTACTGACTCCTTTCCCAAAATCGCCATATCTGATGGCCTTGCAGATGGCCGGCCCTACCGTATCCTTGGAATTGCAAAGGGTGCAGGGATGATTATGCCAAATATGGCCACTATGCTTTGTTTCATTATAAGCGATATAAAAATCGAACCCCGCAATTTAAAATCAGCACTACTTGCCTCTGTTGAAACTACCTTTAATCGGATTACAGTTGATGGAGACACCAGCACAAATGATATGGCTCTTGTGCTCGCCAATGGCATGGCCGGCAATAGATCTCTTTCCTCTATGGAATATAATGATTTTGTTTCGGGATTGAAACATGTTATGGGGGATCTTTCTCGCATGATCGTGCGGGACGGGGAAGGTGCAACCAAGCTGATTGATATTGTGGTAAGGGGAGCGCATAGCCAGTCCGATGCCTTAATCGCAGCAAGAACTGTAGCAAATTCCAGCCTTGTAAAAACCGCATTTTACGGCCAGGATCCCAACTGGGGAAGGATTGCCGCTGCCCTTGGAAGAAGCGGAATCGTAATGGAGGAGAACAAACTGGATATATGGATAGATGACATACAGATTGTTGCCATGGGCCTTGGAAAGGGAACTGGTCCGGAAAAAGATGCCTCCGGCAGAATGTCCCAAAAGGAATTCAGTCTTACGGTTGACCTCAATCAGGGCAAATATGAAGACCGGATGGTGACATGTGATCTCACTCATGAATATGTCACAATAAATGCAAATTACAGGACTTGAGGCCGGGTACCCATGTAAACTGCACTGTTAAGAGTGAATAAGCAGAGACGCCCAAACTGTGCCTCCGGTTCCTCTACAGCTTACAGAATAGTTGATTTCGGCCGGGATCGATGGGCTATAACAATAATTAAGTCGTGGAGATTCATATGTTTTCAGTCATAATGGCAGGTGGTTCAGGAACGCGCTTCTGGCCTGCAAGTAGAAATAGTGCGCCAAAACAGTTTCTAAATATTACCGGCAAAGGTGAAATGGTGATCGAAACCTGCGACAGGATTAAGCCGCTGTCACGGGACGAAGAGATAATAATAATACTTGGCCGGGAACACCTTGAAAAAGCAAATCATATATTTAAAGGCCGTGGGGTACATATACTCAGCGAGCCTGAAGGACGAAATACTGCCCCGTGTATAGGACTGGGGGCAGTCTATGCCAGGCATTTGGGGTGCGAGGGACCTGTTGCATTTCTTCCGGCTGATCATTTCATTGCAGATGTTTCTTCCTTTTTGGAAGTCCTTGGTCTTGCTGAAGACCTCGCTGAAGAGGGAGGAATAGTCACTCTTGGCATCGTTCCGGACAGGCCGGAAACAGGGTATGGTTACATACGTCGGGATAATGGAGCTTTATTCAAGAATTCTACCGTCTACAGGGTCATGGAGTTTGTTGAGAAACCAGACCTGGACAAAGCCCGGTCTTACCTGGAAAGCGGAGAATACTATTGGAATGGCGGGATTTTCGTTGCAAAACCAGAGACTATTCTTAATGAAATAAAGGTGCTTCTCCCGGAGCTCCACAGAGGATTGCAGCAATTGGAATCTGCATTTGGCAATGACGGAATTGAAAAAGCACTTGAAGAAGTCTATATGAAGATTGAAGGTGTTTCATTTGACTACGGTGTCATGGAAAAGACATCGGAGAAGGTCTATGTGCTTCCCTGCAATTGCGGATGGACCGACGTAGGATCATGGGAATCCCTGTATAAAATGAGAGCGCAGGAATATGACAGTGGAAAAAATCTGGTGGAAGGGCAGACACTTCTGGTAAACTGTGAGGGCAGTTTCATCTCAGCGAAGGGAAAACGCCAGATCGCCTGCCTTGGCCTTAAGAACTGTCTTGTGGTGGACACCCCCGATGCTCTGTTAGTGGCCGACTTGAGCCTCTCTCAGGATATAAGAACGATTGTTGAAAAACTGAAAATGGAAAAAAAGGAAGAATTAATATGAAACCTCATATCTTTCGGGAATATGATATCCGCGGCATATACCCTGATGAATTGATGATGCAAAATGTTAACAGGCTTGGCCGTGCAATAGGAACATACTACCTCGAGAGGCGTGCAGCGCGTATATCCATAGGACGTGACTGCCGCATGAGTTCACCGCACCTTTCTGAATGGCTCATTCAGAGTCTTATTGAAACAGGGATTGACGTTGTGGATATCGGCATGGTTCCGACGCCGCTGCTCTATTTTTCCCTGCATGAACTCGACGTGGATGGTGGCGTCCAGATTACCGGAAGTCATAACCCCCCTGAATTCAATGGGTTTAAAATCTGCCTCGGCAATACTTCAATTCACGGTGAAGAGATACAGAAAATAAGAAGAATTGCTGAATCGGGTGACTTCAAACATGGCATGGGAAAAATTGCGAAGGCCGACTTGTCCGGGGCTTATGTTGATTATTTGGTAAATAACGTAAAAACAGGACAATTCAGAAGAAAGGTTGTTGTTGACGCAGGAAATGGCGTGGGAGGATTGATTGCCCGGGAAGTTTACAGCCGCATGGGATTTGAAGTAGTGCCAATTTTCTGTGACCCTGATGGCAGATTTCCCAATCATCACCCTGACCCTACGATCCCGGAGAATCTTGAAGACATGAAAGCGATGGTAAGAGATACATCTGCCGACCTTGGCATTGCTTTTGATGGTGATGCCGACAGAATAGGCGTAACTGATGAGGAAGGGAATATTATCTGGGGAGACCAGTTAATGATTATTTTTGCACGGGACCTGCTTTCAAGGCATCCGGGCGGCACAATAATCGGAGAAGTCAAATGTTCACAGGTTCTCTATGATGATATTGAAAAAAACGGAGGAAAGGCAGTTATGTGGAAGGCCGGCCATTCCCTTATAAAGAGCAAAATGAAGGATGAAGGGGCACTCCTTGCCGGCGAGATGAGCGGTCATATCTTTTTCAGCGAGCGTTATTTCGGATTTGATGATGCAATATATGCTGGGGCCAGACTTCTTGAAATACTTTCCAATTGCCCTGAAAATCTGAAAGACCTGCTGGATGATCTTCCAAGGATGGTAAATACCCCTGAAATACGAATAGAATGTCCTGAAGACAAGAAGTTCCGGATTGTGGATGAATTGGTTGAAGAATTCAAAAAGAACTATCAGGTAATCGATGTTGACGGGGCAAGGGTTCTCTTTGATGGAGGATGGGGTTTAGTCAGGGCTTCAAATACCCAGCCGGTGCTTGTTCTTCGTTTTGAAGCTTGTGATGAAAAGCGCCTTGAAGAAATCCGCAGCATTTTTGTGGAAAAAATAAAAATGAGATTATAGAAATAATTAACTCTGTCTGAAAAAAAATCATTTATAATTACGGGTTAAAGACGTAAACCCAGCTTCTCCAGCCGGTATCTTAATGACCTCATGCTTATCCCCAGAAGCCGGGTTGCTTTCTGCTTTGAACCATTGGCCATTTTCATAGCGCTTTCAACATATTCTTTTTCAATTTTTTCCATAACCTCATCTAACTTAATTCCCTCCGGGCCGAGTTTCGTTAATACGGGGTCTTTATCCGCATCTTCTCCAAAATCCGAAAAGCCCAGGCTCTCCGGCAATATGATATTTGACGTTTCAAGAGCAACGCTTTTTTCAATGATGTTCTCAAGCTCCCTGACATTTCCGGGGAACCTGTATTTCATCAGAAGTTCCATGGCATAAGAAGAAATATTTCTTAGCTCCTTGCCAAACTCCTTTGAGTACTTCCTGATAAAGTAATCTGTGAGGATAGGAATATCTTCCCTTCTTTCTCTGAGAGGCGGAATATATATGGGGATTACATTCAACCTGTAATAAAGGTCCTCTCTGAAGCTCCCGTCCTTAACCTTTTGTTTTAGGTCCTTATTTGTGGCTGCGATTATCCTCACATCTACTTTGATGTCTTTTGAACCTCCCAGTCTTCTGAATGCCCTTTCCTGGATAACTCTCAGCAGCTTAACCTGAAGAATGGTTGGCAATTCGGCAATTTCGTCCAGAAAGATAGTCCCTCCCGCTGCGACTTCCAGAAGGCCGGGTTTGTCCGCGAATGCACTGGTGAACGCACCCTTCATATAACCAAACAATTCGCTTTCCAGAAGCTCTCCGGGAATGCCTCCGCAGTTAATAACAACAAAGGGGTTCTCCTTCCGTGAGCTGGTATCATGAATAGCTTGGGCTACGAGTTCTTTACCTGTTCCGCTTTCCCCCAGTATAAGAATATTAGCCGTAGTATCAGCAACTTTGTTTATGAGAGAATAGATTTTAAGAATTTCCTTGCTTTTGCCTATCAAATTGCCAAAACTGACAGAGTCTTTGACACCTTTTATAAAAAGCGCATCTTCTTTTTTTATTCCTTTTTTATTCAGTGCATCACGTACTCTTTTTTTTATGTCTTCGACATCAAAATTCTTTTCAATATAATCATAAGCGCCTTCCTGCATTGCTGTAACCGCAGTTTCGCCGGAGGCATAGGCCGTAATCATAATAACCATCGTTTCAGGAGAGACATCCTTAATTCTCTTCAAAAATTCAATTCCATCAAGCTTTGGCATCTTCAAATCTGTAATTGCAAGATCAAATTTACGCACTTTGCAGAATTCCAGCGCCTCTTTTCCTTCTTTTGCACATTTCACCTGGTACCCTTCCTGAGTCAGCATGATCTCAAGGAATTCCCTCATCCCTGTGTCATCATCTACGACAAGGATATCTGTCATCGTTTATAGCCTCCTGAAAAAACTGCCATAAAGACCTTGAATGTTTCCTGCATTAATCATGTTTATTTGGGGGTGCTTTTTTAGCTAACACCATAAAATTATATCGCTGTTTCACAACCGGAGTCTGTCAAATAAGCAAGAAATATTTTGGAATCGTATTGTTAAGTTGAGGATCTTTTTCCTTTCCGTGAAAGGATTATTATACAGCGTGTCCCTTTATTCAATTCACTGAAAATATCCAGTTTCCCCTTATGGCTGTCGGCTATTCTATGGGCAATGGTCAGACCCAGCCCCGTCCCACTCTCCCTGGTGGTATAAAAAGGGCTAAATATCTTGGATAATCTGCTTTGGTCAATACCGCATCCGGTATCACTTATGTGAATCTCCATATAGCCGTTTTCGTCATCGGATGAATCTGATCTGGTTTCAATTGTCAAAACCCCTCCCTCCGGCATTGACTGTATGGAATTCAAGATAATATTTGAGAGCATCTGGTTTATCTCGGTCTTGTTTCCATGTATACTTGAATCATAAAGCCTTTCTTTTATTACCTTAATATTTTCATTCCAGTCAGTATGGTGACGCACTGATTCCAATATATCATCAATTACATTCTTGATATTAAAAACCTCTTCATTATTATTGAGGCTTACCCTTGCCAGAAGCAGAAAGTTCTTCACAAGATTTTCAAGCTGGTCTCTGCCCCTTAGTACGATTTCAATGAGTTTTTTACTGGTATCATCCAGTCCAAGATTCATTTTCAGGAGCTGGACAGACCCGCTCAGAGAGGCCAGAGGGTTTCTTATTTCATGGGCAAGGCCGGCAGCCATCTCACCAATAAGTGCAAGGTTTCTGCTCTTTTCAATTTCATTTTCCAATTCCTTGGCAGAGGTCAAATCCTGAAATATAACTATGTAGCCTATTTTGGTTTCCTTACTGTCAATAAGAGATGAAAGTGAGAAACCCAGTGCAATTTTTTGTCCTTCTTTCCCGGAAACCAGTATTTCGTGCCTGCCGATTCCGGACCCTTTTTCTTTTTCTTTTTCAGCAGTTTCAAGTATCTTACTAAACCCTTTGAACATAATGTCTATATTGGTATTTTCCATGTCCTTGAAAGAAAACCCTGTAATTTCTTCAGCCGCCCTGTTAAAAGATTTTATTCTGCCAATCAGGTCAATAGTAATGATGCCGGCGTTAACAGATTCAATAATGCTCCGGTATAACAGGTCAAGCTGATAAAACTCACTCTCCTTTTCAGCAAGCAGGGCCCTCGATCTTTTTTCCTGTTCAACAACGAAACTTATAAGAAGACCTATAATATAGAAGGATACAATATGTATGAATATCCTTGACAAGACATATCCGGCACTTACATCAAAACCCCAGGTACTGCTGTATAATGGGCTGATCAACCCATAATACTCCAGATCAAGCAATACGCCATAAAGTATACTGCTGGCAGAGGCAATAACAAGCCCCCCCCTTCTTCCCAGGAAAAGTCCGGAGTAAATTATGACCAGCGAATAAAGGATGGAATAAATACTCCTGATCCCGCCAGTTAAAAAAACCAGTACTGTTATCAGAGAAACATCACATAGCGCCTCGATATAAACATTTAATTTCAGGTCCTTTATTTTTTTTGATAACAGGAGATAAAAAAAAGAGAGAAAATAGGTGACAATAATAATGATATATACCCGGTTAATGGATTCATCTGGCAGGGATTTGGTTCCCTTAATCTGGATAAATGCTGCAATACCCAGGAGAAAGGTCGCTATTATAACCCTCAGAAACATTAACCAGCCAAGTCTATGATGCAAGTTCTCTTCTGATTGGTCGTGTGTCATTGAAAAGTCCCTCTCATAATGAGTATTGGATATTCAGACTATACGACTGTAAGGAGAATATCAAGAAAACAGGGTATGTTTATTTAAACATTTTAAAACTGCCCCTGAAATGGGGCAGTTTCAAAAGAGGAAAGAAAGAATTGCTGAAAAGCCCGGGATTCCTTATCTTCAGGAGTCCTGCTAATGACCTTAATGTTCCTTTTCCCAATAAATCCCAATAATCTGCAGGAATGTCTTGACCACAACAAATGTAAGTCCACATCCTATAACAGA
>JAFGMQ010000142.1 GCA_016927455.1 Deltaproteobacteria bacterium
GCCTTGAGACCGGACATGTGGATTTCAACGGTGATATTGAAGTTGATGGATGCATTCAGGATGGTTTCAAAGTAAAAGGGGAAAACCTTAAGGCCAGAGAAATTCTCAGAGCTGAAATTGATATCGCAGGAGATATCACAGTTACTGGAGGTATTATAGGGGCAAGCATCAAGTCTGGGGGCGGAGTCAGTGCATTATATATTCACAATGCCCATGTCCAGTCTGCTGGTGATATTAAAGTTGAAAAAGAAGTCTATTCTTCAATCCTGGAAACCAATAATAAATGCAATGTCATGCGAGGCAGGATGTCATCTTCATCGGTTTCAGCAAAGAAAGGGATTATCGCCGGAGAGATAGGGTCCGAGGCCGCTGCTCCATGTAATTTAACAGTGGGAATCGACACAATTGGTCATAATAAGGTCAACCATATTATTGAACAGATTGCTGTTAAGAAAAAAGGGCAGAATAAGTTGGAAGATCTTTCGGCAGGACTGCGGCAGGAAATCAAAAATCTGGATGATGAATTAGAACGTATTCCCCAGGAAGAGGATAAGGCAAGATTACAGCAAATGTCGCTGCAAAAGAGTCTGCAAGAGTGTCAAAAGAAAGGGGATGTGCTCCAGATTGAAAAAATTGAAGGTGCTATCAGATTTCTGGATTCAAAAATAAATCAGGTTTATGAAAACATGGATAGCACACTTGCCAGACAGGAAGAGATTCAGGAAGAGATCAACAAGCACAATCAGGAGATCAAAGGGTACAGACAGGAGATTGAGAACCTTAAAGCTGAAGCAAACGATATTACGGAATTGTCAAAGAGTGAGAAAGGAATTGCAGAAATCAGGGTTTCAGGGCTTATTCATGTGCTTACTAACATTACAGCCCCCCATTCATCATGTACTCTTTCGGAAGACCGGCAACATGTACTCATCAGCGAGGTAAAAACTGAGGAACCGGAACAGCCCTCTGAATGGAAAATGCGTATTAGTCCTCTCAAATAATTTCAGTGTGCCTTGTATGGCAGGACAAGAGAAAAAATTTCAGGAGAAGATGTTATAGGTCAATGGCTTGACTACATATCACGGATAATCTTCAGCATGTCCGCCGCCGAAATGATACCAGGTACTTTTCCTTCCCTGGTAACAAATATGCGATGAATATGATTCCTGATCATTGAATCGGCAACATCCCGTATGGGCAGGTATTCGCTCACGCTGAAGATTTTTGGCGTTATAATATCACGCACGGTAATCGAGGGTTCATTTCCAAAATGCAGTGACTCTATATATCTTTTGCGGTTAATCCTTTCATTGTAAATCCGGAATAAAAAAGTCTTAAATGACCTGATCTTCAACCTCAAGGATATATTTTCTTCCACACAATATTTTATAAAATGCCAAAATATATTCTAAGTCAACAAAAAAGTCAGGCAGCATTAGATGTCCCTGTTAGAATATCTGAAAAAATGATAAAAAAGTTCTGAAAAAAACCTCAATTTCTGATATTAATGAATCGATTTTTCATTTTCCTGGCCAACAGCCATCTATTAGCGAATGCAGGAAGAAAGTCTTAGAAAAGTTAAGGGGAACTGAAACAATGAGAGTAGAATGTGCGAATTGTCACAAGACCTATAATATTCCGGACGAAAAACTGCCTGATAAAAAGCATGTAGTCTTTGAATGCCCTGCCTGCAAGGCTAAAATCAAAGTCGATTTGAGTTCAATAAAAGCAGGGAAAGGATCTGCTCCTCCAGACAGGGATCATCAGGGGTTCGCTGGAGGAGAAACATTAAAAAAGGAAATTGCAAAAAATCTTAAGGTTCTGCTGCCAATGCCTCATGTCATGCTCAAGGCGCGCGAGATAATGTCCGATCCAAATTCCGGTTTTGAAGAAATCAGTAAAGTGCTGATAGCAGACCCGGCAATAGCAGCTGAAGTCCTGAAATTGGCCAACTCTCCGTATTACGGCATGAGCGGGAAAGTTTCTTCCATAAACCAGGCAATTATTTTACTGGGGATTGACATACTGCTTCAAATGATCACAGTGGCCGGCACATCGAAAATGATGGACAACAGATTAAAAGGATATGGATTAGATTCTGGAGTGCTGTGGAGGCATTCTATCGCTGTTGCAGTCGGCAGCCGTATTATTGCTGCCAGAAAAAATCCGAAACTGGGAAACGATGCCTTCTCCGCAGGTCTTATCCATGACATGGGGAAAATCATTCTTGATCCCTATATATCTAAAAGAAAAGAGCTCTTCTTTGAATGCCTTGAAAAAAACAACGGGGACCTGCTTCTTGCCGAGCGGCAGGTTTTAGGATTAGACCATTCGGAAATTGCATATGAACTCTGCAGTTCGTGGAAGATTCCTGAATGGCAGGCAGTTGCAATAAGGCATCATCACAACCCTTCTCTGGCAGAAGAAAATGAACTGGCACATATCCTTCATGCGGCGGACAAAATCTCCATGAAATGCGACCTCGGCACTGGTGAAACGTTCGTGTCTGATGTCGATATTGAAGAAAAAACAATGGGTTTTCTGGGTCTTAAGGAAGAAGAAATAGGAAAGATTACTGAAGAAGTCCTGGATGCAGTTGAAATAATAGAAGAAGGTACCTTGTAATAAACTCTTTAGCTGAAAAATCTATTATCATAATTTTCTGATTGCCTTTAACTCCGCACACAGCACGAAGTTAAAGAATGCCTTGGGCACTGTCACCCGGGACAAAGAGGTCCGCTGTTTTCACCTCCAATCAACTCCTCATGCAAACAATCAGGCTGCCTGGCAATCCGGGACAGGCTGAGTTTTTATCAAAGGTGTTCATGATTAATCAATTTTTCAAGCCGAAGAAAGCCTGAACCTTCAAATGTATTTTTTGCCTCCTGCCCAAGGACATGGGGGTCGCCAAGGCAAAATACATAATAAAAATACGCTTTATCAGGAATCCCCGCCCCGTTAGTTTACCAATCGCGCATGGAAATACGATCCTTTTGCCAGGGTCTGTATTGTAAACGCGGCCTGAATCATAATGAATTAACTTTGCGGTGGACGTAAACTGATGATGGACTATTTAGAGCTTGCACAGAACCGGTCCCATCCCATCAGGTAAGCCGCTCCGGCTATGGTAGTACCATAGAAAACAACAGGCTTTTTGCCGAGGAACCTGCCGATGGTATCGTTGGTCAGGGTAGTCCCCGTAACCAGCAGGACATCGGACCAAGCCATAACCTCGTCGGTTGACTCAGGCCCTTCCAGAGTTATACCGAACTTTTCCCGACCTATGTTATCAGGATCAAGGTCCAGCAGTCTGAAAGGAAATATGCCTGCCATCGCTTCGGCTATGCTCGGCTGGAAGCCGACCTGGGCGACCTTCACACGGCCGAAACGACTCCGGATATATGATGCCATCTGTATGGAACATTCCTTCGGCCCCTGGTCACGGCAGTGTATGGTGCCCTTTATAATTCCGAGATGCCTCAGCACAGCGTTAAGCGTTGCCAGAAATACTGCACGTCGAAAATTATTTTCAAGGGGCATACTGAAAACCTCTTTAACAGTACCTTCAAAATCGCCAAAACGGTCAGTGAAGGCCTGGCCAAGAGCCCCCCGGATTTCTGCCTGCATGAGGCTCTCTTTGCCCTTTTTAAGAGGAAAATCATCACGTTCGGGATTTCCGATAGCCTCTTCAGGGCTCAGAGTACGTGCTCTAATGGAGATCTTTTCTCCAAGGAGATTGTTTTTCAGGCAGATTTGCAGGGTCTTTTCTTTCAATTCATAATACAGGCCGGTCATCATTCAATTCCTTTTTCTGTCACCACGTATTGTCAGGAAAATATTATTGAAGGCTTACTCAGCTGAAGTCCTCTTAATACTTCTGTCTGTTTTCATCAGTCCATATGCCTGGGTGTTTTTTCTACAGGCTCCCTTCCAAGCAGAACAAGGCCTAATTGTTCGTATTTTCTTTCATGTTCAAGATCCTGATCGTGCCAGCGTGCCATGAACTCGTATTCCCTGAGCCATGTCCTGTGAAATGATGCAGGGTCTTCAAAAAGCAGAACTCCCTTTGCGTATCCGATCACAACCGCGTAATGTCCGTCCTCATAATTATTCCTCCAGTCCTTCAGGGTCATGTATCTGTCTGACCAGGCCTGAAGCATGACAATCACAGGGTGTCCCTCATCAATGTAATGTTTCAGTTCCCTTATGGAAAAATACTGGTTTGCTTTCACACTAAACCCCTTGTCTCTGGCTACGGAAATCATTCTTTCCACACGTGTGCCGTCCCTGCCCGTCCCCAGTTCTGAGATCAGTTCATCTTCACGGATATCGATCCCGTAGTATGCCATTACCGTCTGCAGGACCTTGGCTCCGCAGTCAAAATCGTAAGTCTGCCTGCCGGTATGCAGATCAAGCATGGTACCCATGACCTTTATCCTCCAATCCTGCGAACCTCGAAGTATGCAGCATAAATGGATTCTGCAAATACACGGCGCAGTCTGTTAATAGCTTTAACATCTGCTGTTCCATCAGGGTTCCTGTAAAGGTGCTCATTTGTCTCCTGTATGATACCAGGGACCCGTTTGCCGACTCGACCCATTGCATTCACGGAATGTTCTGAGCAAACGTGTCCGTAGACAGTATAGTACTCTGAACTGTTCACTGTCACCCTGATCTCAGGAAGCCTCTTTCTGAGTTCCGCTGCGTAAGTTTCAACGTAAATATCCGGAGAGTAGTGCCTCGGCGTTCTATCCAGGCTGGAATGCTGGAAATTCATCAGGTCAATCTGGTCATCGGCTACCCCTCTTGCTGTTACAGTGGAATGCCCGTCCAGCAGAAACTCCATCCCGGATTCAATACAGGTTTCGATATTGTTGTGAAAGGTTTTGAGATACCTGCCGGCAAGTGACTCCCTCAGATTGTCCGGAGGCTCCATGTCAGGCCTGTAGACCGGCTTGCCATGCACGTCCTTCAGGGGCACGCTGTCTTGCAGGATATCGGGGTGCCTGTTTGCTTCAAGGATAAGGCTGCAGAAGGGAAAGACTGAATGCTGATTTCCAAGCAGATCGCAGAAATCATAGAGCCAGTTGGTATACCAGTCCACATTCCGGATAAGGTCTGGAAAATCCTCTGAAAGGGTTTCCACAGGTATCTCACCGGGAATCAGAATGCCGCTGTGCGGAATGACAACAATCAGCTCTTTCAATTCCATGCATATTCCTCCCGCTAAGGAGGATTATACAACAGAACCGTCTTAAATAACATCTGTAAATTTATATCCCACTCCCCTTACGGTTAGGATATATTGGGGATTGGATGCATCTTTTTCAATTTGAGATCTCAGGCGTTTTATATGAACATCCACTGTCCGCTGTTCGACAAAAGCATCTCCCCAGACATGATCAAGAATCTGGTCCCTCGTATAAACTCTGCCTGGACGTCTTGTGAGAAATGAAAGGATTCTGAATTCGGTCGGACTCAACTCGACCCCCATGCCATCGACTGTAACAGAATGCGAAGAAAAATCAATTAACAGCCCTTGAAATCCGAAAGTATCTTTTGCGTCCTTCTCCACGGCAGTTTGAAAACGCCTCAGCACAGCCCTAACACGGGCTATCAGTTCCCTCACGCTGAAGGGTTTGGTGATATAATCATCCGCTCCCATTTCAAGACCAAGAACCTTGTCGAATTCATCATTTTTTGCGGTTACCATAATAATGGGAATGTGGGAAATTTCCGGGTTTTTCCGAATGAATCTGCCTACCTCCATACCCTGAATTCCAGGAAGCATAAGGTCGAGGATAACCAGGTCGGGTTTCTGAGTCTGAACAAGCCGCAAAGCTGTTTCGCCATCATAAGCCTTGATTATTCCAAACCCTTCCCTCTCAAGATTATAGGAAATAAGCTCTACGAGGTCTTTTTCATCATCAACTACCAGTATCCTGGGAACCATCTTCTCCATTGCCGCCTTTCAGTACTAATTCAGGAGCCTCTCAGGATTCCCCTGTTTCATTAAATGCCGGGAGTGACAGAGATACGGCAGTTCCTGCTCCAGGCCTGCTTTCAAAATTTATATTACCATTATGCGCCATCATAAGATGTTTGACAATAGAGAGACCAAGTCCCGTTCCCCCAAGTTCACGGGATCGTGTCTTGTCCGCACGGTAAAAACGTTCTCCAAGTCGGGGGATATCCCTTTTTGGTATTCCGATTCCGGTATCACTTATTTTTACTACTACGTAATTACTGTCTTCCTGAAAAAATGCATTTACAGAGATTGATCCCGAGTCCGGCGTATATTTTACAGCATTATCAAGCACGTTCAACAATATCTGATTCAGTCTGTCACGGTCAGCCCTGACCGCAGGCAGATCATCAGAAATTTCCTTTGTAATGCGAATATGTTTTTCTTCTGCCCTTGCTTCGACAATCGACAATACTGAGTCAATTATCCCGCCTAAGGATACTTTTTCAAAGAAAAATCGCATTTCTCCCAGTTCAATATCCGAAATAGTAAAAAGGTCATCAACCAGACGGTTGAGCCTCTCAGCATGTTTCCTGATTGTATCCAGAAATTTCAGAGCTGTTTCTTCATGTGAAACAGCCCCGCCCTGAAGGGTTTCTACAAAACCCAGTATTGCAGTAAGCGGTGTCTTTATTTCATGGGTAACATTGGCGACAAAATCACCACGCATTTTTTCCAGTTTTTTGAGGCGTGTTACATCGTGAAATACAATTAATACCTTTTCCTCACCTTTGGGCAGGCCATGTATGGGTGAAATTGAAACATCAAGGATCTTTTCCTGCGGGACTGCCAGCTTAATCTCCTCTGCAACAGGCATCCCTGTTTCCCTGAACCGGTCAATCATGTTTTCCAGTTCTATATTTCTGAATGACTCGAGCGGAGTACGTCCGTAAATATCAAGTCTTTTAATACCGAATATCTCTTTTAGCGCATTATTAAATGCCTCGATTCTCCTATTATTATCGAGAATAAGCGTACCGTCATTCATGCTTGCAAAAGCAGCCTCCAGTTTCCCTTTCTCTTCATTTGCAAGCTGGGCCTTTTTCTTTAGCTCGGTCATTATGTCATTTATGTTTCTTGCAAGACGACCCATTTCATCACTCGAATCAATAAGAAGAGATCCTTCAATGTACCCATCTCTCAATTTTCGAGTAAATTTTTCCATCTCCTGAATCGGCGAACTGAGCCTTGAAGAAAAAATGAATGCAATGAAAAAAGAAATTACACCCACAAAGGCAAATGACCTGAAAACCATAACATTAAAAGCAGTTACCGTTTTCTTTATCTCACTGAGCGGTCGCGACAATCGCACATATCCTTTGATACCCGAGTCTTCCAACATCGCTGCCGCAACATAAAGGGTGTCTATACCGAGAGTATGCCCGTAACGGATTGCAGTTCCAGTTCCTTTCAGCCGCGCCTCCTGTATTTCGGTTCGGTTGATATGGTTTTCCATCTTCGATGCCTGTTCTTCAGAATCCACAAGCACGTTTCCTGCTTCATCGATAATAGTTATCCTTGAACCTGAAAGCTCTGCAAATTTAACCAGTCTCTCTTCCATTTCCCTTTTCGGACATGTAAGACTTATCATTTTCGCGTAAGCGGTAAGGTCGGATTCAATCTTGTTTTTGAGTCTGGTTTTAATCTGCCCGGTGACTAAAAAGCCGACAACTGCCATCGCCATCACTATGATTATAATGTACGTTCCGAATATCTTTAAAAATAAACTGCTTTTCATGAGAAAATCCTGCAAATATACTGATAAATAACATTATCCTTTATCAGGTCTTTCCACTTTTCGATCTGTGCCTGACATTACGGCCGGTTACCAGATAAATAATCATTACAGCAATACTCGTCGCATGATCTGATATCCGTTCCAGGTTTTTGGCAATATGCGTAATCAGAATGGCCCTGTGAATCGTGACAGGATCTTCCATCATAAACGTCAGGAGTTCTCTGAATATCTGGTCATTCAGATTATCAACAATTTCGTCCGACTTGATGACTTCTTCTGCCAGATCATAATCTTCTCTCACCAGTGCGTCCAGGCTATTTTTAATCATCTGCTGTGCAGTATCAGACATTCGAGGCAAATCAATATACGGCTTAAGCTGAGGTTCTTCATTTAATAATAATACCTTTTCAGCAATATTGGCAGCCATATCCCCTATTCTTTCCAGATGGCCATTAATCTTAATGGCTGTAGTAATAAACCGTAAATCCTTTGCAACAGGCTGCCTTAAAGCAATTACATCCAGGCATTTTCTTTCAATCTCCATATCGAGCTGATTCAGCTGTTCATCAGAATCTATAACCTTTCTGGCGAGTTCCGAGTCCCTCTCCAGAAGAGATGTCATGGCATCCTGAATAGCCTTTTCCACAAAGGCTCCCTCATATAAGATATCTTCCTTTATATCCTGGAGCGCTTTTTCATAATCACGACTTGTGTGTGCTTTCTGTTCCATTTTTTATCCCTTCACGATCAATCGATAACGCAAAAATCTGACTTTTTACGAAGCCGTCAATATCAGCCAAATCTTCCCGTGATATACTCCTCAGTCTGCTTTTCATCAGGCCTGGTAAAAAGTTTCTCAGTCGGATTAAACTCAATAAGACTTCCGAGATAGAAAAAGCCTGTGTAGTCAGATACTCTTGCGGCCTGCTGCATATTGTGAGTAACGATAATAATCGTATAGTCTCTTTTAAGCTCTGCAATTAATTCCTCTATCTTGGCCGTGGATATCGGATCGAGAGCCGAAGTCGGCTCATCCATTAACAGGACATCCGGCCTCATCGCAAGCGCCCTGGCAATGCACAGTCTCTGCTGCTGTCCCCCTGAAAGCATCATGGCGGATTGATTAAGGATATCCTTCACCTCATTCCAGAGCGAGGCCTGTTCGAGGCTTTGCTGAACCAGGCATTCCAGATCGCTTTTGTTTGAAATGCCATTCAGTTTTGGCCCATATATGATGTTCTTAAAAATGGATTTCGGAAACGGATTAGGTTTCTGGAAGACCATACCGATTCTCCTTCGGACATCAACCGGATCAACACCGGAGTCGTAGATATTTGATCCTTCGAAAACAACTTCCCCTTCCACCCTCGTCCCGTCTATGAGGTCGTTCATTCTGTTCAGGAGTCTCAACAATGTCGACTTTCCGCATCCTGACGGACCGATCAGGGCGGTAACATTGTTTTTCTCGAAATCCATTGTAACGTCGGACAGGGCCTTAAATGTACCATAATAGAAATTTACATGTCTTGCATGTATAATAATATCATTACTTTTCATGGTTACCATCTTTTCTTCTTTCTTATATAGCTGCGTATTATAATGGCAATTAAATCAACTCCGAGGACCAGAGCCACCAGAACAAGTACTGTTCCGTACTGGAGCGGCCTCGTTTGTTGAATATTTGTACCCGCCGTTGCCAGAACATACAAATGATACGGCAGTGCCATTACCTCGTCAAAAATCGATTTGGGCAGCCTGGTCGTGAAAAAAGCTGCTGCAGTAAACATTATTGGTGCAGTCTCTCCTGCGGCTCGTCCGACACCAAGAATCGACCCGGTCAAAATCCCCGGCAGGGCATTAGGCAGAACAGTGTGAAGTATTGTCTGCCACTTTGAAACACCAAGCCCGAGAGATGCCTCCCGAAATGTCTGGGGAACGGCCTTCAGGGCTTCTTCGGAAGCGCCAACAATTGTAGGCAGAATCAGAAAACCCAGCGTTAATGCTCCTGATAATATGCATGATCCGAACTTAAGAAAAACCACAAACAGCCCCAGGCCGAAAAGCCCGAAGACGATAGACGGAACTCCGGCCAGGCAGTTGATCCCTATTCTTATAATCCTGACAACTGAACCCTGTTTTGCATATTCACTGAGAAAAATGGCAGAGGCAATACCGAGAGGCAATGAAATCAGTATGGCCCCTGCCGTCAGATAAAAGGTCCCGAGTATTGCAGGCATAATGCCGCCCTTGGTCATTGAATCGCGAGGCGGCTGTGAAAGAAATTCCCAGTTAACGGCACCTATGCCGTTAATGATAATATACAGCAGAAATAGAGCAATGGCCGCAACAATAGAGAACGCTGCCAGCCTTACAATAGCGAAAAAGACATGCTGTTTGAAATAGCGCCATCTCATAATGTGGCTGACCCCACTTCCTTGAATTTATGAGACACATAATCGGCAACCAGATTAAAACATAAGGTCAGGAAAAACAGTATCATGCCGGTTGCAAACAGGGCATGATAGTGATCGCTTCTGAAAGGCGCCTCTCCCATCTCTGCAGCTATACTGGCGGGCATGGGCCGTACCGAGTCAAAGATACTTTCCGGTATTGCCGCGGCACCCCCTGCGACCATTAGCACCACCATCGTCTCACCTATGGCCCGGGCCATACCGAGAATCACTGCCGTCGAAATTCCTGAAAGAGCAGCCGGCATGATTACTTTTCCTATCGTTTCGAACCGTGTTGCCCCCAGAGCGTATGAAGCCTCCTTGAATTCCTGCGGTACCGAATACAGGGCATCCTCGGATATACTCGCAATTGTGGGAACTGCCATGAGCGCCAGCACCAGCGATGCGTTTACAATATTCAGGCCTGTCGGAATGTCGAACGTCTCCTGTAGCCATGGGGCCAGGACGGCCATGCCGAAAAACCCGAGTACCACAGAGGGCAGACCTGCAAGGAGTTCAATTACAGGCTTGAATATCTCTTTGATAAACGATGGTGCAATTTCCGCAATATACACAGCAGACAGGACTCCAAGCGGTATGGCAATGATCGAAGAGAAAAATGTGACAATAAAAGAACCGACAATCAGCGGCCATATCCCGAAGGAAGGCGGATCATAAGTAGGGTACCATTCAATGCCGAAGATAAAGTCTTTAAATGAAACTACTTTAAAAACCGGGATACCCTCGGAAAACAGAAATACTACAATAAGCCCGAGTATAATGATTGAAACAAGGGCTATGAAAAAGAAGATATTTTTGATAATTTTTTCTTTTTGTTTTCTTTTCATATATCAGGCTCAGGTAATATAGATTTTTCAAAAAAAATACTTGTGCCAGCAAGTGATTCATGCTGAATTCCGGCCCTGCATCAAGTGCAGGACCGGAGTTACAGTATTGGCATCTATTAGTAAAAAGATAAATATTCTAAGGCGTTGCTGTTTTAAAACAATGGAATGAACCCCTCTTTTTTAACTATCTCCTGGCCCTCCCTGCTTAAAAGAAAGGCCATAAACGAAGAGACTGCCCCCGTCGGCCATCCGTTTGTAAACATGAACAGAGGCCGTGCAACAGCAAACTCGCCGGACAGTGCTGTTTCAACCGATGCTACAACACCGGCGATCTTTAGAGGCTTAACACTGTCATTCAAATAACCGAACCCAATGTACCCGATGGCATATTTATTATTTGATACAGCCTGGACAACAGCGCCGTTCGAGGCCTGCAACTGTGCCTTTGGTGTTACCTTTGCCTTGTGGAGTATCTTTTCTTCCCAGACTTCATAGGTACCTGAACTTGTATCACGCGATACCACCACTATCTGGAGATCCGGACCGCCAACCTCTTTCCAGTTTGTGATTTTGCCCTGATAGATAAGGCTAAGCTGTTCAACCGTCAGGTTGCCGACGTTATTTGACGGATGCACAATGGGTACAATGGCGTCAATGGCAACCCTGTGAGGAACGGGATATGAACCCTTTTCCACGGCCATCTGTACCTCTTTGTCTTTGATAAACCTTGATGAGTTGGCAATGTCGGTGGATTTATCTATAAGAGCCTTGATGCCGTTCCCTGAACCGCCGCCGGAAATAGAAATGTTTACACCGGGATTGATTTTCATGTAGGCCTCAGACACAGCCTGTGCTATGGGAAGGACAGTCGTTGAGCCTTTAATGACAATCGTTTCACCTGCAATAGCAGTAACAGATCCCGCTAATGCGAGGCAGATAATACAAGTTAGTAAAATGTTCATACTTCTTTTCATTTTGGTTCCTCCTTGGTAATTGGTTTTTATTATTCCGATCTTGACTGATGACGGAACCCTATACGATAAATGTTACATTAATATGACAGCCTGATGAAGAATTAAAGAAACCTTAAAACCATAAATTTTCCTGAATATTCTATATGCATTGTAATATTTCATTTTTTTGTTACAGTTTTATGACAAAACGATGAAGAAATAATTAAGAGAGTCCCGCCAAGCCGGAAAACAGGTCTTGATCACCATTGGGAGTATGGAATTGTCAAGCATTTTCGTTTTGTAACAATACTGCCTCAACAGACCCTCGGGGAAGAAGGTATCTGACATTTACTGCAGGCAGATAATTTCCATAACGGATTATCAGCATTCCTGAAATTACTGCCGGAAGGGTGTAAAGACAGGAACCTGTATCTCCTGCAGGCTGTGATATGTCCAATGCAGGAGGATTATCTCAGAAATCTGAAAAAACATTGCCCGGGGCTGATTATTCTCAAAGCTTTTTTTTCCTTTTCATATTAACAGAGCCTTTTAATGACTCAAAAAGAATCTCAGCCGGGTCACGGGCCGGCATCCCCGACAGTTGTGAAAGCTGCAGACGGCAGGTAGCGCAGTCAGTTATTATGTAAGATGCTCCGGTATCCCTGAGGGCCCTGGCTGCTATAATCCCAAGCCGGTAGGAAGTATCCTGGTTTTTTTTCCTTAAACCGTATGTCCCGGCAAGACCACAGCAAAGATCATCCATTACGGTAATTTCAAGACCGGGTATGCGTTCGAGGAGCATGGCGCCGGGATAACCGATGCCAAGCGCTTTGAGATGACAGGGAATATGGTAAGCGGCTTTTTCAGTGACACTCTCGAAAATCAGATTCAGTAAACCCTCATCCATGAGTTTAAGGAGGTATTCATGGATATTATAGGTATTTTCGGCTATCTTTTTACCTCCTTCCATATCGAGTATGCCCGGATAACACTGTGTAAGCATAAGGCCGCAGGATGTGCAGGAGTAAAGGATATCAAAACCCCTGTCGATATATTCTTCGAGGATCGAGACATTACGCCCCGCCAGTCTCCTCGCTGCAGCCAGGTCTCCGTTTCCCAGCGCCGGCAATCCGCAGC
The DNA here is from genome assembly GCA_016927455.1 of Deltaproteobacteria bacterium. Classification (GTDB taxonomy): domain Bacteria; phylum Desulfobacterota; class DSM-4660; order Desulfatiglandales; family Desulfatiglandaceae; genus JAFGMQ01. The sequence continues at coordinate 13,152 of JAFGMQ010000142.1, forward strand.
ATACCTGTCCTGGCAAAACGACCCTGAAACCTGCTGAGGCAAACAGATCTCGTATCTTTCTTCCTATGTCGGGCCTGTTATAATTCAAATAACAGCCATAAAAAAAGGCCACTTTCCTCTTGCTTTTATGAGAACCCTTCCATCGCCAGCTCCTTTTCATCGCATGAAACCTGTATGGCGGAAGTTTCAGGTAATCAGATATGCCTGTAAAGGCCATTAGCCTGCGGACAATTTTCACTGAGACAAGCCTGTTCGCGACCGGAGCGATAAGGGATATAAGATTTCCAAGATAATAAACCCTTGAAAACAGCCTGCTTACTAAAGGCCTGTAATGTTTCTTTCCATAATCCAGCTGCTCCCGAAGTATTATCTCAGCAGGATTTACTCCGTAAGGGCATGCAATCTCGCATCTCCTACACTGACTGCACAGGGTTATCCAGTGATCTACGGGAGTTTCTCCGTCACATCGGAATCTTTGAGAGTCCGGGCCTGACTGCTTTGGTCCCGGGAAATCTGAATTAACCCTGAATACAGGGCAGTTTTCCAGGCAGATAGTGCATCTGATGCAGTGCTGAAAATCTAAGTTCACCTAACAAATCCTTCGCATGATCGTGCAGCGGCATACCCTGTAGCAATTGCAAGGCCATGACCGCATCCGTATTTCATAACCTCTGAACGCGCCATAATGCTGCCGCAGATAAAGAGGTTTTTAAAAGGTGCGTCCGCAAGGGGACGAAAGGATGAATCGACCTCCACTCCTGCCTTTTCTATTTGATGGCCCCTGCTGAAAAAGGAATCTTTGAACCACCCGCTTCTGTTTTCAGGATAATAAACAGGCAGGCCGAAGACTGTTTCCTGAACCGAATCCATGCGGGCAAACAAACCCCCGCTTATAAAGGAACCGCTTGCAAGTATAAAGGCCCTGCCCTGAACGCGCCCAACCCTTCCAGGGTTTTTCAGAGTAACACCTTCTATGATTGCGCCGAGTTTTTCAACGCTCGCAATTTCACTTCCCCAGTAAAGGTGCCCTCCTCTTGCAAGAAATGCCTGTTTCATGCATTTGAAAAGACGGATCCCCGGCAGCGATGGAGGAAGCGTGGGTATTTCAAAAAATGTTCTGCCGGTTCTTTGAGATAACTCCTTATAAATTGAAAAAGATGAGCGGATACCCAGAACAGCCGGAATGGCAATCTTTCCCTCGGGAATATGCTGCCTTGATAACCAGTCTGCAAAGGTTTCCCTGAATCGTTCATCCTCAAATCTCTCTGCAATTCCGATCGTCGAGGAAACAGACGCATCAAAGATGGAACAGCCTGTATTGCTGTATTGGAGCATTATATAACTGGGGAAAAAATCCTTCAGCCCCCTGAAGGATACAATATGGATACCTTCATTTTCATCGCAGTTCGCATGTTCCATTGTTTTGGGAACAAGGCAGGTTGTTTTTTTCATTCCAATGGGGGTAATTAAATGCCTGTTTTTATGAATGGAACCTGCATATGGAAGACTCCCCCGGGCTGCTGTTTCCATGAAATGTTCACAGGCTTCAATTATTAGATCCTGTTCAACAAGCCCGTAAGGATGTCCGAAGGGAAGCGATGAAATACCATCAAAGGGTTCGTCAGTGCTGTTAAGGATGTCAACACAGCCTGTAGAGAGACAGCAGACAGGGTCACCTTTCGAAATGACAGCAACAGTCTTTCCCGCATCACACAGAGTAATGGCTGCTGTCAGGCCGGACATCCCTCCTCCTATGACAACGGCATCGTATGTCCCCTTGTTCATTAATAAGACTCCATGCTCAGGATTCCGAGATATATATATTCAATCAGCTGTTCCTCTCTGAGCTGGTCCCCCCACAGCACCGGCCTGATTCCCTTGAATCGCCTCTGAAGGAATTCCTTGAGGATCTCTATTGATTCTTCAGGGGACACTTTCCCTGTTTCCTGCATGACTCCCAGGGCTCGATAGGTGCAGAATCCTCCCTGGCACGGCCCCATACCCAAACGCGTCCTGTGCTGTATATCTCCTATATGTTTAGGGCTTATACGCTGTATCACCCTCTCCACATCACTTCTTCGAACAAGCTCGCACTCGCAGATTATATCTTTCAGGGATTCCAGCCTGTCCGACAGGGGATACCCCCTTAATTCCTCCTGTCCCTCGAGGGGCTTTTCGGCAGTCAGGCAAGCCCTTTTCAGGTCTAAGTGCCTCATAACAGCATCGCACAGTTTTTCAGCCATCAGTCTGTACGTGCTCAGTTTACCGCCGATGATGCTGAACAGTCCGTTTTTATGGTCGATTATCTGAAAGCTTCTCGATATCTGCCTTCCATCAAGGGATTCCGAATTAAGCAGCGCCCGTACTCCGGCATAAGTCCTTATTAATCTTACATCCTCGAATTCCGGGACCATTGAAGCGGCTTCCCATGCAACGGTTTCCACTTCGCCCGACGTCACTTCCAGATTATCCGGACTGTCGACGGCAACAGAGGTCGTGCCGGCCAGGCAGACCGCCTCGTTCGGGACGATAATATCACCGTCCGATGGAGGTCTGAGCCTGTTAATTACCATATTGCTCAATCTGTGATTCGTAACAACCAGGCTTCCCTTTGAGAGGGTCATTGGAAGACTTGATCCGGCAAGAATCGCTATCCGCTGAGCCCATGCGCCGGCAGCATTTACGATAACCTTACCCCTGATTTCCTTGATTGAAGAAGAGAGTTTTTCCTTTAACTTGACACCGACACACCTGCCCCGCTCTTTTATGATGTTTATTACTTCATGGTGGGTGAAAATTTCTCCTCCTCTTGCCTTTGAGGAAACGATGTTAAGCATGCACAGCCTGAAGGGATCTATGGAACAATCAGGAACCCGCACGGCCTCTTCCAATGCAGGATTCAATGAGGGAACCAGTTCAAGTGCCCGTGTCGGCGAGAGGACTTCCGTCTCTATGCCAAGACGCTCACAGCCTTTCAAAAAGGCATCCCTGTATTTTTTGGAATCTCCGGGAAGACGGACAAAGAGGCCGCCAGTCTGCTCGACGCACTTCCGTCCTATTCTGGAAAGGATACGATTTTCAGCAATACATTCAGCTGCAGCGTCTGTATCCGCCACTGCATAACGACCGCCGCTGTGGAGCAGGCCATGACATGCGCCAGTGGCCCCGGCCGCAAAATCATTTTTTTCAATCAGGCAGTGAGATATGCCTCGAAGCGCAAGATCCCGGGCTATGCCGCATCCTGTGGAACCTCCGCCAATGATTATGACATCCTTGACATTCATTCCGGTCCCCCCTTCTGGTATTTATCTTTTGATAGACTCGGAATACGATAAGAGGGCTACAACTGATTTATTTTAATAGCTCCCTGAACGGGTAAAGTCAATATAATGATTTCAATCCCTTATTCGATTACAGCATCAGGTTAAGCAATAATAATTCTATTTTCAGGCATTTCACAGGTACACCTGGTTCTATGCTCTGAGCCTAATGTCTTGTCCGCATTCTTCCCCATTACAAAAATTCTGGGCCCTTTTCATTTGCTATTAATATCTTGACAAAAATTGCGATCCTGAATATGTTCTGCAATCGAAATGAATTATTTTATCAATAATAAACAGGGTTTTCCATTATTGTGGTCGTTGGTTGTAAGTAATTTATTTGATTTGTTTTTTCTATCCAGGCCGTATTACGGCAAAGGAGGTAAAAAATGAAAAAGAGGATTTTTAATACTGCAATCGTCACCGCTTGTTTATTTGTTGTGCCGCTCTTGTTAGGTTTACCGGCGCAGGTTACGGGACAGGACAAGATCGGCTGGGTCGGGCCTATTTACAAGGAGTTGTCTGACAGCCTTACTAAAGGCTTCAAGGACTTCTACAAAAAGACTTATGGAAAGGATATCCAGATATCCTTTGTACGTCCCGGCGGTTGGCCTGTATGTGTGGACAAGATCAGGGCCTGGGGCGATAAGCCTGATGCCGACATCTTTCTGGGAGCAGGTGCCCCGGCACACGAACTCCTGAAAAAAGAAGGGCGGCTGATTCCATACAAGCCGAAAGACTGGGACAAGATCCCCGCAGAATGGAAAGGCATGAAGGTAAAGGATATAGAAGGCCTCTGGACATGCTTCTCGCCCTGGATCGTAACCAATCTTTACAATGAAAAGGTACTGAAGGCGCTCAGGCTTCCCCCTCCGAAAACCTGGAAGGACCTTGTCAACCCGATCTATCGCGGGAACATTGTGCAGACCCTCCCATATGCATCAGGTACACAGCACGAGACAGTGGAAATTCACCTGCAGTCTTTCGGAGAGAAAGAAGGCTGGGCATATAACAGATTGCTGGCTGCCCAGTTGAGCCGTTTCTCAACCGGAAGCACTGACACTACCCACCTTGTGAGCCGCGGGGAAGCCCCTATTGGTATCGCACAGCCTCAAATGAATGCAATGGTAGCACGCAAGGACGGTTATCCCGTTAGGGACCTGCTTCCCGATAAGACAATACTTGTGCCTGAGTCTGTTGCCCTTCTAAAGAATGCCCCCAACGAAAAGACAGGGAAGATCTTTCTGGACTGGCTTTTCAGCCTTGAAGGCCAGAAATACGTCATAGAGGGCGGATATTTTCCTGCCAGGACAGATATCAGATTTTCTGAATGGAGCAAAGAAGGCGTCTCAATGGCCAAACATGCCACCGCCGCACTGGGTGTCGATTCCTTCTGGGATCTCAGCGTTGAATTTGTTGACTACGATCTTGATCTTGCGGCCAAGAGATGGGACGACGTCAACCGTTACTATGAGATGGAAATCTACAGAAAATGGGGCGAATTGAAAAACAGCCTGGCACTCGTAGAGGAAGTTGAGGGAGAGGTCAAGGCTGCAAAAGACGCTAAGATGGATGTAACAAAGGCGGAGGCGAAAATCAGGGAAGCCAGAAGGCTCTTTGAAGAAGACGGGAATTATGCTGCTGCCCGGCTGGCAGCAACTCAGTCACGCGTCCTCCTTGCAGGCCAGTAAAATAATCGAAATACTTGCAAAATGCGTCCGGTCTTATTTTATGGCAGAATGACCGTAGCATTATCAAGTTAAACTGAGTTTGAATAATTCGTCGGCATCGGATATGGGTAAAGGTAATAACCACATCCCATATCCGACGGCGGACTGGAGTTGATGCGCATGCCACGGGAGAATATCTCTCTTGCTGCAATTCTTTGGGCGGTCATCGCCTTTCTTGTCATCTACCCCCTGTCTGTCCTGATCATTGAAAGCCTCCGAATCGCCGGGACAAATGAATGGGGGTTTTCAAATTACCTGGCCTTTTTCAGGGATACATATTACCTCAAGACCTTCTGGAACACCATGGTCCTGAGCACCCTGGTTCTGCTCACAACAACAATCTTCGGTATCCCCCTTGCATACATCCTTGCCAGATACAGACACAGGGGCAAAACTGTATTTACGGCATTGATTCTTCTTCCCATAGTCCTTCCCGCCTTTGCAGGGGTTTTTGCATTCATTATCTTTTTCGGCAAATACGGAACTCTCAATCTGCTGCTCATGCAGTTTGGACTGACCAAGGTACCCATAAACTTCATATACGGGATACACGGACTTGTGTTTATACAGTCCCTGCACCTGCTGCCTTTTATTGTCCTCAGTCTCTCTGCTGGCTTCACCAACATAGATCCCTCATTTGAAGAGGCTGCTGAAGTTGAAGGGGCAAGTGGATTCCGGCGATTCATCACTGTAACACTGCCTCTCTGCACACCAAGCTATCTTGCAGGGGCAGTAATTGTTTTCCTCTGGCCTTTCACAGACTGGCTTACGCCTTTAATACTCGGGAAAGTTGACTACCTGCCTTCGGTGGCTTATATCAACATCGCCTATCACTTCACGGACATGAACAGAAAGCATATGGGAATAGTGGCAGTTGTAGTTTCTTCCATTGTCTGTATATTGCTTTTTGTGCTTGCCAGGCGCTGGGTGGAACGGAAAAAATATACAGGCCTGTCAAAAGGAACGACATCCGAGGGAAGAGTTATTGAGCCTGGTCCGATAATTAGATATGGATCATATCTCTACATGATAATTGTTTCCTTCGTCGTGCTCCTGATCCCGATTGTTCTGGGCCTGTCCGCCTTTTCAAGAAGGTGGGTCTTCGAACCGTTTCCAACCTACTGGACTCTCGATAATTTCAAGTTAATCCTTCTTGAAAGCCCTCTGTTGATAAAAAATTCATTCCTTTTCAGCGGGATAGCCTTGATTTTCGGAGTTGTCTTCGGCTTGCTGGCCGCCTATGTAATCGTTCGAACCCGCATTCGAGGCAATCAAACCCTCGATTTTATCATCACTCTCATGCTGGCCTTCCCGGGCATGGCCGTAGGCGTGAGTTATATGCTGGCATTCTGGAATGGAATACCCCTTGCAACCCATTGGATAATCATGCCGATCGCTCTGTTCGCCCGAAGGCTGCCCTATTTTTTGCGCATGGCTCATTCATCATACCTGCAACTGGATATTTCGCTCGAGGAGGCCTCCGAAGTCTCAGGGGTGGGCAAATTCAGGACTTTTCTATACATATCGCTGCCTCTGCTGCTCAAGGGAGTGCTGGTTGGGGTCGTTATGTTTTTTATTATGGCATTTCAGGAGATATCAACCGCCATCTTCCTCTACAAAGGCGGGTGGGAAACACTCCCGATAGGGATTTATCTGAACTGGCACCGCGGCATGGAATTCGGGATTGCGGCTGCCATGGCATTTTTGATGATTGTAATAACCTTTATTCTCCTGCTCATAATCTCAAGAATAGGCGGGGGAATCCTGAAAGCCGCCTGGGGTCCCGGGGAAAAATGACGGCCCGGAAACACAGCAGGAATAACTGCTTCAGTTATCCTTCAGGTGCTGACAATAAAGGAGAGAATCAGCTCTATGGCATTCATAGAAATCAGGAATCTTGTTAAGCGCTATGGAAAAGTAGTTGCCGTCAACAACATAGATCTTAATGTCGAGAAGGGGGAGATGCTCACCCTCCTTGGACCAAGCGGATGCGGCAAGACAACGACGCTTCGATGTATAGCCGGGCTTGAAAAACCTCAGGCCGGGGAAATAATTATTGACGGAAGGTCTCTGCTGGCGGAAGGATTCGTACAACCGTCCGAGCGGGGAATAGGCATGGTGTTTCAAAACTATGCTGTCTGGCCGCATATGAAGGTTTTAAAGAATGTGGCATACGGCCTTAAACTTCAGAAGATCCCGAAGCACAAAATACGGGAAAGGGCTCTGCAGGTTCTGGATATGGTCGGTTTGGGCGGCCTTGAAGAACGATATCCGGCTCAACTGAGCGGCGGCCAGCAGCAGAGAGTCGCACTCGCAAGAGCCCTTGTCAGAAATCCCAAGGTGTTGCTGCTGGATGAACCGTTGAGCAATCTGGATGCCAAGCTGAGAGAAAAAATGAGGTTTGAAATAAAGAGTCTGGTGCGGCGAATGGGTATGACATCTGTTTATGTCACTCACGACCAGGCCGAGGCCATGGTCATATCCGACAGGATTGTAGTGATGGATTCAGGCAATGTTGTGCAGACCGGAACGGCTCAGGACATATATCAAATGCCGGCCAACAGGTTCGTGGCCGATTTCATAGGAACAATGAATTTCATGTCTGGAGAAATAATCAGTGTAGAGGCTGAAACAAACTCCGCATATGTAAAAACAGAGTTCAATGATAAGCTGCTGTGTAAAACCACTGATGGAACAAACCTGAAACAGGGTGATCAGGTCTTCGCCTCCATAAGACCCGAAGATGTCGAAATTTCCCCCGACCGGCCGGAGACCTCCGGGAATCTTGTGGCAGGAACCATTGCCCATAAGGCTTACCTGGGCAATTTCCTGTTCTTCTTCGTAACAGTAAAAGGAATCACAATAAGGGTTCAGGTTCCCCATTACGTTCCCCTGGAAGAAGGAGCAGATATCTACCTTTCACTGAATCCTGAAAAGTGCATGGTACTGGTATGAAAGCAATTTTTCCCAATCCCCGCGGGGGCTATAAAAAATCGCGATGATGAAACCACTTGCAGAAATGAACCCGGAGATTATCAAGGACCTCCGGGGTATTTTTTTCGATATTGATGATACTTTTACAACTAAAGGAAAAATACACGAAAAGGCCTTTTCAGCGCTCTGGGCACTTCACAGGAGTGGAATGACAGCTGTCCCTATTACCGGACGGCCTGCCGGATGGTGCGACCATATCTCGAGGATATGGCCTGTTGACGGCATTGTAGGAGAAAACGGCGCCTTCTATTTCTGGTATGACCATGGTGATGGAAAACTGAAAAAGAGGTTCCTTGACAGTGATGATGAGCGTGCCAGGAAGAGAAATCTCCTGCAGAAGATTAAAGACGAAATCCTGATCTCCATCCCCGGAACTGCTCTCGCATCTGATCAGTCTTATCGTGAAGCCGACCTTGCAATTGACTTCAGGGAAGACGTCTCCCCCCTTCCATGGAAAGATGTTGACAGGATATGTGCGGTTTTTAATAAACACGGGGCGACCTGCAAGATATCATCGATTCATGTCAACGGATGGTTTGGAGACTATGACAAGCTGCAGATGGCCAGGATATTCGCCATGGAGCGATTTGGAGTGGACCTGGATTCGGAAAGGGATCGCTATGTATTCTGCGGCGATTCACCTAATGACGAACCAATGTTTCAATATTTTCCAAATTCAGTAGGCGTCAGCACCGTACGAAACTACTCGGGCATTATGAAATTTCTTCCATCCTTCATAACCGGAGGAGAAGGAGGAACCGGATTTGCCGAACTGGCGTCATTACTGATCAGGCATAGAAAGACGGGATAAAAATAATACCGTCTCGAAAACAGACGGGAAAAACGGGCCTGCTTCCTTTGAATCTTTTGACATAACAGCCTTAAAAAACCCCTCAGATGAGAAACCCGGAATTAAAATAGTCAGCAATTCCATTTTTCAGGTCATAAAATGGGGTAAAGCCTATTTTCTCTTTTGCCAGTCTCATATCGCATTCGGTATGGCTCTGATATGAATCTTCAAAAGGATTATCAATGTATTCCGGTTTTCTGTTTAAATTTAAAACCGAATTCAAGATTTCTACAATCTCGTTAAAAGAAGTTGCACAGCCTGAGCCACAATTTACAACACAACTCTCTCCGGCTTCGGATGCGAGCATATTTGCCTTCACCACATCCTTTATGTAAATGTAATCTCTTCTTTGTTCACCGAATTTAAAAAGCCTGGGATTACCTTTCTGCATCTGCTGTGCAAACTGATATATCATCGTTGCCCTGGTTCCCTTGTGGTTTTCTCTTGGTCCGAATACATTGCAGTACCGGAGCCCGATAATGGTGACTCCTGGTGTTGATGAAGATAAATCCATTGCGTAGTCATCCAGCAATGCCTTTGATTCAGCATAAGGGGTCTGAAGATCTCTGGGATCACTCTCTTTATAGGGTGCCGGATTGTTACCGTAAACTGCTGTTGATGAAGCATAGACGATTTTTCTGCAGCCATTATTTATAACATATTTAAAGAGCTCTTTAGATGCTTCCAGATTTGCTCTCATTATTTCATCCCTGTCTTTAACCCTTGTTCCGTTTATGGCTGCCTGGTGAAAAAGCACATCAACCTTTCCTATTGCATCCCAATCAATACCAAGGATTCCAGGATATAAACACTTTCCATGAAATCCGGGAATAGTCTGTTCAGATTCATTACCGGTAATTATTACTTCATGCCCCTGTGCCTGAAGAAAAATTGTCAAATTAGACCCGACAAAGCCTGTTCCGCCTGTTACCAAACATCTCATAATCTGCCCTTATCAAGAAATTTAAGTCCTCTGCAGCAAACTGCAGTAAATCATCCGTATTTAAAGGAAGCGTCACTTTTTCCGTGTAACGGCATCATCCCTTTTTTCAGCTTATCAGCCTGAATCACATAACAGTTGGTAGTTATCATATCCCACCGGTTATATCAAGCCTCCTTCACGATAACAGAAATCAGAGAATAGAGAATAAAATACCCGGGATACCAGACAGCAACCTAACCGTAATACCCTTAATTCATATATAATAATTCATTAAGGAGCCCTGTATTTTTAAATCTGCAGTTTCCAGAAACTTCAGCCCTGCCAGCGTCTTAAAACTTCACTGACAGGGTAATTGCACCGAAATCGTCATTGCCTTCCTGTGTACGGAACTCATGTGTGCGAAGAACATGGGTGTAACTTAATCTGATATTGGACAAATCCAGGACAAGGCCAAACTGAAAATCACCGACCAGATATTCTTTATCCACGCTCCGGCTGTCCCGGAATGAGTTGCCGTCAAGAAATATATTGCGCCCAATTACCCTTCCCTCAAAACCGGCGAAGATATACCACCCGAAATCGGTTGCGGGCGAGAAATCCCCTGATCCCGGCAGGCCCGGCTGGATCCGGGGCGGTCCATAGTCCTTTGGAAGCTGTCTGCCGTAACGTATGGTCAAACCAGCATTCCCATAGGTAAACACATTGCCGATCACAATTCCGGCGTGGGGAGTGAAATCTATCTGATTTCCAAGAAAAGTTGTAGTGGCAAATTCACGCAGGCTTCGCTGGCAGGTCACTACGATTCCGGGTTCATTGTGAAGTTGAGTGTCCCATCCTTTTGGATCGTCCGAGTCTATGAGTCTGTGAACAATTTTCTGGCTTTGCCCGGCCAGGGATGCCGGACCCACCATGCCGATTGTGAGTGCAAACTGATCCAGTTGCCTGCCTGTTTCCAGGCCCAGTCCAATCGTTCCGTACAGCCATCCCGCATACGGCCGCTCACTCAACGGCGGATCAGCTATTTTGATATCGCCCGGCGTGAACATGCTCTGACCCAGTGCATAGCCATGACGTATCTCGCCTTTTTCAGGGAACCAGGGTACAAGACGGGCAAACTTTACAGTCCATTCCGGAGTTGAGGATTCCCGACTCGGCACCCAGTTCAGACGTACCCCGCTGGTATAGTGACGGTCAATATCATAAAACAGGTCATTTTCCACAACAAGGCTCAGAGTCCCGTTCTTAGCCGATCCTGCCGCCCGGGCCGGATTAACGGCAATTAGTTCCATTAGTATAAGTAACGCCAGTCCGGCCATTATTCTGATATTCATATTCACGCCATACCTGAAGGTCTTTTTCGATTTTCATCTGTTCGTATCAATTTGAATTAATTGTAATATATCTAACCCTTTATCGAGGTCAACAGATTTCTCTGAATCTGCGTGACTGATCGCTCTATTTCTTTGACATAACCATGAGATTAGTATAGTTTTTACGGCAGTTTTTCGTCCGATCGTCATTTTTATTTCCTTTCCAGTATTTTTCCGGAAAACAGGGGGAAATATGGCCGACCAACCAGGGACCAATCGGGAAATTACTTCAGGAATCAACGCATTAAATAGAAGAATAAGGGAAATAGAGGTGGCTGGTTAACCCGATCTGGAGACAGAGCTGTTGGAGATCTGCAAGGTACGGAGAGGCATATTCGCAGCCCATTGTTAATTCTGAACCTACTTGCAAATACGGGGCAACGAACCTATGACATATCCGGCATATCAGGAAGGAAACCTCAGGAATCTTTGCCTGCAAATGGTTCTGCTGGTGGCTATTATGCTTTTGCCGGCAATGCCTTTATGGGCGAAGGAATCCGGGAAGCCCATTGAAGTAGGCGTGGCCTGGCAGGGGGAGTCGATGATGCCCGAGCGTGTACTCGCAGCCATGCAGAAGACATTAGCCAAACACGCCCCCCGGATCAGACTGGAGGTCAGGAAGGAACTTGAAGATCTGGCGGCCCTGGAAAAAGCCGTTACAGAATTTGAAGGCAGCAAACAGGCCATGGTCATCATGCGCAGCAACGGCGCTCAACTGCTTGGCCGGAGAGGGGCAGCTATACCTTCTTTCATCGGAGCAGCAAACAACCCTGTCGAACTCGGGGCAGCCTTCGCTATGGATAAACCCAGGCCTAACATCTGCGGCGTAACCTATTACATCCCCGCCCGGATAAAGCTTGATACTTTCAGACAGGTCTATCCGCCCATGAAGAACTATCTTCTGCTGGTGGAGCACGGGCACCCGGGTTCGCCCATTGACGCTGACGAGACGGATGAGGCAGCGACAGGACTGGGCCTGACCGGCAAAACCCTGTCCTGCGAAACGATCGATGAAGCTTTAGCAGCCATCAAAAGCGCCGGCGAGGATGTGAGCATCATCATCGGTTCCCAGGCACTGCTGATTGACAATGCCGGCAAGATAGTGGAAGCCGCCGGGCTCCGACCGGTTTTTTCCTATTCTGAAAGGCCCGTGGAGGCCGGCGCCCTTGCCGGCATGGTGGCTGACGACAAGAAACTGGGTCAGATGCTGGGCAGCATGTTGATCGATGTACTGGTGGACAGCAAACCCATGGCCGAGATGTCTTTCCAGACCGATCCGGAGCCAAGGCTGCGACTGAACCGTAAAGCTCTCGAACGATTCAAATCCCTGATTCCTTTTCCCATTCAAAGCCTCGCGCAAACCCAGCAGTTAATGGAGAGTATTCTCAAATCTGCGCCCGCCGGCATAGGAGTGGTGGAAAACAGGGTTATCGCCCAGGTTAACGAATACATACTGGACCTGACCGGCTACACCAGGGAAGAACTCATCGGCCAGAGTACTCGGTTACTCTATACCACGCAGGAGGATTACGACAATGCCGGTCTTGAGGCTTACAGCCATACCGCCGAACAGGGCAGCGTCCCTGTGGAGACCCGCTGGACATGCAAGGACGGCAGCATCCGCCATGTCAGCATAGCCCTGTCTCTGCTCGATCCCCTTGATATCACGGGTGGCTATGCCTTTGCAGTTACGGACATCACCGACCGAAAGCTGGCTGAATCGGCCCTGAAAGAAAGCGAAGAACGTTTTTCCAAGGCATTTATGGCAAGCCCCGCCCCGCTTAGCATTTCGGATATTGCCACCGGTCGTTTTATAGCCGTTAACGATCGATGCGTTGATCTGCTGGGCTATTCCAGAGAAGAACTGCTCGGAAGGACATCCAGGGAGATCGGTATCTGGTCTGACGCGGTACAAAGGGACCGCGCCATAGCAAAGCTGGGAAAAAACAATGGCTTAAGGAATGAGCCGATCACATTTATTAACAGGTCCGGGGCTAAAATATTCACTCTGTGGTCCGGAGAAATCATACGCCTTGGCGGAAAAGAAGTACTGCTGTCAATATTTATTGACCAGACAGAACGCGTCCGGTCTGAGGCCGCGCTTGCAGCGCGCACCCGCACCTTTCATATTGCCATGGCAACATTCATCATTCTGCTGCTGGCCGTTCTGTTGCGCTTGTTTATCAGCTTAAGACAACGAAAAAGCGCACTTGAGGCCCTGCGAAACAGCGAGGAAAAGTACCGTACCCTCGTGGATAATGCCGCAGAAGCCATCTTCATTATACAGGACGGCATGTTCAAATTCTGCAACAAAAGCCTGTCAGATATATCGGGATATGGCTTGGATGATTTGATTAACAAACCTTTCATTGATTTAATTCATCCCGAAGATCAACGCATGGTTTTTGATCGGTATATTCAGAGGATGGAGGGTAAAAATGTCCCTTACAGGTATTCATTTCGCTTTATGGACGTGTGGGGTGCCGCCCGGTGGATTGACGTGAACGTTGCCCTCATTTCATGGGATGAAAAACCCGCGAGCCTCTGCCTTGCCATGGATATCACCGAACAGAAGCGGGACGAGGAGATCATTCGGCTTGACGAAAAACGCCTCGAGTCTCTCCTGGATCTGAATCTCATGACGGACGCCAGCGAAAGCGAACTCACGCATTTCGCCATGGAGGCGGCCGTGCGTCTGACAAACAGTTCAATCGGCTACATCGCCTTCGCAAGCGAGGATGAGACCGTTCTTAACATGTATGCCTGGTCCAGCGAGGCCATGCGTGAATGCGCAATCAATGATAAACCTGTCGCATACAGGGTTTCCGAGACCGGTCTCTGGGGCGAGGCCATCCGTCAGCGCCGGGCGGTAATAACCAACGATTACGCCGCACCCAATCCTCTGAAAAAGGGGGTACCCGACGGCCATGTCCTGGTAAGGCGTCACATGAACGCTCCCCTCTTTGATGGTGACCGGATTGTTATCGTTGCAGGAGTCGGCAACAAACCTACTGACTACGGTGCTGACGACGTCCGCCAACTCACGCTTCTCATGTCGGGCCTGTGGACTATCCTCAGCCGTAAGCGGGCGGAGGAGGAACGGAACAGGCTCAGGGTCCAGCTCACCCGTGCCCAGAAACTGGAGTCCATCGGCACCCTTGCCGGAGGAATCGCACACGACTTCAACAACCTTCTCATGGGGATTGAGGGTAATGCCTCCCTGATGATGCTTGATACCGACCCTTCACACCCTCATTATGAAAGGCTGAAACATATTGAGACACATGTGGAAAGCGGTGCAAATCTTACAAGGCAGCTTCTCGGATTTGCCCGTGGCGGCCGCTACGACGTTAAGCCCGTTTCCATGAACGATATCATCGAGAAGTCCTCAGAAATGTTCGGGAGGACCAAAAAGGAAATCACCATTCACCGGAAATATGCAAAAGACCCCTGCGTTGTTGAGGTTGACCATGCCCAGATAGAGCAGGTCCTTATGAACCTCTTCGTAAACGCCTGGCAGGCCATGCCCGGAGGGGGCGATATCTTCATTGAGACAGAGAAGGTTGTTCTTGATCAAAAATCTATTCTCTACGAGAGTGTGAAGCCCGGATACTATGTAAAGATAACCATAACAGACACAGGAGCCGGTATGGACAGGGAGACCATGAACCGCATCTTCGATCCCTTTTTCACGACCAAGGAGATTGGCCGGGGAAGCGGGCTGGGACTGGCCTCGGCCTACGGCATCATCAAGGGACACAACGGAATGATCAATGTTTACAGCGAGCCAGGGCACGGAACGACCTTTACTCTTTATATACCAGCCTCTTTGAAAGATCCGGACGAGCAGAGCAAATCAGCAGAAGGGGTTGTGCTGGGTAACGAGACGATACTGCTGGTGGATGACGAGAAGATGATCCTCGATGTGAGCCGGGACATGCTTGAGTCTCTTGGATATCGGGTCTATATGGCGGGGAACTTCAAGGAGGCCACATCCGTTTATATTGAAAAGCAATACGAGATCGATATGGTCATCCTTGACATGATCATGCCGGGAGTTTCGGGAAGAGACATCTTTGATCAGCTGCGGGAGATCAACCCCGGGGTGAAGGTGCTTCTTGCCAGCGGTTACAGTATTAACGGGGAGGCCCAGGCCATCCTTGACCGGGGCTGCAACGGGTTCATCCAGAAGCCCTTCGGCCTTAATGAGCTGTCCCGAAGGGTGCGGGAGGTGCTGGACAGCTAAGGAACTCTCTCAGCCGGTAATCATCAATTCCGGCCGCGGCTTGACGCAAAAGACTTGCATATTCAGGTAAAGATAATAGAAAATTCTAATTCATTTTAAGATCTAATCTTCAGGACAGGAAAAATCGCAAACAAACCTTAACAGCCGCCTGTGTCATCATCTTAAAATCTTTCGAATCAGCGTTTCCTGACAAGACGGTATAACAAA
The DNA here is from genome assembly GCA_016927455.1 of Deltaproteobacteria bacterium. Classification (GTDB taxonomy): domain Bacteria; phylum Desulfobacterota; class DSM-4660; order Desulfatiglandales; family Desulfatiglandaceae; genus JAFGMQ01. Next base: position 28,812 of record JAFGMQ010000142.1, read on the forward strand.
GGCCTGTCTCATATGAA
>JAFGMQ010000143.1 GCA_016927455.1 Deltaproteobacteria bacterium
TGGAAGGATATTTGCGCCAGGCATTTCCTGAAGACTTGGAACGGTATCCATTATACCAAAGACTCGTTTCGTCGCTCCCTGAAGCGTTTTCAGATTGTTGTTTACAAGGGCAAGCCTTTTGACGGGGGCATACACCCGTGAGAAGGCATAAACCATTGACATCAACTCCCCCAGGGAATGATTGAAATACATTTTTCCGACAATCAGGACTGCAGGCAAAACCAGAAATACCGTTGAGTCCATCATCGGACCAAGCCCCAGCTCCCATCGGCTCCAGTGCATTATTCTTTTGTAAAGATGGTCAGCCAGCCCTCTGAACTTATCCACCTCCTTTTCGCCCATGAAAAATCCGTGAACGACCTTCAGGCAAAGGAGTATTTCCTGATATGCAGAGGTGACCTCGGCCGTAGCATCCTGAACCCTTGTTGAATGTTTTTTTACCTTTCTTCCAAACAAACGAATCAAAACGACTATAAGAGGAACAACAAAAAAGACAATCAGCGTAAGCCTGTAATTCATGAAAAAAAGATAAATCAGAAAGACCAGTGCTGTCAGCGGATACTCAATCAGGCCTATCAGTATATTTGAAATCAGGCTCTGCATCACTGTAAGGTCGGCAGTTGACCTTGCAATCAGTTCTCCTGATTTTCTGCTGTGGTAAAAGCCTAAGGGGAGAGATACAAATTTCTTAAAAAGGTCTATTCTTAAGGATCTCACTGCCCTGTTTGAAAAGGCAGTAGCAGAAAGACCGCTCAGATAAATAGAAATGGATTTAAAAAACATTGAAACAAAGGCAACAAATGTAAGGATAACAAGCAGCCTGTTGGGGGACACTCCTTCCACCAGGACTAATTCAGTTCGATGCCAGGACAGCCATGCTCCCTTATCAAAAGCGATCCAGGGTATTTTCCAGGCAACAGGATCTGAACCCGCCTTCATACCTTCATCAACAAAGGGCTGAAGCAGATAGGCCGGAACCACTACAAATAAAGAGGACAGGGCAGTAAGTATCAAGGCGCAAGCCACGAGACCCCGATGCCGTTTCACGTATTGTGCGATATCTTTTCCTAAAATAAAGTCTAACATCCCTGATGTTACTGCAGAATGCAATCAAACTGCACAGTCTCCCCCTGCAATTAATCTCTCAAATTGATTATGTTTTTCTCTTCCAGAATTCCCATAATGTGAGCAACGATATCTTCGACGGTTTTCAAATCCGTTTCAGCTACCATTTCTGCATCCTTCGGTTCTTCATAGGGTGATGAAATACCTGTAAAATCATTTATTTCGCCCTTAAGTGCCTTTTTATACAGTCCGTTTGGATCGCGCCTTTTGCAGACCTCAAGGTCGCATTTAACAAAGACTTCAAAAAACCGCCCCTTCCTTATAAGAGACCTGGCAGTCATCCTGTCTTTTTCAAAAGGGGAGATGAAGGTGCATATTACAATCTTTCCTGATTCAAAAAAAAGCCTTGCCGCCTCTCCGACTCTCCGGATATTTTCCGTCCTGTCCTTTTGCGAAAACCCCAGGTCTCCGCAAAGCCCGTGCCTGATATTATCCCCGTCAAGCAGCATTGTCTGACAGCCTGACTCAAAAAGCCTCTTTTCAAGGCTCCTTGCAATGGTTGACTTTCCAGACCCTGAATACCCTGTAAGCCAGATAACGGCGGCCTTATGCCCGTTTCGCGCCTCACGCGCCTCACGAGGGATATTCCACCCGGTCCAGATTGTATGCGGTGATTTTTTCTGTTTTATTCCTTCAATTTTTCCTGCTTCCACAAGGTCTTCGACCTTCCTGGCTGTCCCCCTGATCATGCCTGCCGCGACAGTATTATTAGTCAGAGGGTCAATTAGAATAAAACTTCCTGTACCCCGGTTTATTTTATAAGAGTCGAAAAATATCGCCGAAGAAGTCTTTATGGATACCCTTGCAATCTCATTAAGCGTTAATGTGTCAGCCGGCTCCCGGTGAAGTGTATTAACATCTATCTTGTAAAAAATCTTTGTAATGTATGCCCTTACATTCCTTGTTGTGTGTTTGAGGATAAACGAATTGCTTTTTACCAGTCTCCTCTCATCCATCCAGCAGATAATTGCTTCAAAAACATTGCTTACCTGCGGAAGGTTATCCTTCCGCACAATCATATCACCCCTGCTGATATCTATCTCATCCTGAAGTGTCAAAACTACGGGTTGTGATGCAAAGGCCTCATAAAGCTCACCGTCATAAGTGGCTATTGATTTGACCTTGCTACTCCTGCCTGATGGAAGTACGGCAATTTCCTGCCCCGGAATGACGGTGCCGGATGTAATTGTCCCCGCGAAACCCCTGAAGTCAAGATTCGGTCGAATCACGCACTGAACCGGAAAACGGAAATCAAGGAGGTTTCTGTCAGCGCTGACATGTACTGTTTCAAGGTAATGGAGCAGGCTTGATCCTTCATACCATGGCATTTTATCACTCTTTGTTACTACATTGTCTCCCTTCAGAGCGGAAACAGGAATGAAAATAATGTCGCTGATATCCAGTTTTTCTGAAAATCTTCCATAGGATGAGACAATGTCTTCATAAACATCTCTTGAGTAGGCAACGAGATCCATTTTATTGACAGCAACAACAAGATGCGGTATCTGCAGCAGCGAAATAATAATACCATGCCGTTTTGACTGAGTTAAAACGCCCTTGCGGGCATCAATTAAAATGATCGCCAGCTGTGAAGTTGATGCGCCGGTAACCGTATTACGGGTATATTGCTCATGCCCCGGAGTGTCGGCAATAATGAATTTCCTGTTTGGAGTCTCAAAATATCTGTAAGCAACATCAATTGTAATTCCCTGTTCTCTCTCGGCAGACAGGCCGTCGAGGAGCAGGGCGAGGTCGGTCTCTTCATACCCCCTTTTCTTCGATGTCCTTTCAACGGCGGCGTACTGATCTTCATAAACAGACCGTGTTTCGTATAAAAGCCGGCCGATCAATGTCGATTTTCCGTCATCCACACTGCCTGTTGTGCTGAATCTGAGAAGTGTTTTTTCCCTGCTGCCCACTAAAAATAACCTTCCTTCTTTTTGTCTTCCATGGCCGAATCGCTTCCAAGATCTATTATCCGGTTTTCCCGCTCTGATTTTTTGGTATTTACAAGGTCTGCAATAACACTGTCAAGGTCTGTTGCCTCTGATTCAACGGCACCGGTACAGGGTACGCATCCAAGGCTTCTGAACCTGCACACAACTGTTTCGGTTACCTCATCCTGCAGCCTGCCCCTGTCTGCACCATTCAGCGGTTTGGAATACGAGTGCAAAGGGATAAGAACGCCATTCCTTCTTATCACCTCACGTTTCATTGCAAAATAGATTGGAACAACCGGTATCTTTTCAAGTTTTATGTACTGCCAGATATCCACCTCAGTCCAGTTGCTTAAAGGAAAAACGCGAACTGACTGGCCCTCATTCAGTCTGGCATTATAAAGATTCCAGAGCTCGGGACGCTGATTCTTCGGGTCCCATTGCCCGAATTCATCCCGCAGTGAAAATACCCGTTCTTTGGCGCGGGATTTTTCCTCTTCCCTCCTTGCTCCTCCGAAAGCCGCATCAAAACCATGCTTCCTTAATGCATCAAGGAGGGCCTTTGTCTTGAGATAGCTGCAGCACTTATCAGTACCGAGTTTTAAAGGATGACACCCCTTTGCTATCCATTCCTCATTTCGCTCAACAATAAGTTCAGCTCCGATTTGGCTGCAGAACATGTCACGAAATTCATACATTTCAGGAAATTTGTATCCTGTGTCAATATGCATAAGAGGAAAAGGAAATTTCCCCGGATAAAATGCCTTTTGTGCAAGACGAACCATGACGCTTGAGTCTTTACCTACTGAATAAAGCATGACCGGATTCCTGAACTCGGCTGCAACTTCGCGGATAATATAAATAGATTCCGCTTCAATTTGTTTAAGATACGCAAGGCTGTAAGAACTCATTAACAATCACCTTTGAATGAACTGCCCCGCCGCAGGCAGAGGAGTATCCTGAAAAGCATTGAACGCCAAAAGGGGCGCGGACTTGTCTGCCTTTTACCAGCCTTTGGCTGGCTGGCAGATTAACCGAAGCACCTCGTTTTTCGCGGGTTTCATCAGGATGACATTCCTGCAGAAACCTTTTTGCCTGCAATAATCATAATTTCCATATCTCTATTCTTTCAGGCCTGTTTCACACTGTCTATATTTCCTGGAACATACGTGACACTCAAGTTTGTCATCAAGTCTTTCGCCGCATTTACACATCCAGCCTGCCTGTCTGGAAGGATTGCCGACCACAAGAGCATGGTCAGGCACATCATCCAAAACTACTGCGCCGGCGCCCACAAATGCATATCGCCCAATTGTAATCCCGCACATAATAGTGCAGTTGGCCCCCAGGCTTGCCCCGTTTTTAACCAGCGTAGCCCTCACCTGGTCCATTTTCGAAACCTCTGCCCTGGGGTTATATACATTTGTAAAAACCATTGACGGCCCGCAGAAAACTCCATCCTCAAGTGTAACGCCCTTGTAGACACTCACATTGTTCTGTATCTTGCATTTGCTGCCGATTGCAGCATCAGGGCCTATTACTACATTCTGACCGATATTGCAGCCCTCCCCAATTATTGAACCCGGAAGGACATGGGAAAAGTGCCAGATCTTTGTTCCGGAACCTATTTCGCAACCTTTATCGATTAGTGCCGTTTCATGAACGAAGCAGTTCTGGAATGCAGGTAATGGGGCAGGGGTCTCCTGACTCCTCACTCCTGAATCCTCACCAATCACTATCCTCCGGCCCTGTTCATCCAGTGACTTCTGGGCGGCGTTCAGGATCCTCAA
>JAFGMQ010000144.1 GCA_016927455.1 Deltaproteobacteria bacterium
ATTATGTCCGGGCCGTGCGCGGAGGACAGTGATTGGAAATTTGATAATTTAGTGCTTTGAGTATTTTTCAGGCCTGCGATGGCGCGATATGAACATATTCCTATATTTAAAGCGGCAATGGATCTCGGCGTTTACCTGGAGGGCATGGTGCACAACTTCAGCCGGTATCATAAATACACAACAGGCCAGGAACTGAGAAACCTGGGAAGAGAGATTATAAAACTTATTATCCGTGCCAATTCGGCCAGGGACAAGCAAAGCATTTTGTCCGAACTCGTTATTCAGTGCGAAATGCTTAAGACCATGCTTTTTTTCGCCAAAGAAAGCGGGGCGATCCAGAGCTTCAAGGCATTTCAGCACGCTTCGAGCCTGGCAGTAGTATTGTGCAGACAGAGCGAGGGGTGGCTCAAAAACAGCAGGAAGGGCCGGAATCATCAACCCTCTGAATCTGAAAAAGAGGGACAGGTGAGTGAGCCGTGAACACTGTGCGCCTCTCCCGCCTTAATATATAAACCAGTTTGACTGGGGAGATGCAGGCATGAATATACAGGATCAGGAGAAATCCGGATTCAGTGGAAGTAAAACAATACCATGTGGTAGCGCTTTTCTTCATCAAGTGGGGAGGTGAGGGTTGTCATCCAATTATTGGTCGTCTACTACGAACGCCAACAATACCAACAACGCCTGGAACATCAATTTCAACAACGGCAACGACAACTGGAACAATAAGTCAAACAACAATTATGTCCGGGCCGTGCGCGGAGGAGAGTGTTCTCTGCTGTCTTTCAAGTCTGTGTATGAAGCGTATATGGACTGCAGAAAGAGGAAAAGGGGTACCATCAATGCGATAAGGTTTGAGGCTAATCTAATTGATAACCTTTTTGACCTTGCCCTTGATCTGCAAAAAGGAAGGTACCTGCCATCCCGCTCTGTCTGTTTTATAACCAGGTCTCCGAAGCTGCGTGAAATTTTCGCCGCAGACTTCAGGGACAGGATTGTTCATCATCTGCTTGTTCGTGAACTGGAGAAGATATGGGAACCACGTTTTATTTATGACTCTTATGCCTCCAGAAAGGGTAAAGGAATCCATTCAGCCGTAGACCGGCTTCAGGGCTTTATGCGCAAGGTTACCAGAAATGGAAAGAGGGCTGGTTATTTTATTCAACTGGATATTCGATCATTTTTCATGAGCATTGACAAAAAAATTCTGTTTGAAATTTTTGACGCCGATCCGAGGACGCCGAAGGTATTAAGGGAACTTCTTTCAGTTATCATATTTCATGATCCCACAGGGAATTACTATTTCAAGGGGGATATTGATGTGCTTGAGAGGATTCCGCCCCATAAATCTCTTTTCCACGTGGGACCGGATAAGGGTCTGCCCATCGGGAATCTTACATCTCAGTTTTTTTCCAATATATATCTGAACGAATTGGACCAGTTTGTAAAGCATTTATTAAGATGCCGTTTCTATTTGCGATATGTGGATGATTTTATCCTTATTTCAGAAGACCCTGAAGAACTGGTCGAGTTTCGGGACAAAATATCCATGTTCCTCGAAAACAGGCTGTCTTTGTGCGTCAAGGCGGACAGCAGTGTGAAGCGCGTCAGCGATGGCGCTGATTTTTTAGGATATATCATACGGCCTGCATACCGTCTTGTGCGAAGACGTGTTGTCAATAATCTGAAATATCGTCTTGCTCAGGTGCATGAGCAGATGGTCTCTGAGTGTGTGCCTGGTATCAAGACCGATAAAAGAGGCGGTAAATCTGATACAGGAATAAGAGAAAAGGCCGTTTTGCCTGAAAATATGCCGGTGATCAGGAGGCTTATTGCAAAGCCGGATGATGTCTATCGGCTGCGGCAGATACTTGCATCTTACCTTGGGCATTTTAAACACTCTGACAGCCATCGTCTGGTGAAGGCGATTTTTGCAAAAAACCTGTGGATTATGCAGTTATTTGATTTTCGTAACGGCAGGATTTACGTCAAGACAGCGCCAATGACTCTTTTCCCGAACATGAGGGCTCAGGTAAGGTTTTTTTGCAGCAATCTTCCAGGATTCGTATGTTTTTTCAAGGTCGGAAAATATGCTGAAGTTTACGACACAGATGCAATAATACTGCAGAAGATTATATCTCTGAAGCCTTTACTCGGCCATAGAGGTATGTCTTATGCAGCGGGATTTCCATTGCATATGCTTGGAGGGATTAGGAAGAGGCTTCTGATTAAAGGGTTTAAAACAGCGGTTTTAGCTGAAGGAGAGACAGGAGGCCGAGTAAAAGCACGCTATGCATTTGATCTGGCGGTGCGAGTAAGGCAGTAAAGGAAGGGAGTTCCTGCAACATATGTCGACAGCACACGTCTCCCTTGCTGAATTTTAGTCCCGCTTTGGCTGGATTCATTAAGTTCTTGATACCCCCGTATCAGGGTCCGGGGCAGGCTTATCAAGTCCGGCATGACGATTTATGGTTTTAATCGCCGGAGTAATAACGAAGAACAGGAAAACAGTTTATTAGACAAGACAGAGGAGACAGGCAGTATGCTCAACGGTCTCCGGCGGTCGACAGGAAAAAGGGTCAACCCCTGAAACCCGGCACCCGGCACCCGGCACCTGACCCCTGAACACAAGGAGGTAAAAAGTGAAGAGACACATATTCATTAGCCTGTTATTTACACTGCTGACATGCAATTTATGTTCATTTGCCTATGCAGAATTTATCGATAACGGCAACGGAACGGTAACCGACACATCCACCGGTCTGATGTGGCAAAAGGCTACGGCGCCCGGCACATACACCTGGGAGCATGCCCTGGACTATTGTGAGGAACTCAGCCTTGGGGAGCGAACAGACTGGCGCCTTCCGAACATCAAGGAGCTTCGATCCCTTGTGGATTACAGCAATTATGATCCCGCTATTAGCGATAAATTCCCAGATACCAAGTC
>JAFGMQ010000145.1 GCA_016927455.1 Deltaproteobacteria bacterium
CCTCTGGCCATTGAAAATCCCTTGTTTATCGCATGGGACTGGCCCCTGTCAGGTGACGAATGCACATACAGGTGAGGGTACCTGGAGCATATTTCAAGTGTGTTATCCGTCGAGCCTCCATCAACAATGATATGCTCAATTTTCGGATATTCCTGCTTGATAACACTCTCTATACATTTCTCTATCCATCGATCCCCGTTAAAAACAGGAGTAACTATACTGACTAAAGGCAATTGATTTAAGGCAATATATTTTATTTTTTCCGCTTCCCTTAACAGGGCATCAAGATTTTGTATCACGTCAAGGCGTGCTGCACGGTCTTTTTCAGATTCATCAAGTCTTCTGCCAAGGGTTTCAATAAGCTCAAGACGTTCAGCACGGTCCTTCTCCGATTCCTTAAGCTTCATGCCAGTCGCTTCCAGAAGTTCAAGACGTAAAGATCTGTCCTTTTCCAACTCCCCGATATTCCCGCCAAGGGACTCTAATAGCTCAAGACGTTCAGCACGGTCCTTCTCCGATTCCTCCAGCTTTCTGCCAATGGTTTCAATGAGCTCAAGACGAAGGACTCTGTCCTTCTCTGATTCCTCAAGCTTTCTGCCAATGGTTTCAATGAGCTCAAAACGCAGGACTCTGTCCTTTTCTGATTCCTCAAGCCTCTTTCCAAGTGATTCAGCCAGCTCAAGACGAAGGACTCTGTCCTTTTCTGATTCCTCAAGCCTCTTTCCAAGCGATTCTATCAGTTCAAGACGTTCAGCACGGTCTTGTTCAATTTCTTCGCGCTTTTTATTAAGGACATTTATTGTTTCAAGCTTGTCTGCCCGGTCTGCACTGATGAGTTCAAGATAGAATTCAAGAAATGCAACGAACTCGTCCCTGTTCTCCCGCTCCTTCTGAATATGCCTGCCTGTAGCGTTATCCGCTGACTCCAGGCGATGTGAATCATAAATCTTATTCATTTCAAATATATACCTGTTTAAGCCTGCTTTACCTGAATACTAATATCAGTAATACCTGATCATATTCCGTGCAGATAGGGCCTCATAAAATCATCGAGTTCAGGAGAAATATCATCTTTCAAAATATAACTCGCAAATACTTCACCATAAATCCTTCCGAGCACTTTCGCTACAAGCTGATCAATTACGTCAATAAGGGAGTCTTTTAAAATGACATTGTATTTATTTCTTATCAAATCAAAAGAATCAGTGATCTCCTGACAGGCCTGCCTCTCAACTCCTGCCTTTTGCAGTTCAACATCGAGAGAAATTGATTTCTCCCCGGAAGGAGTAAGAAGAGACATTACACTTTCTGTCAGACACTCAGGTTTTGGTATTTTTTGAGTCTCCTCACTTAAGATTTTAATTTTCTTTCCAGCAGCTTCTTCCGTGAAGAACCTGGATTTAAAATCCTCCGCAAAGAATAAAACCCCCAATGAAAGAACTGTTATATCTTTTATGGATAAAAACGAATGATCAACCTTCACACGCCCCATAATCTTTGCAGGCCATACTGAATTCACAACCTGGCGCTGAAATCCGTATTCCGGAGGACGGTTATGGGAATGTTTAACCTTAATATTCGGCTGGTAGAAGATACTGTAACCTGAAAGCATAATCTTAAGTGCCCAGGCCATATCTTCAGCATATTCAACATCAGGAAAAGGGGTTTTTTCAAGCAGCTCTTTTCTGTAGATTGCACATACATTATCCAGGCCTATTGTTCTGCAGGCTTTCTCGTAAGGCATTTTATGAAAGGCCTCCAGGGAATCAAGACTGCACAGTTTAGGGTCCGGCCCTCTTGAAATGTTTATGGAATCAACTTCAAATCTCGCATATATACTTGCATCATCATGAGGAATCTGACTTGTATATACTGCGGCCGTTTCAGTAGCAGCCAGAGATTTTTCGAGGCCTGAAAGCCATGTCTCTGAAAAGGGAACTGCATCCTGAACAATGAATACCACCTTGTCATATTTAGCCAGATGAAGGGCGTAATTTCGAGTCCTTGCATGATGAAAGGTGTTTTTATCAATCCTTTTTACAATTGCCCCGGCCTTTTCCGCAAATTCGGCCGTACCATCAACAGAGCCTGAATCAACTACAATTAGCTGGATGTCTCCTGCATAGTCCTGTTCTTTTATCTTTTCAAGAAGGTCTAAAAAGATCGAACCGCCATTATATGCAGGAATGATTATGCTTATTCCTTTATCCATGTCGCTTGATTACCTGTAAAGCAATCATTTTATGAAGATTTTCCAATATGCTTTATCCTCCTGTAAACCCTGTAAAGAAATTGTCCCCTTATTCGATCCAGGGCCTGTTGAGATTGCCGCTGCATATTTTCCATTTGAGAATAACGGGCCAGGAGTTCTTCATACTTTGATATCATTTCAGTAATTTCACTGTGTTTTTTCTCAAGCTCCTCTCTATGGAATTCATCCTTCTCTTCCAGCTCATTTATCCTTGACTGACAGGCGGACAGCGCTTCATCTAACTGAGAATTCCGGGCATTGAGCTCTTCATGTTTAGCTATCATTTCATCAACTTCACTGTTTTTATTCTCAAGCTCCTCTTTATGGAATTCATTCTTTTCTTCCAGGTCATGTATTCTCGACTGCAAGTCAGACAGTTTTTCCTCTATCTCGGCAAAATCGGCCCCTCTTCCATGCATTTTACTGCGGAAAGCCCCCATTGAACCTTCATTCAAAAATCTCACCCATGCCTTCCCATTCAGCAGCGGACGTGACCTGTCAAACACACTCGCCAGGGCGTCATCATAATGATATTTCTGCCTGTGAGATACCTCGGTGCTGTTTACGCCGTAAAAGCGATACTCAGCCGTAACCCTGTCCAGATGATCAAACACAAAATGCCTTGAAACCCTTATCCAGAAATCCCAGTCTTCAAAAAGGACCATGTCTTCACTGAACCCGTCAACCTTTGCAAGGACATCTCTCGAAAAAAGCACACTCATTATTGGTATGTAGTTCTGGAAGAGAAGAATATCCGCATCAAAATCAAAGTTAAATATAAGCTCCTCTTTTACAGGCTGACCCGGACTTCCAGGCAAACCTGTAAAATATGCATTCAAAACACTGGAAAAGACCACCTTGCTCTGCCTTGCAAGAATATGGGTAACAAGAGTCTCAATATGATCTGGATATAATACGTCATCATCATCCAGAAAATTCAGGTAGAGCCCTTTTGCAGCTCTAATTCCGCTGTTTGCAGCCGCCGATCTTCCCAGAGAATGCTCATGGAATATACAGGTGACAGGCACGGAGCCTGCAATAGACCTTGCCATGGATTCAATATCCTCTCCTCCATCATTTACAATGATAATTTCGAGATTGGCATAGGTCTGCTGTAGAATGGATTTCAAGGCATTTGCAAGCAATGCCGGCCGGTCTTTGGTCCTTACAATAACGGAAACCAGCGGGCCCGACTCATTAGCTTCGGCGGTCAGCCTGTTAATTGGTTGAAAAGGAATCCCAAAAGGTCCCGTCTGTTTCAAATCCCCGGATTTCCACAATGAATAGCCCTCTGCGTGTGTCACGCCCTCCGGCAGGGTGAGGCTCCTGAACCTGTTCAGGGCTTCGCTGATCCTGTCATATGCCCTCTCCTGAAGCTGGCTTTTATAGGCATTAATTGCTCTCTGCTTCAAATGCATGACTTCGCTTATATCTACAAGCATATTCGCGCTCAGGGGCTGTCCGATCTCATAGAAAGCCACCTCAAATTCCATGCTGCAACTGCGAATGGCATCACACAACAATAGACTTGCTGCCCTGTGATCCGGATGGAATTCCAGTGGAGACGGGACATAAACCAGTTCAGGCACAAACATCTGAAGGAGATCAATCAGGCGCCTGAGCCCTCCCCTGCAACCGGCAAGCGATCTGTCCTCATATGGCCAGAATTCAATGTCTATTACTCCCAGACCTGTGCAGGCCTCTTTTGCCTCCTTCTGTCTCAAGCCTACATAGTCTTCCCGCTCCATCCGTCCGGAAATATCTCCCAGAGCGCCATTGGTGAGAAAAACTATCTTGACAGGATCACCAGCCGCCGCATGGAGTGCTATGCTGCCGCCACAGCCGATGGATTCATCATCTGGGTGAGGCGCCAGAACCAGGGTCTTTCTGCCCGTCAAACATGTTGTATGGAATGGAATAATTGATTCTTCAGTCTTCATATCATCCTCGGCAAAGCCTTCAATTACAGGCTTTCTTCCCGCATCTGTTCCTTTTCATCTCTATATTTATTCCTCAGCCATAAATAGGTTATTACAAGAAAAGGTTCGAATCTGATAATCATATTATCTGTAAAACCCCACAGAAACTGTATAAGATACTGAACAGACCTTGAAGGCACCTTTATTCCAGATTGAGCCATTTGATAGTAAAGCTGAAAGGAGCAAAAGGAAAAAACATATAATAAATGCACAAAAATCAGAAACAAACCTGCCTCAAGCACCATGCGTTTCCGCCAGTGAAAAAAGGCTGACAG
>JAFGMQ010000146.1 GCA_016927455.1 Deltaproteobacteria bacterium
CCATTCAGGAAAAGTCATGGCTATTTCAGAATCGATTCCATAATAGTCAGCCATGGAAAGATACTTAATCGAATTGTTCAAGAAAGATCCGGATAAGAAGATTATCCTGCTGACCGGCCCTCGGATAAGACATAAAACTAAGGTAAAATCAGTTAGATTTGCAATTAATGATGAAAATACAAATTTTGAAATCTCTTAAGTATCTCAAAATCTACAATTTTGAGATACTCCCAAAAAAAGAATGGGGGTTTCTCAAAAATAAAATTTGCTATCAATAAATTGCCTTGATTTTGCCCTGTATTTCCTGTAAGCTTCCCCACTTGATTAATAGAAGGTAGAGGCGCGCGGTCGGGCGTCTTTATTCTTAAATAATGTTATGTTCAGGGCAAAGGACTAGGTTATGAAATTCTGGCGTGAACCATTTGATACCGATGTAATTGAAATTGCTAAAGGAAAAGTTGTTATTATTGAAGACCGGTGCAAGGGGTGCGGGTATTGTATAGAATTCTGCCCCCGCTCGATCCTTGCTTTTTCAAAGGGGTTCAATAAAAAAGGGTATCACCCTCCCGAGGCCGTAAAACCGGATGATTGTGTCAATTGCCATTACTGCGAGATAATCTGTCCTGAATTTGCCATTTATTCTGAAGAGATAAAAAATTAAACCTGATTTTAGGGATGAGATAATATGAGACCAGCAGTATTAACAGGTGAACATTATATAACAGGCGATGAGGCGTGCGCCGAAGGGGCCATGGCCGCCGGGTGTATGTTTTTCGGGGGTTATCCTATCACCCCCGCAACCGAGGTAGCGGAACATATGTCTGTACGCCTCCCGGAGGTTGGTGGTACCTTTATCCAGATGGAAGATGAGATAGCCGCCATGGCGTCGATCATCGGTGCGTCCTGGGCGGGCCAGAAGAGCATGACATCCACTTCCGGTCCGGGTTTCAGCCTGATGATGGAAAATATCGGCCTGGCTGTATGTACTGAAACACCCTGCGTTGTAGTAAATGTTCAGCGGGCGGGGCCGTCAACAGGCCTTCCCACCATGGGGGCGCAGGGGGATATGATGCAGGCGCGCTGGGGCTCGCACGGGCATTACGAGATAATCGCCCTTTCGCCTTCATCGGGACAGGAGATCTTCAACCAGACCATTACGGCATTTAACCTGAGTGAAAAATACCGGGTCCCTGTGCTTTTGATGACTGACGAGGTAATCGGGCATATGAGTGAAAAGGTTGTTATTCCGAATGCCTCCGAAATAAGGACCATATCCAGGCCAAAGCCCAAGGGGCGCAAGGACCGGTTTAAGCTCTATCAGCCCGCAGAAAACGGGGTCGCCCCCATGCCTTCGGCAGGCGACGGGTACAAGATCCATGTTACAGGACTTACCCATGACGAAAGGGGTTACCCTGTGATGACAGTGGAGGCCCAGGCGGAGATGACTGATCGTATTGTCCGCAAGATCAGGGATAACAGGCATGATATCATAATGACAGATTCATATAACCTGGAAGACGCTGAAATTATCCTTGTCTCCTATGGCATATCCGCAAGAACAAGTCTTGCGGCCATGCACATGGCCCGGTCATCAGGTATGAAGGTGGGGTTTTTAAAGCTCAACACAATATGGCCCTTTGCAGAAGAAAAGATTGCCGAACTGGCCCAAAGGGCAAGGGCCTTTATCACAGTGGAGATCAACTACGGCCAGATTCACCTTGAAGTGATGCGCAGCGCTACGGGCAGGGCGGACTGTCACCTGGTAGGTCATGCCGGAGGTACTGTAATCACCCCTGAGCAGGTCATGGCAAAAATAAAGGAGATTTACTGATGGTTGCAAAAGCTGATTCAACCCCTTCGGAGCAGGTTCATCCGCTGGACCACCTGATAAGGACAGACAGGATACCTCATATATGGTGTACAGGATGCGGTATAGGCACGGTCTTTTCTTCATGTCTCAAGGCGATGATATCGAGCGGGATTGATCTGGAAAAGACATGCATGGTGTCAGGCATAGGGTGCACCGGCCGAGGCGCAGGTTATCTGAACCTTGATTCCTTTCATACAACCCATGGAAGGGCAATACCATTCGCCACAGGGCTCAAGCTCGGAAACCCCAATCTTAACGTTATTGTTTTCAGCGGCGACGGAGACCTCTTTGCCATTGGCGGAAACCATTTTATACATGGCGCGCGCCGGAATATCGATATGACAGTCATCTGCGTAAACAACCTGATATACGGCATGACAGGCGGGCAGGTCGCTGCAACTACGCCGGTAAACGCCAAGACCACCACAACCCAGTCAGGAAACCCGGATGCACCCTTTAACCTGCCTTTAATGGCATGGGCGTCAGGCGCAACCTATGTGGCGCGCTGGACAATGCTGCACATTCGCGAACTCACGGCCTGTATTGAAAAGGCCCTGACCAGGAGCGGTTTTTCATTTATCGAGGTACTTGCACCCTGTCCCACAAACTACGGCAGGAGAAACCGGGAAAAATCCCTTGAGACACTCAGGCTTTACCGGGACAAAACCATAATCAAAAATAACGCTGATCCCTCAGAGCTTGATGTGGATTTCCAGAAGGGGGTTATCCTTGGCGAATTTGTAGACAGGGAGCGTCCCACATGCATAGAAAATTATGACAGGACATGCAGGGCGTTTTAAGGAAGAAATAATGCAAAAAAAGATAATCATAACAGGTTTTGGCGGTCAGGGTGTAATAATGGCCGGAAGGATAGTCGGCATGGCTGCCGCGCTCGGAGACAAACTTGAAAGCTCCCTGGTCCAGTCATATGGCCCTGAATCAAGGGGTGGCGCATGCAGCGTACAGGTTACCATAGCAGACAGGCAGATATATTATCCCTATATCAATGTCCCTGACATACTTGTCTGTATGTCCCAGGGCGGGTATGACAAGTATAAGGATATTCTTACCGGGGACACGATCCTTATGATAGATCAGGACCTGGTCAGGGTATCCGCTGATCACGATTTTTACGCCATACCTTCCACAAGGTTTGCGGAGGAGATGGGCCTCAAGATGATGGCCAATATAATAATGATCGGATTTCTTGCAGGCATTACCGAGGCTGTTTCCCTTGATTCCGCAAAAGATACTGTCTCAAAGTCAGTCCCCTCCAAGACCATTGAAATAAACCTCAAGGCATTTGACCGCGGCTGGGAGTTTGCCCAGGCTACCCTGAAAAGCCGCAGGAAAAAGGCTTCCGGCAATACAGGAGTTGTTTAATGAAAAGTCCGAAAAACAGGCTTCACAGTGTAATGATCATGGGGGCAAACCCTGCCGGTATAGCCGCTGCCAACAAACTGGGAGAACTCGGCATTCCGGTTACACTTGTGGATAGAGACTCTGACCTCAATGAAAAACTTTCAGATGATCGTTACCGGCTCGATTCCGGGGTGACATTTAACTATGCAAACCGCCCCGGCCTTATCAGGATATTGCGTAACTCGAACATTCGTTGCATTTTACCGGCCACGGTAAGCAAGATACGTCACAGCCAGCAGGGGTTTATTGTCAACCTTGAAAAACCTCAAACATGGGTGGACCCGGCCAGATGCACACTGTGCGGGAAATGTGTTGAAATATGTCCTGTCAAACACCCGGACGGGACTAGCCCTATTCGCGTAAACAGCCGTCTGAGTCTTCCGGGCAGGGCAAAAATAGAAAAATCCAAAGAACCTCTGTGCCAGACGAACTGCCCGCTGGGTGTAAACGCCCAGGGCTACATTGCCCTTGCAAAGGTTGGAAAATATAAAGAAGCTCTCGACCTCATCAGACGCGATAATGTCCTCCCCGCCATCTGCGGAAGGGTATGCACACATCCCTGTGAAGACGCGTGCCGCAGGTCTGAGGTGGACGAGCCCATCGCTATACGTGATATAAAAAGGTTTGTTGCCGATGCGGTCTATGATGAAAACGAGAAACTGCCTGATCCGCCCGCGCCATCCAGGGATGAGCGTATCGCCATAATCGGTTCAGGTCCGGCCGGAATAGCTGCGGCCGCAGATTTGGCCCGCCAGGGATTTTCAGTCACAATATTTGAAAAGGAAAAAGAGGCCGGTGGTCTCCTTCGATACGGCATAGGACCGCACAGGCTTCCAAGGAAGATACTTGACAGGGAGCTTGAAATACTGAAATCCGAAGGGGTGCATATTGTAACAGGCCGTCACGTTAATATTCCCAGAGACCTTGAAGGGCTTAAAAAGAAATACAATGCAGTGCTTATTTCAACCGGGTCATGGGCTGACCGCAGGCTGGGCGCACCCGGCGAAGACCTTAAGGGGGTTTCAGGCTGTATTTCATTTCTTGAAAAGATATACAGAAAAGAAAACCCGCCCCTGGGAAAAAATGTTGCGGTCATTGGAGACGGCAATGCGGCATTTGATATGGCGCGTGTACTCAGGCGCATGGGTGTAAAGGTAACAATACTTTCATGGTTTGCCAAAGAAAACATACCGGCAGACCCCCATGAGGTTAAAGGGGCTATCGAAGAGGGAGTCAATATTAAAGACCGTTGTCAGGTTGTGGAGTTTACAGGTGGTGACGGCAAGGTACAGGGTGTCCGCCTTAGACCGACTCAACCGGGGCCTGCGGATGAAAAAGGGGTAGCCTGGCCTGAAATAATCCCCGGAAGTGAATCCTTTGAACTCTCATTTGACCAGGTCTTTGTAGCGATAGGACAGGCAGGGTCTTACCAGAACATCAAGTCAGATGCGGATCTGGGCATTACAGAGCATGGTTATATAGATATTGATCATGGCAATCGCACCGGCATGAAGGATGTTTATGCGGCCGGGGATGCTGTTACCGGCGCGACTTCTGTTGTTCAGGCAATGGCAAACGGCAGACGCGCTGCATCCAGGATCATGGAAGACCTGGCCGGCATTAACTCAGGCGGGTGTTTTAAGCCGCAAAGACCGGTATCAGTAGATTACAGGTTAATACCGGACACCCTGATCAAAGAGGCAAGACTGCAGGTGAAGGAGACTTCCCCTTCAGCAAGGGCAAATAACTTCGACGAGGTAGCCCTGGGGTACTCCGAGGATCAATTAATTCACGAGGTGTCTCGCTGTCTTCAGTGCGGGAACTGTTCCGAGTGTCTCGAGTGTATATCCGCCTGTGCTGCGAACAATGCCATAAGACATGATGAGACCCCAAAAACAATTACTGAAAATTCAGGCGTGCTGATAGTTGCTGATCCCTCAATGGCAAAGGATATCAAAGGAGAGGATGTCATAAGGGCCTATGGCCCTTCTTCCGCTAAAGGCGATGTATACGCCATGATACAGAGAGGATTTGCAGCGGCTGTGAAAGCCATGCTGCTATTAAGGGAGGCTGACCCAAAACAGAAAGGCCGCAGTATTTCCTATGTTCCGCTGGATACCAGCCTGACCGGTGAAATCAGGACAGGGGTATTTGCCTGCAGGTGTAACGATTCCTTTGGCTGGTCAGAGCATATGAATACATATCTTGACAGCCTTATAGCCAGATCCGGAATAGTCCATACCGAGGCACTGGATTCTGCATGCATACCTGAAGGCGTAACAAGAATACTTGACGTTGTAAGAGAAAAGGCCCTTACAAGGATTGTGCTTGCGTCGTGTGTATGCTGTCCTCTTGATTATGTGTGCAGCGCCTGCACGGATCAGAGGAGCCGGCTTAAGGAAGCGCTTTTTTACGGCACAGGTATCAGCAGGGCAATGGTGCAGACATGTAATCTCAGGGGAGAGGTGCTAAGGCTGATGGCTCAGGATGAATCTCTTGCTGTGGAAGCCTTTAAGGGGTTGATTGACAGGAGCATAGGGAGGGTTTCAAAACTTCTTCCCTTTCCTGCCCCGGCTCGAAACTTTAATTTTACAACCGCGGTAATTGGCCAGACAGAAGCCGCTGTTACAAGCGCTGAAACACTGGCGGACCTTGGTTTTGAAGTTTATATGTTTGGCACTGAAAAGCGGCCCTTAACAAGTTGCCCCATTCATTCAAATATACACGGGTTTATAGGGTCGGAGGTCACCGCGATCAGCGGTACCCTTGGTGATTTTCAGGTAAAGGTAATTACAGGACTTGTTGAAAGAACATTTACCGTGGGTAGCGTGATACTGGGGGAAAAGTCCCGCAATATTGCCCTGTATCATACCCATGGAGATCTGCCGGGTAAGACGGTCCAGTCAAAGATGCAGAAAGAGAACGAAACAGATGTGCCCTTTTTAAACCCTGGCACAACTTCCATTTCGGGGCTGTATCTTGCTGATCCGCCGGGTATGCAGATATCCAAAAACACGCAGGGACTCGCTGCCGCAGCACTGGCTGCTGCTGCGATCCCGAGGGGACCGCGCCAGTACAGGGGATTTCTTGTTACCATAAATGAACAGCTTTGCCGCAGTTGCGGCCGTTGTTTACAGGTCTGCCCCTATCAGGCGATATCCCTTAAACCAAATGGTGTTGGCGCCTATGTTGCTGTCGTGGATGCGATACTGTGTAAAGGATGCGGAAACTGCATCTCGGTCTGTCCGACCAACGCGGCGGACAGCCCCTTCAGGGATCAGGCGTATCTTGAGCAGACGCTGGAAGAACTCCTGCTCGATTACAGGCTGGGAAACTAGCCGTTACGTGTAAAATTACCCTCCCCTGGCAGGAGGGATTAAGGGAGGGGGAAAAGGGCAAAAGGCATTAAGCTGCGATCTTGCCACCCTCACCCGATCTCTCCCGTCCAGTCTTCGCTAAAGCTACACCATGGCAGGCAAGGGAGAGGGATTGTATTGTGTCTTAACTTGACGCCAACGCTCGAAGGCGGGTCATGACAGAAGGGTGGATAATAACTTTATGAGTGATTATAAAATAATACTTTTTTGCTGTAACTGGGGGCCTCATGCAGCCTTCCTGAACCTGCAGGACAGGCGCGAGGAGATCCCTAATGAAATAAAAATGGTTCGAATACCCTGCAGCGGTCGAATCACCAAGGCGCTTCTTTTCAAGGCATTTGAGATGGGCGCGGACGGGGTTATACTTCTGGGGTGCGAATCAGGTTCATGCCGTTATGGAAGCGGTACAGCCACGGCAATGAAAAATACAACGGAAACAAGAGAAATTCTGGCATTACTGGGACTTGGTGAAAGGCGTCTTCGCCTTGAAAACTTCCTGCCCCATCAGTCGGATGAGCTTCTTGCCTTTTTAAAGGGTTTTGTGGCAGGAATAAAGGAGATAGGAAAAAGCCCTATTTTTGCCACGGGCAGCCTTTGGGAAGATAGAAAGGAGCCTGAAACACCTGAAGAGATTATTGCCGCCCATGATGTTTATTCATGCCAGGATTGCGGTAAATGTACTTCAGCCTGTCCTCTGGCCCTTGCCGGGAAGCCATTTTCTCCACGGGCAGTCGCAAACGACATTATTGCCGGCCGCGCCGATACCAAAGAGGTAATAGCTTCGGTCAATGCCTGCCTTACCTGCGGTGTCTGTTATGAACGCTGCCCGTCCGCTGTAAATTTCCCGGAATTTATCAAGGACATGCGCGCCTATTACCGCAGGCGGAATATGACAACCGAACCAGCGCATGGCGGATTTTTCCAGAGCATGATGAGGGCAATGACATCCGAAGGGCTTAAACCGGACAGGTGGAAAAACCTTCCGGAAAATATAAAAATAAACAAAAATAGCAAAATCCTTTTTTTTGGCGGGTGCGCCCCCTACTTTGATGTCTTTTTCAGGGTATATCTTAAGATAAATACCAGTAGTATCCTTGAAGACAGCATAAAGCTTCTCAACTTCTTTGATATTGAACCCAATGTCCTTGAAAAAGAGAGGTGCTGCGGGCATGATCTTTTATGGTCGGGTGACCGGGATAATTTTATTAAGCTTGCGCGTCTCAATCTAAAGGCCATTGAGGAAAGCGGCGCTGAAGAGGTCATAACCGCATGTCCTGAGTGTTACCACACGCTTCTTAATGAATATAAACATTATGGAATAGAACTCCCTGTAAAGATAACACATATTCACGAGTTTCTTGACAAAGAGGTGGAAAAGGGGGCGGTTGGTTTTAAACCTCTGGAAACCAGGGTTTCATTCCAGGACTCATGCCGTCAGAGCCGGTTCAATAACCTGGCGGATCTTCCCCGGAAACTTATAGAAAAATTTGCCCAGGGTAATATAGACGAATCTTCCGCAAGATCTTTAACAAACTGCTGCGGAAACAGTGCATGGACAGGTTGTGACAGTTTCAGCAAGGCAATGCAGGTGCAGAGGCTCAAACAGGCGCGTAATTCAGGAAGCGGAATTCTCATTACAGCGTGCCCCAAGTGCCAGATACACCTTCGCTGCGCCATGGAGGACGCCCTGAGGGGGGATGAACTCAAGATGGAGATGATGGATCTTACAACCGCTATAGCAAAAACAATCTACTGGGAATAATTTATTTTGCATGCCGCAGGTTAATAAAGCCTTTGTCTGGCAAATAAAAATTTTAACAGGAATGAAAGATGAGTATGACAAAAACAAAATCAATTGATGGACGCTCTGTAAATGATCTGTCCGAAGAAACCCGGATCGGGGTATATGTATGCCACTGCGGACTGAACATTGCCCAGAGCGTCGATTGTGATGGAGTGGCGGCCAGGGCTGCGCATCTCCCTGGTGTATGTATTTCAAAAGGTATCAGTTATGCGTGCAGCGAACCCGGCCAGAAGGAAATAAGAAATGACATAGCTGAAAACGATCTTAACAGGATTGTTGTTGCATCATGCTCTCCAAGGCTTCATGAACCGACCTTCCGCCAGATGCTGCAGGACGCGGGTTTGAATCCTTATCTTTTGGAGATGGCAAACCTGAGGGAGCAGTGCAGCTGGGTGCATATGCATGAAAAAGATGCGGCAACAGAAAAGGCCTGGGATCTTGTAAAAATGGCGGTTTCCAGGGTGGCAAAAAATGAGGCCCTGACCGAAGAAAAACTGCCAATGACCCAGCGGGCGCTTGTTATTGGAGGGGGTGTTGCAGGTATACAGACCGCCCTGGATCTCGCGGATAACGGGATAAAGGTGGTGCTTGTTGAAAAGAGGCCGTCCATAGGGGGTGTAATGGCCCAGCTTGACAAGACCTTTCCCACGATGGACTGCTCCATTTGAATACTTGGTCCTAAAATGACAGATGCCGGTCGGCATCCGAATATCACGATACACACACTGAGCGAGGTAGCTGAGGTTAAAGGTTATGTGGGTAATTTTGATGTCAAGATAGTCAAAAAGGCCAGGTATGTTAATGAAAAGGAATGCACTGCCTGCGGCGACTGCGCCAAGGTCTGCCCTGTGGTGCGGCCGGATGAGTTCAATATGGGTCTTTCTTCAAGAAAGGCCATATACTCTCCATTTCCGCAGGCCGTTCCATCGGCCTATGTGCTTAACCCGAATGAATGCCTTGGAAACAACCCCACTGTATGTAACAAGTGCTATGATGCATGCGAGAAAAAATGCATTGATTTTCACATGTCAGACGAAACCATAAACGAGCGTGTCGGCACTGTAATAGTAGCGACAGGTCTTGAACCATATGATCCGACAGCCCTGGATGAATACGGGTATACACGGTTTGAAAATGTGCTTACAAGTCTAGAGTTTGAAAGACTGGTTAACGCCGGAGGCCCCACTCAGGGCAGGCTATTAAGGCCTACTGACCGTATGAAGCCAAAATCAATAGGCTTTATCCAGTGTGTAGGCTCGCGATCCGCAAGGCGCGGCAAATCATACTGCTCAAATATATGCTGCATGAATACCATTAAAAGCACCCTGGTATTAAAGGAACACTATACTGACATGGATGTTAAGGTCTTTTATATTGATATAAGGGCCTTTGGCAAGGGTTTTGAAGACCTCTACACCCGGAGCAGACGTGCAGGTACACAGTATATCCGCGGACTTCCCGGAAACGTTGAGGAGCTTCCTGACGGGAGTTTAAGGGTTGCGGTTGAAAATACCGCGACCGGGACACTTGAGTTTCATGAGCTGGACATGCTGGTACTTGCCATAGGCGTGGAGCCAGCTCCTTCAACACAGAGACTTCAGGAGATGTTAGGTTTACAGCTTACATCCGACGGTTTTTATCTTGAAGCGCACCCAAAGCTCCAGCCGGTTGATGCGGCCACAAGGGGAGTATTTTACGCGGGATGCGCCGAAGGACCCAAGGACATAAAAGAAAGTGTTACGCAGGCCTCTGCGGCGGCAGCACGTGCACTGCGCCTTATGCAGAAGAGCGAAATATCCGCCGAGGCGATTACATCGGAGGTTGATCCTGACCTGTGTAAATCCTGCGGCATATGCGCAGAGGTCTGTCCATACAACGCAATAACTGTTGATAAAAAGAAAAAAATGCCTGCCCATGTGGCTACGGCAGCATGCGCTGGGTGCGGCACGTGCGCGGCGGAATGCCCCTTTGGCGCTATAACAATGCATCATTTTTCAGACGGCCAGATCGTAAGCCAGATTGACTCCATGCTGGAGGAAAAAGCCGATGAAAAGATTCTCACCTTTGCATGCAACTGGTGTTCCTATGCGGGCGCAGACTATGCAGGGGTATCAAGGCTACAGTATCCTCCAAATGCCCGGGTGATTCGAACCATGTGTTCGGGCAGGGTTGATGAAAAATTTATCTGGGAGGGTTTTAAAAACGGCGCGCCTGTAATACTGGTTAGCGGGTGCCATATTGGTGACTGTCACTACATAGACGCCAATCACTGGACTGAAAAGCGGATTGAAAAGGTGCATAAAAAGATGGAAAAGCTCGGTCTCCGGCCCGAAAGGCTTCAGCTCGAATGGATAAGCGCGGCTGAAGGAGTCAGGTTTGCCGAGGTGATGAAAAAGATGGAAGAGTTAAGGAGGAGTGTTTCAAGGCAGGAGATTGCCGAGACAATAGCTGTCCTTGAAAAATAAGATATTATTATTTCTTGCAGATATCATTATTAAAATCGAACACTTGTACAAGGGCATGCGGGCCGCTGTGGCTGTGGAAAAACTCAATGTTTTCAGTTTCACCGCATCCCGCATTTTTTATATCTCCTGAAAAAAACAACTGTTTTCAAATTGACTTAAATAATCTAAAGCCATAAAATTCATTCCTGAAAATAAAAGTCTTTATTAATTTATCAACCTGATTTTTTTATTTAACACCTTCTAAACCCAATCCATCCAACAGGAGTTTTCTATGCCTGAAGATAAAAACAAAGAAAAAAGAGCTGACATTCCTCAAAAGGGGATATCAAGACGTGATTTTCTGGTAACAGGAGGCGCGGCTGCGGCAGGTACACTGATAGCCGGGACACGGGCACAGGCGGCTGATAAAAAGGTCACATATCCCACGTCCAAAGGTTACCTTGTTTATGACAGCAAAAAATGTATCGGATGTACTACCTGCATGCTGGCCTGTTCCCTTACCCATTATGGGGTACAGAGCCTTTCACGCTCACGCATTCAGATCATACAGGACTCATTCGGGAAATTTCCCAATGACCTGCAAATGGCAGTGTGCAGACAGTGCAAGGTCCCGGTCTGCGTGCAGAACTGTCCGGTAGGGGCGGCCTTTATAGATGCTGAAAACGGTAATGTAAGAAGAATAGACAGCAATAAATGTATCGGCTGCAAAACCTGTCTCAAGATGTGTCCTCAGCAACCACACCGCACAGTGTGGGTTGAAATTGACGGCAAATATAAGGCCTCAAAATGCGATTTATGCATAGACACTCCATACTGGAATGAAAAGGGCGGGCCTGAAGGCAAACAGGCCTGCGTTGAGGCCTGCCCAATGCAGGCCATCAGGTTTGTAACCGAAATGCCTGACCAGAAAGAGACTGAAGGGTATGATGTAAACCTCAGAAATGATCACTGGTATAATCTCGGGCTGGTGGACAGCAGCGAGATCGTGCCAAAGATGAGTCTTGACTGGCCTAAAATGGAAGGGGGTGAAGAATAATGAAAGGCGGATATACAGGAAAGATATTAAGGGTAAACCTGACCGACAAGACAATAAGTAAGATAGATACAGAAAAGTACCTGGAATTTGGCGGCGGGCACGGAATAGGTTCCGCCATTTTCTTTGACCTGGTAGGAGACCAGCTTCCCTTTGAGGCCTTTGACCCCAGAAACCTCATCATAATGATGACATCTCCCTTTTCCGGCACATTCATGCCAGGCTCGGGCAGGTGCGAGGTGCAGGGGCTCGGGCCAATGCTGTACCCTGTGGAATGGTTCGGGCACAGCAATTTCGGCGGACGCTTCACTGCCCAGCTCAAGTTCGCGGGATGGGACGGCATTGTGGTTGAAGGGGCGTCAAGTGAGCCGGTGTGGATCAATATAATAAATGACAGGGTAACGATAGAAAACGCAAAAGGCATCTGGGGAATGGATACCTGGGACACCCAGCAGGAGATCTCCAGACGAGTCATTCCTGATAAAAAATACAAATGGGGTGAATGGGCGGAGCTTGCCAAAAACGAGCATACCACCCAGATCCCGGCGGTTGTGTGCTGCGGACCCGCGGGTGAGAATAAAAGCCGGCTTGGTGCGCTCCTTCATGGCCCCGGGTCACAGGCCGCTTTGTGCGGGTTTGGAGGTGTGTTCGGCTCAAAGAATCTAAAGGCAATAAGCGCCATAGGGTCGGGCGATGTACCCATTGCGGATCCCCAGGCCTTAATGGATGCAAGACTCTGGTTCAGGCAGTTTCAGTGGAATGTGGATAACCCCAGGGAGGCGGAGAGATTTGGAAAAGGCGGGCCCTATGCGCTTATCAGCGGTCGTCCCAGCGGGGGCAACACCCTTAACCGGGATCTGCCCCTTACTCCGGCAAGGGCTGCCGCATGCGCTTCATGCCCGCGGGGCTGCAGGATGAGGCTCGCGACAGGCGACACCAATGAATCGGTGTGCGCGGGCACACTGACGATCAGCGTGGACGGGTCATTAAAATTCACACGCCAGGGAAGCGACCTGATGCACAGGTACGGTCTTGGGCACTGGCAGCTAATGCCATTAATGAGCTATGTTTACACCCTTTATAAAAAGGGTATTCTTGGAAAGGGAAAAGAGATAGACACAAATCTCCCCTTTGGCATGCCCGGCACCTTTACCTATGCCGAGGCTATTATGAGAATGATTGCCACCCGCGAGGAGATAGGCAATGATCTTTCAGAGGGCTGCGCAAGGTTTGCTGAAAAAATAGGCAGGTATGAAGAGGATGTCAACAGCGGTGACCTGAGCCTCGCCTTCTGGGGAACGGCAGTCCATTATGATCCTGTAATAGAGGCAGAATGGGGCTTTGCCTCTATTCTTGGAGAACGCGACCTCATGCTTCACATGATGTCCAATTATCCCCTTCACTGGATGGCCTTGACAGGAGATCCCTATCTGACTGCTGAAGAGGCGTCAAGGCTGTACACCGACGCCATGGCCCCCTACCAGGGAGATCCATTCATGATAGATCACAGCGACGGGCCTACAGGTATATATTCGGACTCCAAGGTCAAACAGGTTGCGTGGATCAAACATTACGAAAAATTCTGGACCGGCGGAGGCGGTTTCTGCGGGTGGCGATGGCCCATGTGCATTACCAACAATACTGCCGATAGAAGAGGCCCCACACCAGAGGCAGAACCAAGGTTCTGGAACGCTGTCACCGGAAGCAGCCTGACCTTTGAAGATGGTATGGAGCTGGGACACAAGATCTATACCCTTGACAGGTCTATCTGGGTGCTTCAGGGAAGACAGCGTGACATGGAGGTCTTTCCTGACTATATCTATGACAAGCCCAGCAAAGGACAGGCCATGCCCATGTACATAGACGGTAAATGGAAGTATGCCACGGGCGCCGGACGCAAAATGGACAGGAAAAAGATGGAGGATTTTAAAACAAAGTTTTATAAATTGGAAGGGTATAATCCTGAGAACGGGTACCCGAAAAGGGAGACCCTTGAGAAGATGAACCTGGGTAAAGTAGCGGACGCACTTAAGAAGAAAGGGAGGCTCGGCTGATAACATGACAATAGGGCAATAGCTATC
>JAFGMQ010000147.1 GCA_016927455.1 Deltaproteobacteria bacterium
ATATCCCTTGCTCTTGTAAATACCTACCTCCCGACATATCTCGGTAAGGGTCATCCTGAACTTTTTGCCCCTGCCAAGACAAATCAGGACCTTCCCCGCCTGTTCTACAGCCGGAACAGAGGGTTTATAGCCTTTTATTTCCTGCGCTTCTCTTTCTATTTCTGCCATAGCCAGTCTTAATAGAATTGATTTTCAATATCCCTGGTTACTGAAAAGGTTATCGTTCTACATACAGAACTATGTTCTATATATAATAATCACCCCCATCTTGTCAACTGAAAATTTATTGATTATAATATCAAAATATTGTGTAAAAGGGTAAAGTCTGTCCTTACATCTTTTCCATATATTTTTAGATAACTACTTGATTTTGGAAAATATTCTATGGGAGGTGTTCAGGATTCCTGTTAGCTCTTTTATGGGGGACTGCACGGCTGTAGGTTTAAAAGCTGGAACTGCAGTGAATATGTTTCAGTCTCTTTTTTGCCAATACAGCCAGGTCTTGATGCACCCCCGGCACCTTACATCATGTTATGGCCCGGTGCATTCAGTGACAGCCTGCCAATCCATGTTTACAAGGCCTCAAGGTTTTTTTAATCGTGCCTTTGTTTGATATCTGCCTTCAGGTCATTACAGGCGGGGACCTTGCTGGGATTTATTAAATCTGACTCCATATTTTTTTCTTGATATTCTCTCTTCATTGGTTTTGAATAAATACATCTTTTCATTTTCAGCTTAATAATATCCATATAATAATATTCCATTAACTGCCTGTTTTTGATGTCGGTTTATTTGTTTCAGGGTTTTCTAAAAGCATTTGATATCCTGGCAGGAGAGAGCTTCAGTAAGTTTCAGCATGTTATCAAAACTTTATCTTCGAGAAAGGTGAATGGATCCCCGTTACAGACCTTGCAGAAAGAAAAATCTGCCTGCCTGTGCCCGCAATAACTTTCAAAAGGACAAGATGTTGAATACAGGAATTTCTGAACAAGACCTTATCTAACTTCAGAGAAAACCCGTTAAAGAAGGCCATTCCTGAAGGAGTCGAATACTTCAGGGCAGAGGGTGGCCTTTTAAAGATAAAATTCAAGAAATGATAAAATGGAGGTGTAAGATGAACAGGGGAAAATTTTTTAAAGGGAAACTCGTGTCACTTTTTACTATCTGCCTGCTATGGTATGCCCAGTCATATGCCGGGGATTCCGGTCTGATCGGTCTGCTTTCAAGTCAGCTCGGAGTTACAGAAGGTCAGGCTGAAGGCGGCGCAGGTTCGATTTTCCAGGCGGCAAGACAGAATCTCAGCATTGAAGACTTTTCAAAGGTTGCAGGGGCAGTTCCCGGTATTGACCGGATGCTGGGTGCGGCGCCAAAGCTGGAAGGGAGTTCAGGTACCCTCGGAGGTCTTTCATCAATGGTGGGCGGCAGTTCAGGCAAACTCGGAGGCATGGCGGCCTTGACAGGCTCTTTTGAAAAACTGGGGCTGTCCGGTGATATGGTCGGAAAGTTTACGCCCGTCATACTGGATTATGTGAAAACTCAGGGAGGTGAATATGTTATGGATCTGCTCAAGGGCGCTCTCCCGTTCTGACAGGCAGATATACTCAAACAAAGGGAGTTGCTTATGAAAAAAGGATCATGTGCTGTTAATTGTCTGGCGTGCCTGTTCATAATATGTCTGCTTGCGGCAGGGAATGTATTTTCGGCGGAGTTGATCTTCAAGGATGGACAGTATTCATTCCAGACGCTCCGGGCGCTTGGTTATTCCGTAAGTGGAGGAGCAGATGTTGGTGAAGTACTGAAAACGGCCTTTGCAATAACCGAAGGAGACGATGAAAGCTGGTACCGGGAGTGGTTTAAAACTGCAGAACAATGCGAGAAGTCCGGAGATAATTTTCTTGCACGAGGTAAAACTGTCAGTCCAAGACAGCAGTTCTTCAAAGCCTCCAACTATTACCGGACAAGTGAATTTTTCCTTCACACAAATCCGGCAGATCCGCGTATTGTATCGGTCTGGAAGAAAAGCCGGGACACATTTCTGAAGGGTGCGAAACTGGCCGATCACCCTGTCATTCCCGTCACCATCCCTTTTGAAGGAACGACACTGCCGGGATATCTGTGTCTCGTTGATACATCCGGCGCAAAAAGGCCGTTATTAATTATTCAGACAGGTTTTGACGGCACAAAAGAGGAGCTCTATTTTGAAAATGCCTTTTTTGCAGTCAAACGCGGTTATAATGTTCTCCTCTTTGAAGGGCCTGGACAGGGAGAAGTAATCCGGATACAAAAGCTGCCTTTTCGACATAACTGGGAAACTGTCGTAACGCCCGTCGTCGATTATGCCGTCTCCAGGAAGGAAGTTGACGCCGAAAGGGTTGCCCTGATGGGTATCAGCTTCGGAGGTTATCTGGCCCCCCGCGCGGCCGCTTTTGAAAAGAGGATCAAAGCATGTATTGCCAATGGCGGCGTATACGATTTTCACATGACCGCTCACCTTACGGAGGAAATGGAAAAATTTCTTGACACAGAAGAAGGAGCTGAAGAGATAGACAGGGATATATATGCGAGAATGAAAACAGACCCATCATTCAGATGGGTTATGGCCAATGGCATGTTTACCTTCCATGCCCCTTCTCCGAGTGCATGGCTCAGGATGACAAGGCCCTATACCATGAAAGATGTTGCAGCGAAGATTACGTGCCCTATTCTTATTGTTGATTCTGAAGGAGACAGGGATATGCCGGGGCAGGCAGCAAAGCTTTATAATGCCCTTGTTTCACCCCGGAAAGAATTCATGCTGTTTACAAAGGAAGAAGGGGTTGAAGAACACTGCCAGACGGGAGCTCTCCTTATCTCGAATGCACGCATTCTTGACTGGCTCGATGACATTCTGATGAAAGGCAATGACCGTTAAGATAAGACGAAGAAAGGTCTCCAATCACGGCCGGCGGATAAGGATTAGTACTTGGTTTGCGAACCATTTTAAAAACCCCTTGATATGATTTATCAAAATCAAGGGGTTTAACTTATCCGGTGAATTCACTTTCTACGAAGTGCCTTGTCTGCTTTTTTGCTGAAAGTTATTTTACACATGTATTTATATTAACAATAAGGAATTTGATATACAAGGAGCCTTTTATGCTTCCGGGCGTCGAGGGAGTCAGGTATTCCCCATGCAGTGTTGGCAAAAAAACTGGAAGTAAGCAAAGGGAATATAAGTGTTTCCGTTGAACGGGGCGAAATGATCGCAAAAGCTGGTAATTATTCACTTGAACAATAACTTATTGAATTATTAAACATCGTCCAGGTTTTCGGAAAACCGCTTGACATGATATTCCATGAAGGTTATATTCCTTTCATGGAATGGGAGATAGAATATACCGATGAATTCGAGGCATGGTAGAATAGCCTGAATGAGGAAGAACATATCGATATTGATTCGGTTGTAGGCCTATTGGAAGAAAAAGGGCCCCATTTGCCATATCCGTACAGTTCAAATATCGAAGGGGTCAAGTACGGGGAGGTAAGAGAACTGAGGATTCAACATAAAGGGAAACCGTATAGAATCCTCTATGCATTTGATCCACGAAGAACTGCCATCCTGCTGATCGGTGGCAGGAAGACTGGAGGGAAACGGTGGTATGAAACTTACGTGCCGCGTGCGGAGAAGATTTACGAAGAACATTTAAAATCGTTAAAAGATGAAAAAGGAGGTGCGCCGTGAGCAAACCTTATTCCATATTGAGAGAAAAAATGAAACCCGCAGCGAGAAGAAAGGCTGCGGAGAAAACAAAGGCTATGCTTGAAGCTATGCCGTTACAGGAGTTACGCCAGGCCAGAAACCTGAGCCAGGAACAACTGGCACAAACGTTGTCTGTTAAACAGGCCGCGGTGTCGAAGATTGAACACCGGACAGACATGTATATCAGCACGCTACGGAATTTTATCAAAGCTATGGGAGGCGATCTGGAGATTACCGCTA
This sequence comes from Deltaproteobacteria bacterium, assembly GCA_016927455.1. Lineage (GTDB taxonomy): Bacteria > Desulfobacterota > DSM-4660 > Desulfatiglandales > Desulfatiglandaceae > JAFGMQ01. The sequence continues at coordinate 3,980 of JAFGMQ010000147.1, forward strand.
AATTCCCCGATGGTATAGTTCAGATCAACCAGTTCAAAGAAATTGCTGCAAAGGAGTAGGGAGCTTCTATTTGTAGCTTCCTGTAACTGAGAGGGACTATAAACATTCATTTGTTGCAAATTCCATTTAGTAAACATCAATCAAATACGGCAAGGTTCATGTAAGGTAGCTCTTGAAATTATCTCTTCAGTTAAGAAGCAGATTTAAAATCCCTGGCGATATGGTTGGTCCCATATACCGGTGCAAAACAGGAAGTATAAATATGAAATCTCCGGCGTTGGGACAATCCCTGGCTTTTTCATCCCAGCATTGATAGATGCCGAAACTTGTATTTGTTTCGGAATATGATCGCCATGAATGGTACGCCCAATGGATGTTATGCTGCGCCATGAGACGTAGGAAATCGTTCATCCATTTAACGTGTCCTTGCTCTTCTGTTGCGTTCATGATTACTCCGAACTCTAGGCACATAATGGGAACATAATTGTTTTTCCGAAAATTCAGGTAGTCTTCAATATCTTGGCTCATTTTAGAACTGTCATAGAGTACCGGCCCATACCAGTTAATCCCGAAAAGACTGCCCGGATTGGAGCCACACACATATGCGTGGATCATAATTTCGGTATACGAGACGGGGAGTCTCTCAACTTTTTTTTGCCCATACCAGATATCAATATGCTCAGCATATATCCTGGCCTCTACCCATTCCCCCTTCAGACG
>JAFGMQ010000021.1 GCA_016927455.1 Deltaproteobacteria bacterium
ACTGCTTTACGATATACGGCCTTTTCATTTATCTGCCCGTATGTGGCAGCCTTTACTCGAATACGCGCCAGATCTTCAGAAGTTGTGCCGTACTTGGCCATATGAGCCCTGGCATACATTGCATAATAGGCAGGCATCATAGTACCAAAAGGGCTTTCCCACTGGATGTCAGCTCCGCGCCCCATTCTCTCCTGGGATTCTGCTGAGGTAATTTCCGACATTTTCTGGAAACCAACAACAGCCACAACGTCATGAAGCCCGGCTTTTACCATTGAATAAGCCAGTTTCAGTCCTGTGCTGCTGGACGAACACAAAGTTTCCACATAAAAAGTTGGCTGAGGAGTAAGCCCGAAATACTCAGCAAGTGTGCCTGCCGGCGACCGTTGCTTGTCATATTCCGGAGAAGAGCAGATAACAGAAGCATTAATATCTTTTGCAGAAATCTGCGCATCAAGCATGGCTTCTTTAAATCCTTCGAACGCCAATTCCCTGATTGAGCCAGGGTATCCTCGAACAAAGGCGCTCTGGCCAACACCTATAATTGCTACTTTTCCCATAAGTATCCTCCAAAAAAATTCACGGTAGATAGACCCTCAAAAAATGAGGAGCCAGCCTCAGCTCTGCCTTAACACCCCGCATAGGCGGACGAAACAGCGCAGGAAATTATAATGAACTGAGAGCGTTATTTATATTACATTTAAAAAAGAATAAAATATAAATAAAGATTAGTAAATGGTCAAGGGAAAAGAACATAATTGACAGACAACTGAGTTTGTCATTTTTTATTGACACACAAGGCTCATATCCATATATTTTTCCATTAAAGAGCAAGTTCTTATCACCTCACCAGTCAACGGACAAGCTTGCATTGTCCTGATTTTCAGATAGGCCACTCTGGATAAAAAAGAAGGAAGTTGTTGCCGCCATCTGGCGGGAAGAAAGGCCGCATGAGCGTTTTTACTATCACTTTTCAAGCAGTTTTTGCTCTTCTGGGTATTGGTTTTTTAGGTTTTCTGGTTGTCGGGAGAAGACGTGTGCCATCCGAGACGCTGGCTTTCCTGTCTTCTTTGGCCATCGATATAGCCTTGCCCTGCCTTGTACTTGTCAATCTGATTTCTGATTTTTCACCGCAAAAATATCCGTCCTGGTGGCATGTGCCACTGTGGTGGGCGGGTTTTACCCTCCTGACCCTGATCCTTTCCCTTTGCACATCCTATCTCGTCAAAAAAGAGGTCAGGAGCGAGTTTACTATCAGCTTGTTTTATCAGAATGGGATATTCTTCCCCATCCTTATTATCGGAGGGCTTTTCGGTCAGAGCAATCCTTACCTGATCACGCTTTTTCTGTTTACGATATTCCATCCTTCAATGATATTCAGCACCTATACCCTGTTTTTCAACCAAACTCTTCAAAAGGAAAAGCTAAGCTGGCAAAGGATTTGCAACCCGGTACTCATCGCCACTGGGGTGGGTATTGTGGTCGGACTGACTGCAGCCGGAGATTATATCCCGGATTTTCTGATCACTATTATAACCCTGGTGGGAGCCATGGCCACGCCGCTTTTTATGCTCATACTCGGGGGCAATGTTTATAACGATTTCATCTATTATGATGCGGCAGAGAATAAATCCTGTTTCGGGGATGTTTTTAAGTTTGTTTTGGTTAAAAACATTGTTTTTCCGCTCTTTTTCCTGGCTCTATTGCTCTGGTTTCGCCCTGATTTTCACATCGCATTTATTATCATACTTCAGGCCGCCGTGCCTCCCATCACTTCTATACCCATCTTAGCCGAACGCTGTCAGGGAAACCGGAAAATGGCCAGCCTGTTTATTGTGGCCAGTTTCTCAGTATCGATATTCTCCATTCCGGCATTTATCTATCTGTTCAACCTGTTTTTTCCAATGCCTTTTTGATAACGGACTAATCTGTATTTTCCTCCCATTTAATAAATGGCCATCCTGATAAGCCACCTTTTTTAACCTTTACGGGATTTTCCAGGGGCAAAAAGAACATTATTTGTACTAATAAATGAAAAAGCTTTTCTATAAAACATTTGATTTCAAGGATACCCGGGTGAATGAAAAAACTGAAGTTATAAGACTGCAATGCTTATTAATGATATGTTTACAGAATGTTGAAATTTATTGACATGTTTTTTTTAATAAAGCTATAATTATCGTTTGCTTTAAAATAAGGATTATTGGAATGTTTGAAAGCCTTAGTGAGAAATTCAGCAGCATCTTTAAAAAGATTACCGGACGTGGCATACTGAGCGACGCTAATATTCAGGAGGCCTTGAAAGAAGTGCGATTAGCACTTCTTGAAGCTGATGTCAATTACAAGGTGGTAAAAAATGTTGTTGAGGAGATACGCCAGCGTGCTGTCGGCAAAGAAGTCCTTCAGAGTCTAACTCCCGGCCAGCAACTCATTAAAATCGTTAATGAAGAGTTGACCCGTCTAATGGGTGATGTTAAACAGGGCCTCCAGCTTTTAGGAAGGACGCCTCATGCCCTAATGCTGGTTGGACTTCAGGGATCCGGTAAAACAACAACAGCAGCCAAGCTGGCCGTCCATCTCCAAAAACAGGGAAGGCATCCTTATCTTGTTCCGGCGGATATATACAGGCCTGCTGCAATTGAACAGCTGATAAAACTGGCCAAACAGATAAATGTTCCTTTTTATCCGACAAATCCTTCTCAGAAACCTGAAGATATCTGCATGGATTCACTTTCAAAGGCGGGGAAAGAAGGGTCGGATGTGCTGATTATTGATACCGCCGGTCGTCTTCACATAGATGAAGCTATGATGGACGAACTGGTCAGGATCAGGAAGAAGATTAATCCTGCGGAAATCCTTTTAGTAGCCGATGCCATGACAGGCCAGGATGCAGTAAATGTAGCAAAACATTTTAATGAAACTCTTGACATAAGCGGCGTGATTCTTTCAAAAATGGAAGGAGATGCCAGGGGTGGAGCCGCTTTATCCATAAAGGCAGTAACTGAAAAGCCTATCAAGTTTATCGGTGTTGGAGAAAAGATAGATTCTCTTGAACCATTTTATCCTGACAGAATGGCTTCCCAGATACTCGGCATGGGAGATGTCCTTTCCCTGATTGAAAAGGCCCAGGCGGAGCTTGACGAGAGTGAAGCCCTTAAACTTCAGAAGAAACTCAGAAAAAATGAATTTGACCTTGAGGATTTTAAGGGGCAGTTGCAGCAGATAAAAAAAATTGGATCTTTTGAACAGATACTGGGTATGCTGCCTGGGATCGGACAGTTGAAAAAGCTTAAGCAGATGAATCATGATGATAAGGAACTGGTAAAGGTAGAGGCAATCATTAATTCAATGACCACACAGGAGCGAAGGTCATATAAAATAATAAACGGCAGCAGGAGGCGGAGGATAGCCCTGGGAAGCGGCACTACTGTTCAGGATGTGAATCGTCTTCTTAAGAATTTTGCTCAGACAAAAAAAATGATGGAGCGTTTTAGCAAAAAAGGCTATTCAGGCATGGGGGCTCTTTTTGGATAAAAAAAATGACGAGTTCGGAAATTCGATTTCTGTATTCTATTTCATTTTCCTGTAATAACTGTATAATACAAATGTGCAGATGAAATTACGGGGTTTTGGATAAAACTGCATTTTATGCACCAGCCAGGCATTTTAAGACAGGCAGAGAAGGCAACAGGGCTGACTTTGTGTCATGGCTGGCAGGATATTGCATTTTTCACTGGTAAATCAATAATTTATTAACCCAGACAAGGGGGTGGTAGAGGTAAATGGCTGTAAAGATTAGATTGGCAAGGATGGGGGCAAAGAAGAAACCGTTCTACAGAATAGTAGCGGCTGATTCAGAGGCACCACGCGACGGAAGATTTATTGAAATATTGGGTTCTTATGATCCAATGAAAGACCCGGCTGAAATAACAATTCATGAAGAAAAAGTAAGGAACTGGCTGGAAAAAGGAGCGAGTGTTTCGGAATCTGCCAGGGCGCTTTTAGTCAAGAAAGGAGTGCCGAAAGCTGAATTGTCAGTGAGTTAATGTGACGTATTGGTGACATTATTTACGGAGGTGAATCGAGATGAAGGAGCTGATAGCATACATCGCGAAAGCACTTGTGGACAAGCCTGAGGAAGTTGGCGTCACGGAAATAGAAGGAGAACAGACATCAGTCATTGAACTCAAGGTTGCGAAGGAAGATCTTGGCAAGGTAATTGGCAAGCAGGGCCGTACCGCACGAGCCATGAGGACCATTCTCAGCGCAGCCTCCACCAAGATAAACAAGCGTTCCGTTCTGGAGATTCTTGAATAGCTTTGGGTCAGGTTGCACTCGAGAATTTGTTGATCGTTGGGAAGGTTCTTGGTCCACATGGACTGGAAGGCATGTTAAGGTTTTCATCCTATGCCCGTTCAGAGGCCTCTTTCAGGCAGGCAGAGAGCATTTTCATTAAACTTGTTTCAGGACAACTGAATGAATATGTCCCAATTTCAGTTAAGCCACATAAAGATGTCTTTTTGATGGCGCTGGAGGGAATAAGTTCAAGAGAAGATGCCGAGGCATTAAAAGGTGCTGAGGTTTTAATAAGGAAAGAGGCTTCCGGCACTGATGATGAATTCTTTTGGCATGAGATTCTGGGGCTGGAGGTTTTTCTGGATACCGGGGAATGCATCGGCGTTGTGTCCAACATTCTATCCCCTGGGGGCAATGATATTTATGTGGTTAAAAATGGGGATAAGGAGATATTCCTCCCTGCAACATACGAGGTTATCAGGGAGGTTGATCTTGATGAAGGGAAAATGATTATTTCTCCGATGGAGGGATTGCTGGATTTGAATGAAGTTTGAAATCCTAACTATATTTCCGGAAATGTTTTCTCCTTACCTGCGTGAAGGTGTTTTTGGCCGGGCTGTTAATAGCGGGATAGTTGATATACGAATAATCAATATCCGGGATTTTGCCAGGGACTCTCATAAGACAACAGATGATCGGCCTTACGGCGGCGGTGACGGGATGGTGATGAAGCCGGAACCTATCTGTCGAGCTTTGGACTCAATTGAAAGGGAAAAAAGAAGCCTTGTTATTTTTCTCAGTCCACAGGGCAGGAGATTTGATCAGGCTTCAGCCTGGGAACTCTCGGAGTGGGAGCAGATTATACTTATATGCGGCAGGTATGAAGGGATTGATGAGAGAATAAGGCTTCATTGCATAGACAGGGAAATTTCGATCGGGGATTATGTGCTGAGCGGCGGAGAACTTGGTGCCATGGTTGTTATGGATGCCGTAAGCCGGTTAATCCCAGGGGTTCTGGGAGGAGAAACATCAAATCTGTATGATTCCTTCGAGGAAGGGCTGCTTGAGTATCCTCACTATACGAGGCCGAGGATCTTTAATGGCACAGAGGTTCCTGATGTTCTGCTCTCAGGGGATCATGAGAAGATACGCATCTGGAGAAGGACAGAGTCCTTAAGAAAGACCCTGGAAAAAAGACCCGATCTGCTTAAAAGAGCAAATTTGTCACAGGAAGACGACAGGATTCTGAATAGGTTAAAAAAGGGAACATGGGGATCAGACGCCGGGAATAAAGAATCAGGTTCAGAGAATAAAGAAAGGGGTTGTACCGTTTTTTGAGTATTAATATTTATGAGGCTTTATATAGGACTTGTTCATTACCCTGTTTATAACAAGAATTATGAGACAATTGCTTCGGCCATAAGCACATGGGATCTTCATGATATTGCCAGGGTGGCCAGGACCTATGACGCAAGGCAGTTTATTGTCATAACCCCGCTTGAAGATCAGAAGGATCTGGCAGAAAAGGTTGTAAGGCACTGGACCGAAGGGTACGGCGCAAATTATAATATACATAGAAAAGAGGCTATAGAGCTGGTTTCAGTGGTATCGTCCTTAAGCCTTGCGATGGATGCTATTTCCGAAATCGAAAGTGAGCGCCCTTTATTAATAGCAACGGATGCTTCTGAATGGAAAGAGAGATTGGTCTCTTTTGAGCAGACAAGAAATATCATTAATGAGGGTAAACCTGTTTTTCTGATTTTTGGAACTGCGTGGGGCCTTGACAAGGAGGTTTTAGCTCAGGCGGATTATGTTTTGGAGCCCATATGGGGAAGGAAGACTTATAATCATCTGTCTGTAAGGTCCGCAGCTGCCATTATTTTAGACAGATTGGCAGGACGAAGTTAGCAAAAATATTTCAGCAGAACAGAAATCCTGATGCTGATAAATGATATCCGTGCTGTATGGAGACAGGTGTTGAGCTGTTAAATGCTATCGCTTCAATTTGACGAGACAGCAGGATATTTTGATTAATTCAAACTTATTTTCCCGCAAGGGGAAAATTTTTCTGGTTTTCATTGATTAGGAGGGAAATATGAATGTTATAGAGGCTCTTGAAAGAGAACAGATGCGCATAGATATCCCTAATTTCAGGGTGGGTGATACACTGAAAGTCCATGCGAGGATAAAGGAAGGGGATAAAGAGCGAATTCAGGTTTTTCAAGGTGCTGTCATACGAAAGAGGAATGGGGCCTCAGGTGCGACATTTACTGTAAGAAAGGTCTCTTACGGGATCGGTGTGGAAAGGATTTTTCCCCTTCATTCTCCTTTTATAGATAGAATTGAAATTATAACCAGGGGCAAGGTAAGAAGGGCTCGGCTTTATTATTTAAGAAAACTTAAAGGAAAGGCTGCCCGAATCAAAGAGAAGAGGTATTAATTCCGGCAGACATTGCTGACGGCTTCATAAAAAGTCCATCTTCAAGTGAAGGCGGAATCCAGGTATCAGAATTTTTTTATCGCTGGTCTTTCCGTGAACCCCATGATGCAGCTGAACTTTTTTTGGAGGCCGTTGAGATATATACGACAAACAAAGGAAAACGGTGATGCCATCCAAAAATCTGCCGCTTTTTTCTGAAGAGGTTTGCTCCCAAAATCCTGCCCCCTTTTTCTATGAAGGCCTGGCATGCTCGGACGGGTATGATATGATAGCAGGAGTTGATGAGGCCGGGCGTGGTCCTTTAGCGGGGCCGGTTGTAGCCGCAGCTGTTATCATTCCAAAAGGCATTTATTTAGATGGAATCCAGGATTCAAAAAAGATGACGGCAAAGGCCAGGGAAAAGGCATTTGCAGTCATTTACAGCCAGTGCCAGTCTGTCGGCCTGGGTGTTGTCTCTCACAAATACATTGATGAATTTGATATATTGAAGGCTTCTCTTGAGGCAATGAGAAGGGCGGTATTATCACTCAATAAACCGGTGGAATTTCTTCTGGTTGACGGCATTCATCCGGTTCCGTTGCCTATTCCTCAGAGATGTATTATAAAGGGGGATCAGTTAAGCCGGAGTATTTCAGCCGCATCCGTCTTTGCCAAGGTATATCGTGACAGAATAATGTATTCCTATCACAATATTTATCCTGAATATGGCTTTGACAGCAACAAAGGATACGGAACCCGTCGGCATTTCGAGGCAATCAAGCAATATGGGGCGTCTCCGATTCATCGTCTGAGTTTTAAAGGGGTCTGCAGGATGTGACAAGGGAAAGAATTGAGTTAGGGAAGTTTGGTGAAGATCTGGCTGTAAAAGAAATAAAGAGGCTGGGTTATAAAAGGATAATTCGCAACTACCGCTGCTCAACAGGTGAGGTGGATTTAATCGCTGAGGATGGCGACACCCTTGTATTCATTGAAATAAAGACAAGAAAAAGCGGCCCTGTTTCTTTTGCAAAAGAGGCAGTGAACGGAAGGAAGATGCGCCAGGTTTCCAAGGCAGCCCTTACATATATGAAGGCCAACAACTGCTATGGAGTAAAGGCGAGGTTTGATGTTGTAGCTGTCAGTATTTTGAAGGACAGCCCCCCGGAGATTGAGGTGATCAAAAACGCATTTGATCTGGCTTATTGACTGGATTAATGAATGAAAGAAGCAGAATCCGACAATCCAACAAGTCAGACAAGTCAAACCAAGGGAAGCCTGTATGTTGTTTCTACTCCAATAGGAAACCTTGAAGATATTACTTTGAGGGCCTTAAGGATTCTAAAGAGCGGGGCATTAATTGCCGCTGAAAATACTGCTCATACAAGGGCGCTTTGCAGGCATTTTCAGATACGAGCGAAAATTACCAGCTTAAACCAGCATAATCAAAAGGCTAAATCTCCCGTATTAATTGACAGATTGAAATCCGGTGATGATGTCGCTGTTATCACCGATGCGGGGACTCCGGGAATTTCCGATCCGGGTATTTATTTTATTAACCTCGCATTAGAGGAAGGCATAAGAGTAACACCAATTCCAGGGCCTTCTGCGCTCGTTGCCGCGTTGTCAGTCTCAGGTATGCAGACTGATAAGTTTATCTTTTTTGGGTTTCTGTCCAACAAGCCTGGAAGGAGAAAAAACCAGCTGAGAGAATTAAGCTCAGAGACACGGACAATGGTATTTTTTGAGGCCCCCCATCGTCTTCTTTCTATGCTCAAGGATATCAAAGAGATGCTGGGGGACAGGCAGATCGTAATGGCCAGGGAGATGACAAAGATTTATGAAGATGTTAGGAGGGGGCCTGTAAGCGCAATTATCGCAAGTCTCCCTGAGGACAAAATAAAGGGAGAAATTACTCTGGTTGTTGCCGGCAGCGGAGAAAAGATGCTCCAGCATTTCAGCAGCAGTACCCTCCATGATATGGATGAAATGATAGCGGAGAAAAGGATGAGTATTAAGGATATTGCAGAACTGATTTCAAAAAGAGAAGCTTTATCCTTCAGACAGGTATATAAGGAATGTCTTATTAGAAAGAGAGCCATGTTATAAGGTTCGATATATATGGAACTGATCAAGGAATTCAGGATAGGAAATAATCTGGGACTGCACGCAAGAGCCGCTGCAAAGATAGTAAAACTGGGCAATCAGTATAAGTCGCAATTGTTTCTTGTAAAGGATGGCCAGGAAGTTGATGGCTCAAGTATCCTCTCGATCCTTACGCTTTCTTGCCCCAAAGGCACAGAGGTACAGGCAAGGATTGTTGGAGATGATTCTGAAAGTTTCATGGAAGAGCTGGGGAATCTCATTGACCAGAAATTCGGGGAGGGCAAATGAAGGCCTGCAAATCAGATAGTGAAATGAAGTTGAAAGGCATAGCTGTCTCCTCAGGCATTATCATCGGAAAGGCATATCTGGTGGACAGGTCAAAGGTAAAGATAACTTATCAGTATCTTGTCAGCCAGGAGCAGGTCAGTAAAGAGGTGAAGAGACTGGAGGATGCCATCCGAACTACGAGGGAACAACTAATTACAATAAAAAACCATATGCCGGAGAATATCAAGACCCATTCCTTCATAATTGAGAGCCATTTGATGATTCTTAAGGACAGCATGTTTGCTGACGCATCCATTCAGAGAATTCTGAATGAAAGTATTAATTCCGAGTGGGCTGTCCAAAAATCGCTGGAAGAAATAAGAGAAATTTTTAAACAGATAGATGATGAGTATATAAGAAACCGGATTGAAGATGTTGAAAATGTGGCCGAAAGGGTATTGAGGAATCTCAGCGGTGAAGACCAGAAGGATTTGGCTGGAATTGACCAAAGGGTAATTGTTGTAGCACATGATTTAGCTCCTGCGGACACTACTGAGCTTAATCTCGAAAAGGTCATAGGTTTCATAACGGACGGAGGCGGCAGGACCTCTCACACCGGTATCATGGCTCAGGCACTTAAACTTCCGGCTGTTGTGGCCCTGGAAACTGCTACTGACCTGATAAAAAACGGGGATATTTTGATCGTTGACGGAAATACCGGAGAGGTCATTATTAATCCTCTTGAAGGTACCATTGCAGGCTATAAGAAAAGGCAGATTCAGCAGGAAAAATTCAAGTCAAGCATTGCGAGGACAAGCCATCTTCCTGCCGAAACCCTTGACGGATACAGGATAGCAATAAAGGCAAACATAGAATTTCTCGAAGAAGTCGAAAGCGCAAGGGAATACGGGGGTGAGGCGATTGGTCTTTACAGGACGGAGGTCCTTTATATTAAAAGCAAGACACTGCCTACGGAAGAAGAACTGTTTGAAGATTACAGGCAGGTGGCGGAAATCATAGCCCCAGACCCGGTAACTATAAGGACTCTGGATACTGGAGGCGACAAAATCGCGGCAGTGGCTATGGAAACAGATGATGAGATGAATCCTGCGCTGGGCCTCCGGGCCATCCGGTTCTGTCTGAAGGAGCCTGAAATTTTCAAAACACAGTTGCGTTCAATCCTCAGAGCCAGTGCATATGGCAAAGTACAGATAATGTTTCCCATGATATCCGGGCTTCAAGAGGTTTTAGATGCCAGGGCGATTCTGGAACAGGCCAGGCAGGAACTGGACACCAGACAAATTGCTTATGATCATGACATAAAAGTAGGCATTATGATAGAGATACCCTCGGCTGTTTCCATGGCAGAGGTACTTGCCCGTCATGTCGATTTTTTTAGTATAGGTACAAATGATTTGATCCAGTACGCCCTTGCCATTGACAGGATTAATGAGCATGTTGCTCACATATATGAGCCTTTTCATCCTGCCATTTCCCGCATGATTCAACAGGTTGTAGCTGCTGCGAGAAAGGCGGGAATTAATGTAAGCATATGCGGTGAGATGGCAGGCGATCCACTTTGTATCCCAATCCTTCTGGGGCTCGGGCTTGATGAACTGAGCATGAATGCCAGGTCTATTCCGTTTATTAAAAAAATAATAAGAGAGATTTCCATGAAAGATGCCAGACTTGATTTTGAGAATATTCTAAAACTCAGTACGGCTAAAGAGATTCGTGGCTATATTATTAACAGAATGAAGGCTCTGATTCCGGAGTTGGAGGGAAAAGGGTACCTTTATTCCTGAAAAGAGGATGAAACTTATTAATAATATATTTTTCAGCAGGTCCGATACATAATGGATATCAAAATTGTCTGTCAGAACAGGAAGGCACGCCACGAGTTTTTTATTGATGAATCACTGGAGGCTGGAATGGTTCTTCTGGGCCCTGAGGTAAAATCGCTCAGGGAAGGCAGAGCCAGCCTGGTGGACAGCTATGCAAAGGTTAGACACGGAGAGGTTTTTCTTTATAATATGCATATTACGCCATATCCTTATGCTCATTATGTCCAGCTTGATCCTCTCAGGACAAGAAAGCTCCTTGTTAATAAAAGTGAAATAAAGCGTTTAATAGGGAAAACGGAAGAAAAGGGATATACCCTTATCCCCATAAAGGTTTATTTCTCAAATGGCAAGGCCAAGGTCGAAATTGCTCTGGCCAAAGGCAAACGAAAGTATGATAAACGAGTGGCCTTGAAGGAAAAAGAATTAAAGAGAGAAGCCGATGACGCTAAGAAATGGCGCGGACATTGACAATTGCAGAGAAAGTGCTTATAATCTTTTTATTAGGGGGCGAAACGGTTTCGACGGGGATAATTGAAGTTAGGGTTGCATATCGAGGTTCCGTCTGCTCGTAAAACAGGTGGGAAAAAAGTAAGCGCAGACGATTATGCGTATGCTCTAGCCGCATAAATGGCTAGCATCCTCTTGGCCTTTGCCTGCGTGGCTGAGTAAGGATGTCGATCAGCGGGCTAGCCGATCCACTCTACCTGTGATATGGATTGGTTAAAAAAGATACAGGTCAGCTCCTTGGTAGTCTCGCCCGATAGCGAACCCTGGAGCTAAATTTAGCCATCGGGATAAATATGTAGATGCCTTAGCGGAATATTTTCGGACGCGGGTTCGACTCCCGCCGCCTCCACCAGAACCAAATCCAATACAATCCAATAAAACCCTAAACCCGTTAGAAATAGCGGGTTTTTTATTGGGATTCGTCCAAAGCAGAGTAATAACATTTCATAAAATCCGGTTGTCTGGGTGGTATATTTATAAGCGTTCAATAAACCGCATCTTCACAAGATAATTTATATAGCGCCCCCTCATTAATTACCAAATCATGCTAATAACCGAATAATCTTATCTTCCACACCATCACAAGGACAAAAATCAGTATACACAACAAAAACGTCCTCTCAATGTCTTTACTTCCATATCTTACTTAAACCAGCATAACCGTTTCCAAAAAACAATTTTTATCTATACAAGTGTATTCAGTTATGTCTCAATGCTTCCACCGGATCCATTTCTGCAGCCTTGACGGCAGGATAAATGCCGGAAACAATGCCGACGCCGACAGACATCAGAAGAGCAAGAAAAATTGACCAGAGGCTTATGGACGTATTCCACTTGATAAAGATGTTAACACCCAGAGCAGAGAGAGAGCCCATGATTATTCCCAATGCTCCGCCTATTACCGTCAGAAGAATTGATTCACCCAGAAATTGAACGATAATGTGCCTTCTATTGGCTCCTATGGCCCTTCTGATTCCTATCTCCCTGGTCCTTTCAGACACATTTGCGAGCATTATATTCATTATTCCAATGCCACCCACCAGAAGGGATATGCCGGCAATACTTCCAAGGACTATATTGAACAGGTGTTGTGCCTTTCTAGCCTGTGACAGAAGCTCAAGGGGCACAATAACTTCAAAGTTTTCTATCCCGTCCCTTTTCCATAAAAGAGCTCTGCGTATAGTATTAGAAATACTGCCTGAGAGACCTGGATCAGAGATTTTAATTATAATTTCAGAGAACTCATCTGTCTCTGCATAGGAATAAGATGCATCCGCCAGACCGACAAGTGGAATGAAAGCTGTATTGTCAAAATCACGCAAAGCCAGTGGAATCGTGTCATCGTCAATATTTCCCCTTGACTGTAAAATTCCAACA
>JAFGMQ010000022.1 GCA_016927455.1 Deltaproteobacteria bacterium
AAATATATAAAGTATCAAGAAAAAAGAGAGCGAGAGTCAGAGACTCCAAAATACTAAACAAAACGGGGCAGCTCAACCTTGCCTCCTCAGGAGGCAAGGTATTTTACCCCTTTTAGGGGTTAATTCAAAGCCGGGCACTTTGTGCCCGGATATTTACTTCCTTCGATTTCCAGCGATAAAATCATCTGTCATCCGGCGGGCTTCTTCATCTGTAAACTGCCTGGGCGGATGTTTCATGAAACAGGCGGAGGGGGAATATAAAACACCGCCTGTCCCGCGGTCAAGCGCCAGCTTGCAGCACCTTATTGCATCGATTACCACACCGCCTGAATTGGGGGAATCCTCTACTGAAAGCCTAAGTTCCAGTTCAACGGGGATATCTCCGAAGACGCTCCCTTTCATTCGGATAAAACAGACTTTGTTATCCTTCTGCCATGCCACCCAGTCACTCGGGCCGATGTGTATGTTTTCATCGCTCAATCGCTCAACACCAAGCTGTGACTGAACCGATTCAGTTTTGGATTTCTTTTTTGAGGCCAGCCGGTTTCTGTCAAGCATGTTAAGAAAATCCGTATTGCCGCCTGTGTTCAGCTGGTATGTCCTGTGAAGTTTAACGCCTCTGTTTCTAAAGAGATTTGCCAGTACCCTGTGTACGATTGTGGCGACTAACTGGGATTTGATGTCATCGCCGATGACAGGCAGTCTCCTGTCACTGAACCGCTTTTCCCAGACAGGGTCGCTGGCAATAAATGCGGGCATGTTATTTTCAAATCCGATGCCGGCCTCCAGGGCGCATTCCGCATAGAACCTCGCTCCTTTTTCAGAACCTACAGGCAGGTAGTTCAAAAGCATATGAGATCCTGATCTCTTCAGTATATCAACAACCTGTTCCATGCCAGCCTCCTTTTCAGAAGACAAAACGAATCTGTGTTTTTCATCATAATTCTTCATGTGTTCGGCAACGCTGTCCAAGATACGGCCCATATTCACTGTTACTCCTTTTTTCAGGATGTCCCCAAAAAGCAGCCTGGTACAATTCGGGGGGCAGAAAACAGCCTCTGATATGTCTTTCCCGACCTTTCTGCTGTCTATATCAAAGGCCGCAACAACATCGATATCGCCGGGTTTGTACCCGCCGATATCCCAGTGCATAAAACCCACAGCTTCATGTTCAGGTTTTTTCCTGTAATATTCTATTCCCTGAATCAGAGCGCTGGCGCAGTTACCTATGCCAACGATTCCTATCCTGATCTTGGCCATTTTCCCCTCCACTGTTTTTCTATGCTGCACATCAGGTGAAAAGAAGATTTTTCAACTACTTGACAAATGTGACAAAAGGAAATATTAATCTATTATAAATAAGGCTATATTTTTTAGTCTTATTGTTTCTGCCTGTTTGCTTCAAGATTATTATTCGATCGCTTATCACTATTTTTTTTAGAGCCATGTTTACTATCATCGAATGGGTACTCAACGACTGATTAAAATTGCACTTTTTTTAAACCGGATGGTGTCAAAGGCGGCAGTTTTTTGAAAATATAAACATAGTCATGAGAGGAAAAAATGGTCAAGAAAAGGATTGATGATGCGGTAAGGAAAAAGGTCTGCAAGGCTCATGCGAGCGGGATCCCAATGAGAAAGATTGCCAGTGAATACGGCATAAGTCTTTCGAGTGTGAGCAGGGTAGTAAGTGAAGGCAGTTCAAAGAAAGGCAAAACGGGCGGCAAAAAGGCACCTGAATCAGATAGGCAGAAAAGGATTGAGGAGCTTGAAAGAAAAATAGCCGAACTGGAAAAAAGGGTCCTTGAATTTGAAGCCAAGAGAAAAAATCTGAAAAATTAGCGGGAACCTCCTGATATAGATTAATCGGACAGGGCCTTCAGACGGTTACCCTGCAACCCAATTCAGATGCTTCAGAAAAGATCAGACACTGGCTGTTTATGTGCAATTACAACCAGTGCCCTGATTCCTGCACATTATCCCTTTCCGGCGGAGTGACAGGATTTCAGTGCCCGTGAATAACAAGGTCGGGGCAGGCTTGAGTCTCAACCCGGAGGAAACAGGTGCCGGGTCTCGGAGTTCCTGTTTCGTAAAAGGAAAATAAAGGAAATGAACTGCCACTTATCAGGGCCGCATACAGATCGTTTTTATTCATAAGAAATTATTAAAAAATAAGTTATGGCAAAAAATATCGCCTCACAAGGGACGTTAAGACAGGCCTCGACCGTAATACTTGCGCGAGAATGCCATAGCGAGTTCCAGGTCTATCTTCTGAGGCGCAGCCTCAACAGCGGATTTATGTCCGGAATATATGTATTCCCAGGGGGGAATTTATCGCGGGAAGATCATGATCCTAAACTGTTTGAAGCCTGTTCGAGGATTAATTCCAAAGCAGTTTCCAGGCTTACCGGCAATGAACTCCCTTTTGAGAAAATCTTCCCTTTTGCAGTTGCAGCCATTCGTGAGACATTTGAAGAGGCCGGAGTTCTGATTTCCCTCCCAGGCGACAATACCGATGTCGATCTTACTGAAAGCCATCGAAGGCGCATTAATGATGACCTTGAAGAAGGGTGGTTTAATGACCTTGTTATTTCAAGGGGAATGATCCCGGAACTCATAAGTCTCGCAAGGTGGTCGCACTGGATTACTCCGGAACTCATGCCCATGAGATTCGATGCCCGCTTCTTTATTACTATTATGCCCGATGGTCAGGAATGCATGCCTGACTACAGAGAGACCATAGACGGGATCTGGGTGACACCGGAGGAGGGGCTTATGAGAAACTTCAACCGCGAGATTTCTTTAAGCCCACCGGCACTGATAACATTGCATGAACTTCTCAATTATTCCACGCTGGATGGGCTGGAAAAAGCGATCGAAATCCGCCAATGGGGCGATCCTCTGTTTCCACGCATGATTCCTTCACCTGATGGAGCCTTAATCCTTGAACCCTGGGATCCCATGAGATATCTCGAAACTGATATCGAAACTAAAGGACTGGAAAGCAGGATACTCCCTGTTGGACAGCCGTTTTCCAGGATATGGAACTGTAAAGGTGTCTGGCTGCCTGTCGGGATATGAAGGTTGCAATCTGTCTCTTTACGAATTTGACAAATATTGAAGGCTGAAACATCCAGAGGCAAAACCGGCATGAAACTGGACGCTCCCGCGCTGTTCCTGGATTTTGTAGAAAAAGAGGCCTGTTTTTTTAAATGTCGACCTGTCATTCCTGTGTCAGAGTCAAGACCTTCAACTTCGATTCCATGATCAATAATACATGCAGATTTCATTTTGTTCCCGGCTGCAGGGGGAACAATTTTTCCGGAAAGCTAGGGTTTTTAGATATCGCCTGTTGTTAAAAAGATGCAGGAGGCGGCTCCTGATTTTGACGATCCAGTTAAATTCGGAATGGTGCTCCATGTCTTTGCTGACTCTTTTTCACACCAGGTTTTTTCAGGCCTTTTGAGCAAGGTAAACGAAAAGCATTAACATGCAGTGTCTTCCCAAAGACAATGAAGTCCCTGTCCATCAATAACGGATCTCAGGCAAAGGTTGTCGGAAAGGCATGCAGCCCTGGCTGTGTAACCGGACTTCCAGCGCAATATGAGGCGGGGCTCGCGTATCAGGGGACGGCACAGGGAAATGTAATCGGTTATTCCTTCCTCAACAAGGGCTTCAGCAACCTGAAATGAACGGATACCGCCTACAAGCATCAGGGGAATCCCAACCTCCTGTTTGTATTTTGCCGCAGCAGATTTATAGTATGCTTCATCACCTGATTCTGTCCGGCCTTTTCTAAAGGCGCGGTATCTGCCGGAATAAGGTGTGCCGCCGCTTAATTCGATGGAATCCATACCGTTTTTTTCAAGCATACGGGCGACGTAAAGCATTTCTTCCTGTGAAAGACCTCCATCCACAAAATCCTCAGAATTTATCTTTATCATAAGCGGATAGTTTCTCCCCGCTGAGGCCCTTATGCGCTCAACTACTTCAAGAATGATCCGGGATCTGTTTACAATATCTCCCCCGTATTTATCACCTCTCTTATTGTAAAAGGGCGAAAGAAACTGACTCAGCAGATACCCGTGAGCAGCATGTATCTGAATTCCGTCAAACCCCGCTTTCCTTGCTCTGGCAGCGCCTTCTCCAAACATATCAACTGTTTCTTGGATATCCCTGATTGACATCTCCCTGCACAGCAGTCCATTTTCATCTTCCATCCTTGACGGTCCGGCAGCTTCTGACCCTGTCAGTGAATAAGGCGCATGACACCCTGCATGGGCAAGCTGCAGGACAACCCTGCCTCCGGCCTTATGCACGGCATCGGCCATTCCTGCAAGGCCCGTGAGCAGTTTTTCGCTGTAAATACCCAGCTGTCTTGGACCTGCCTGTCCTCTTTTGCTCACATAGGCATGACCGGTTATAATCAGTCCAACTTCACCGCGAGCGAGCTCAACCATCAAATCAATAAGCCTTTCTGTACATGATCCGTCATCCCCTGCCATGCCTTCCCATGTGGCTGAACGGACAAAGCGGTTTTCCAGAACCAAACCGTTAATCGATGTCGTGTCAAACAGACCGGCCTTCTTTCTTTCACCCATAATTGCTTTTTCCTCCTGATTCATTTTTTCTATTGATGTTTTCATAAAAAGTCAATCGCTGTGTCGTTAGAATCAGAATCTGCTTTATTCTGCTGCAGGCAGAGCATGGGGCATGTTCCTTATTGTACCTTAAACCACATAGTGATATCCTTTCAATATGGCCAGGTCATTGTAAAGACCTGATCAATCTTGCGGCTTTTTACCCTGGGAGCTTGATTTTGAAAAGATATCGGGACCTTAACAACTATCTGAAAGAGATGTTCGGTGAACGTATTCAGAAGATTCCCCTGGATGCAGGGCTGTCCTGCCCCAACCGCGACGGGACCCTCTCCTTAAAGGGCTGTATCTTTTGTGACGGACGTGGCTCCGGAACAGGGGCCTTTTTAAAAAAAGGCCTTTCTATTGACGAGCAGATTTCCAATGCAAGGGGGTTTCTGGGAAGGCGCTACAAGGCAAAGAAATTCATAGCCTATTTTCAATCCTTTTCCAACACATATGCCCCTGTTTCCCGTCTTAAGAATCTTTACGATCAGGCCGTGTCCCATGACGATGTGGTGGGTCTATCCGTAGCTACAAGGCCTGACTGCGTAAGCGCTGACATATTCAGGCTTTTAACCTCATATAAGAAGGACAGACTTGTCTGGATTGAGCTTGGTCTTCAGTCCATACACGACAAAACCCTTGAGCTGATTAACCGTGGTCATGATGCAGAATGTTTCAGGCAAAGTGTACTTGCCGCCAGTAAATACGGGCTGGATGTATGTGCTCATGTAATTCTTGGACTGCCTGGAGAAGACCGCGAAATGATGCTGCAGACGGCGCGTTTTATCTCATGGCTTCCAATACAGGGGATAAAGATACATCTCCTTTATGTAGTGGAGGGTACGCCTCTTGCCGATCTTTACAATGCAGGTGAATTCCGCTGTCTTGATCAGAAGGAATATGTGGAGACAGTATCGGACTTTCTGGAGCTTCTGCCCCCGGAGATGGTTATCCACAGATTGACAGGAGACCCTGTGAAAAAGGAACTTATTGCACCCGAATGGGCCAGGGAAAAAACCAGAACTCTGATCATGATAAATGAATTGCTGGAGAGAAAGAAGACATGGCAGGGTAGGTTATACAGCAAAACAGGCCATCTCTTGTCAGGTGAAGAAGAATCTTAACGAGTATGATATTCAAAAAGTGTTTATAGACTCTCATTGGCCTGTCATGGCTTGATTCCTTCGAGAAAGGTCTGCAGGCTGTCAATGTCCTGAATACTGTATACTTTGGCCTGATTGTCTGCAGGAAGGGTCTTCTTTAACATCCCGGAAAGGACCTTGCCGGGGCCTATCTCAACAAAACAGTCCACACCGTCCCGGACCATCTTTTGAATGATATCATACCATCTGACAGAAGATACGAGTTGTTCAGCCATAATATCCTTTATCCTGTCAGGATTGTTTTCTTCTTCGGCTGAGGCATTAAAAAGTATGGAAGACGCAGGGCTTTTAAAGGGAATCTGCTCCATGAACTCCCTGAATTCATGTACAGCGCCTTCCATCAGCCTTGAATGCCAGGCGCCGCTTACCCTTAGGGGAACAGCCTTTCCCTTCTTTTCCTTTACAATCTGAACCGCACGGGATACCGCCGCATCTTCTCCTGTGATCACAATCTGTTCGGCAGTATTATGATTTGCAACAGAAAGAGCATGCCCACTGGCTGCAGCAGCCACAATATCCATGACGGAGTCTATATCCATTCCTATCACGGCTGCCATCGATCCGGGATTACGGACAGCCTCTCTGTGCATCAGTTCCCCTCTTTTCTGGACAAGGCGCAGTGCATCATGGGTGCTGACTATGCCTGATGACACAAGAGCCCCATATTCGCCGAGGCTGTGCCCGCAAGAAACGTCCGGGAAAATACCTGATTCGGTTAATGCTGCAAGACAGGCCAGACTGACACTGGTGATAGCAGGCTGGAGATTTACGGTAAGAGTCAATTCACTCATAGGACCTTCAAAACACAGTTCTGAGATGGGTCTTCCGCAGATCTGATCAACCTTTTCAAAAATTGACCTGATTTCACGGGACCGGTCTGCCAGGTCCCTGCCCATTCCTATGAATTGCGAACCCTGACCCGGGAACAGAAATCCTGTCTTTTTATTCATAATTCAATGTCTCCGCTATTCAGGTCTACTGTTTCTGGGGTTCGCCTATTTTCCTGCGGATCATCAGATCAAGTTCGATTTCATATTCCCTCGAACCAGGTACCAGTGATTTATTTCTGTCCAGTTGCGCCTTAACCTCTTCTTCCGCCCTGTCAAACTGAATTTCGACCTGGCTGAAAACCCCATTCACTGTACGGTATATTTCCAGGTCGGTACCATAAATATCGATCACATTAGGATCGTTGATAATGATTTCCATGATGTACTGGGTCATAT
Organism: Deltaproteobacteria bacterium; assembly: GCA_016927455.1. Classification (GTDB taxonomy): domain Bacteria; phylum Desulfobacterota; class DSM-4660; order Desulfatiglandales; family Desulfatiglandaceae; genus JAFGMQ01. The sequence goes on from JAFGMQ010000022.1 coordinate 7,033, forward strand.
AAAGAGAATATGGATTGGGGCGGCTTACAAGGTCGCGGATCGGGGCAACAAAATAATTATGATCAAACTCTGAACTGTTCAGTGCCTTCTTAAGGCCCTTTAAGACGGCTTCGGAAACGGCGACAGGGTTTTCGCTTTCAATGATCTTTTCCATGAGAAGAGTCTGGGACAATTTCCTGTGGATTTCAGGCAGCTTGAACCTTAAAAACCTTTCGCGCTGAAAGGCCTGCTGTTTCTCCAGCCTTTCGATCCTGTTAATGAGTTTGTTGTGGACTCTTCCTGTATCCCTGTGTTCCATATACCACACTGATAATCAGAATAATGAATACCTGTTACTGTTTATTCCGCTGTGTCCGATGACGAATTATTTTTGCCGGAACTGTCTGCCGAAGAACTGGCCTCGGCTTTAGGACTGTCCATTTTGCCTTTTGAGTTATCTTTTTTGTTTCCTCTGAAATTTGCAGAGGTCTTGGATGCATAATCAGTCACGTACCAGCCGGACCCCTTAAGGTGAAAGCTGTTCTGTGATATAAGTTTTCTGAGTCTGCCCCTGCATTCCCCGCATTCCGTAAGCGGTGGATCAGAAAATTTCTGTATGGCCTCGGTCTGATGACCGCATTCAGTGCATTCATATTCATAAATCGGCATATTCATTCACCTCCGTTCTATTGCCGTAAAACAATTCAGCTGACGACCATCTCACATACCCTGTGATCTTTGTATAAATCAAGGACATAATTCAACTCCGGAATCGAAATGTCTTCCAGTATCTCATAAGTCATTGAATGTACAATCTTCTCTTCTTTGTCTCTTTCTTCTCCAGAGGCATCAAATCTCCGGAAAAAATTGCAGAATCTTACTATATGAACCAGTTCATGGGTAAGTATGTAAACCAGAAGAGATAGCAACTTCAGTTTGTTGTCCCTTCTCAGGGCCTTGATTATCTGATGATCCTGCAGACAGATATAATAAAAATCCCTCTTTTTTGTCCTGGATTCGAATGCTTCGCCTGCCCTTGTTCCCTTGTTCAGCATTGCAAAGGCATGCCTGCTGATCTCATCATCGGCAAGTGAATTAAGGGTCTTAACGTCATACTGATTTCTCTTCCACTGGCTGGAGGAGAACTTGAAAAAATTGCCTGTTGTGTCTTCTGCAATATCAAGGGCATCACTAACAATAATAAGATCTTGACTTTTGAACGAACTGAGCGCCATCAGAAAACCTCAATACCCTTTTTGGATTCAGCCATGAAGATGATAAGACCTGTTACAGAAATGTCAATACGGGGAAGCATCACCTGAAAGAAATTACCTGCTTAAAATCCTCACAAGAAAAACCGTTTTGTAATAAACGGTCTTCATTCGAATCCAAAATGTCAACTGAGGATATGAACTGCTCCTGCTGGTGGCGGTGACTGGATTTGAACCAGTGACTCTACGGATATGAGCCGTATGCTCTGACCAACTGAGCTACACCGCCACAGAATATTTGTGGTATAAATTATAAAATTCTCATATTTTGTCAATGAAATAATGCATTTTCAGAAATGTTTAATTACTTATTTTCAAAGGGGATTTTATTATAGAAAAAAGGGAGCAGCCGGCAACTGATAATCCCGGCAGGCAATTACAGCCATATATTGACAGCATGGATAATTGCATGTAAATAAAAGCACCTCAAGATTTTTTAAGGGCAGCATATCCTAAGCATGGAAAGCTCTCTTTATGGGTAAGACACGGAGTCCAATGCGGGGGTTACAAGTTTCATGGCACGGAGGCAGAGGCACCTTTTAAGCCTCAAGATCCCTTTTTCCAGTCAGGAGACGATGTAATGAAGATATACAGTATGTCAGGAGGTTAATATTAAGGTGGGAATAAATAAAGGAATACCGATTGCAGGAATTGTCACATCAAGGCAATGCCCTTCCTGCGGACATCATGAGGTGGGAATAATTGCTCATGACGGCTCTTTTTATCCCTTGAAACCCGGAGCACTCATCCAGTTCCTGGATGACGGACCTGCGATGCCAGACTTCAGAGAGGTCAGGCAGCAGTCAAAGGAAAGCACCCGGGAGGATGAGGAAGAAAGGCTGAGGCCGTGGGCACCCGACATAATAAAGGGGCACAGGATACTCAGGCTGAAATATGGCGTTATGGTCAGGGAGGATATTGACACCGGCAAAATTGATGGAGGAATTTATCGTTCAGCCTTTCTGCAGAAGCTGCACAGTCTTATTGAGAGGGAGATAAATATTCCCCTTGCGGTCATATTGGACCGTTTTTTCAATACGCCTCATCTTGCCTCAGGACGCCCTGAAGAGATTGCCTCTGCGATGTGGCGGGAACTGGATGAAGTCAGAAAACCAGTTGAGCTTGTAAATGCGTGGATTGAAAATCAAGGGGGCGATCAGGTCAGCAGCCTTCTGAATCCTTATTCAATGGATGATATTGCCGGCGAACCTGTAAGTGACGATGAGTTTAGTAAAGAGCTGGATCTGTTGTCTCTGGAACAATTCCTTAAACTTCTGTAGGAAAGCGCATTGAAACACACTGTGAGAACCGAGGTGTATTAAGGGCACAAAAAAATACGGGTTGCGTGCCCCTGTCAGGGCTTTAAAACGCGCAACCCGCTAAATAAAATCAAGAATACCTGATAAACGAACAGCCTTATCAGGCAAACTTCTTTGCTTCCTCAGTAAGGGCAGGAACTAATTCAAAAAGATCTCCCACCACGCCGTAATCGGACTTCTGGAATATAGCTGCATCCGGATCCTTGTTAATAGCCACAACGACCTTTGAAGTGCTCATGCCAGCCATGTGCTGAATTGCACCGGAAATACCGCAGGCAATATAAAGATTGGGGGAAACAACCTTTCCTGTCTGTCCAACCTGGTCAGCATGACCTCTCCAGCCTTCATCAACAGCAGATCTGGAAGCACCTACGCTTGCCCCTATTGCATCAGCCAGATCTTCCAAAACCTTGAAGCCTTCGGCGTTTTTTACTCCACGTCCGCCGGCTACGATTTTATCTGCCTCTGTCAGGTCAACCTTACCGGTCTCATCTTTAATTACCTCAACTACCCTGGTCTTAATCTGGCTGTCGTCAAGGCTGAAAGATGCATCGATAACCTGAGCCGTCTTCGAGGTGTCCGGTGCATTCATAGTCATAACATTGGGTCTTGCAGTGGCAATCTGCGGAAAGCTGTTTTCATAGGTCACTTTGGCATAGGCTTTTCCGGCATATATAGGTCTTATTGCTACAAGATTGCCGTTTTCAACTGAAAATGCCGTGCAGTCCTGCGCCATTGCGACATCAAGACTGGCCGACAGCCTTGCGGCTAAGTCCTTACCCTGAACCGATGCGCCAAGCAGTATTACGGCCGGCTGATCAGCCTTTGCCAGTTGGGAAATAACTGATACATATGCATCAGTAGTATAGGGTTCAAGCCTTGCATCATCTGCTACAATAACCTTGTCAGCTCCGTAATGGCCGAACTCCGCCGCTTTTTCCTTGATATTAGAGCCGAGCAATACGACTGTCAGTTCCTGCCCCAGGGCATCAGCCAGACGTCTTCCTTCACTGATGACCTCATAGGTAACTTTTCGGATTTCTCCCTCTCGTTGCTCAGCAATTGTCCATACTCCCTGTGCCATTATCTATCTCCTCATAAATTTTTTATGTTTTTAAAATGATAGTTATGTTCAACTGAGTTTAAATTAATTTCATAAAATCCGGAAACTCAATGAACAAAGGAAATAAGTCCGCTAAATTGCCTTGGCCTCATCATGAAGCAGTCTGGCCAGCTCTGCGGCCTTTGCCTGAGGCGAATCTCCATCAATTATCTTTCCTGCAGCCCTTTCAGGAGGCGATTTTAATTCAACCACTTTAAGTTTTCTGGCGCCCGCTCCGAATTCAGCAGGATTGAGCCCGAGAGCTGAAAGGTTCTTTTCCTCAAGAGGTTTTTTCTTTGCCTTCATTATCCCAGGGAGAGAAGCGTATCTTGGTTCATTCAACCCCTTCTGTGTGGTAATAAGAACCGGCAGTGCGGCTTCAATCACAAGTGTCTGGCCCTCAACAAGCCTGTTGGCTTTCACTGATTTTCCGTCAGCAGCAGCCTCAAGTTTTTCAACCAGGCAAATGCTTGGGATTCCCAGTAATTCGGCAACACTTGATCCGACAACGCCCAGATCCTCATCCACACCACGCTGACCGGCAAAAATAATGTCGTATGGGATACCCTTTATTGCAGCGGCAAGGGCTTTTGCTACCGCATTAGAATCACTTCCCTCTGCAGCATCGTCAACAATGAGTATGCCCTTGTCAGCACCCATGGCCAATGCAGTCCGGATCGAGTCAGTAACCCTTTTTGGGCCGAGTCCCACCACTGTCACCTCGCCTCCGAATTTTTCCTTCAGGCGAAGCGCCTCTTCCACACCATACTCATCATAGGGATTCATGATCCATTTGATGTCACCCGCCATGATTGACTTTCCATCGGATGCAATCTTTATTTGGGCCTCTGTGTCTGGCACCTGTTTTAAACATACAATGATATTCACTTTACACTCCTTTCACCTGTTGATTTTGACAGCATGTAATACTGTGCTGTCATGTCCGGTATTTAAGTTAAACTTAATGCCTTATACCCTAAAAAACAAATATCATGCAAATTACACCATTTAAAATATATCCGAATTTTAATATCATACTTGATTATGTGTTGACAATACTAAAATTTTATATCCAATAACAGCCTGATAATATTTAAAAAGATATTAATCTCATAGCCGTTCAGACTGCCTGACAGAAAAACCAAATTCAGAGCTAAAATCAATCTCAACATTAAGAGGCGTATTATTCAAAATTTTTGCTATCATCGCATTCAGCCTGTGTCAAGATTTTTTCATAATAAAACAGCTTTTCCTCGATCTTATATTATTTATCCCGCCAAATATTTTGAAAGGCACTGTTTTGCCATTGACAAGCAAGTAATGATTTCCTATAAAACATATAAAAATAATGTCTTTTCCAAAGGTATGCGGAAGCGCTTTTAACTTATCAATGACTTGTTTCCCTTTGACTGTTTAAAAACTCAAAGGGGCAGCCCCTGTATCGAATAAGGAGGACCAAAGATGTCAGAAGAGAAATCCTATCTCAAGGGAATAAGAATTTTGGCTGTTGATGATGAGCAAGATGTTCTCGATACTATCAAGGATGTTCTGGAAAATTCCATTGTTGAAGTGGCTGTTGATTATAAGGGAGCCTTAGAAAAGATAAGAGATCGTAAATACGATTTGGCCGTTCTCGATATAATGGGGGTTGACGGCCTTAAAATTCTGGAAAAGACCGTGGAAAAAGACATACCAACCGTCATGCTTACTGCCCATGCCCTTAATCCGGAAACACTTCTTGCGTCTATCGCGAAGGGTGCCATTTCATTTCTTCCCAAGGAAAAACTTGCAGACCTTGATCAGATTTTAAATGATATTATAGGTGCACATCGCACTGGAAAAGCCACATGGAAACTGCTTTTTGATGAATTGGGCGAATTTTTTGATGAAAAATTCGGTCCGGGCTGGAAGGAGAAGGAGAAGGATTTCTGGTCCGAATTCAGCCGCACCTACTATGTGAGCAAGGGAATCCAGAGCAGGCTGCTTCATAATAAAAAAGTGATATCCGGCGTATAAATAAGGCTTATGCAGTAGAGAAAAATCCGGAAAAATATTCGCTAAAGTTCTTGACAAAAACCCTCATTTCTGGTTGCTATAAGGGCATAAGCATATCAACATTTATAATGGGAAAAAGAGCATTTTTTTAACTCTTTGTAATAGTAGAGGCAAAAGGACAACAGTTTTTTAACTCTAACAGAAAGAAAGGAGTATGAGATGCGTATGAGAAAGATTAGTGTTTCCCTGGTAATGTGTTTGGTGGCGGTTTTTTTTGTATTCGGCATGGCATGGGCCCAGGGTCCTTCCCTGGATGCCTGGAAACCTGCCTTTGACCCTTCAACTGCGAAATATAAAGCTATCGTATCAAATGTCTCTCACCCGGTATTAAAAGGAACCTATGCAGGCTTTGCAATTCGAGACGAGTTGTGGAAGCGGACCAACGGCCAGATATATGTCGACTTCAAGCCGTTCAGTATGCTCGGCGGAGAGGTCGAGGTGCTCAACCAGCTGCAGATGGGTGCTATACAGGGCATGCTCGTCAGCTCAGTTGCTGCAACAAATCTGGGCCCCAGGATCGGACTTGTCAACCTTCCCTTCCTGATCAACTCCTTTGAGAAGCTGGATAAATTTGTCACAAAAGGCGGCAAGCTTTTTGACCATTTCCTTATGGCAATGGACCATCAGGGTATAACCGGCCTTGATATCAACAGCTACGGCAATTACGGCTGGGCAACTACAGTCCCGGTCCAGAACATTGCAGACGCCAAAAAAGTAAAATTCCGCATTGCTGAGGCAGCGGTCAACAAACTGAGTTATAAGTCATGGGGACTCAATGCTGTGGTCATGCCGTGGCCTGACGTACCTGTGGCCCTGAAACAGGGTGTTATCACAGGCCTGGATCATACGCTCACCGTGTGTAATGTCACCAAAAAATTTGAGGTCGCGAAATACTATACAAGACTCGATTACGCGATGGGCCTCTTTGTAAACATCTTTAATACCAAATGGCTGAACAGCCTCCCCGCCGACCTTCGAGAAACCTTTATACAGACCGTTAAAGACGTGAATATAATTCAGCGTCATGCTGATATAGGCCATGAACAGGAAAACATTAAACAAGCAGAAGAAAAATACGGTGTTACGTTCTACAAGCTGTCAGATGCTGATATTGATGCCATGAGAAACCTTTCAAACGAGGTTCATGACACATATAAAGCAGAGATTAACAGGCTGTACCCGGGTGATAAATACCGCCCAGCAGATTATCTTGCAGAAGTGTATGAATTCATGGGATACAAACGTTAAAATCTAAATATGAATAAGCAGAGAGGGAAAAGTGCATAACAAAAATTCCTCTCTGCTTTTTTAATAAAAGAGAGGTGCCTATGTTTTCCAAGGTATTAGGAGTGATAGACAAGATACTAACCTTCATTGAGAACTGGTCGCTTTTTTTAGCGACCATGGCAGCGCTTCTTGCCCTGTTTGTAAATGTTATTATGAGATATGGCTTTCATTCAGGTCTTGCATGGTCTGAAGAGCTGGTAAGAGAGGTTGTTATATTAACCACATTTTTCGGCTGCAGCGCCGCAATAAAGGCCAGGTCCATGATAAAGATCGATGCGCTGGTCCAGCTTGTACCCAGGCTCAAAATCCCGCTTACATTTTTCAGCAACCTTGTTGTCTTAGTTTTTGCGGGGATGATGATTCACTATGGGTGGAAAATGGCCGCCCTTCAGGTGGCAACCTATCAAAAGACCATAATAATGGAGATACCTCTTGTTTTCCTGTATGCCATATTGCCTGCAATGGGTATAATGATGGTTTTCAGGACCATTCATGTTATTTATGATGATATCCAGGAATTAAGAGCAAAATCCGGCGCTGCTTCTTAAGCACTTTTTTTCACCCATAGCTTATATATGTGGAGGCAAAATACGAAATGGAACTCAGCCATCTTATTATTCTTCTGATCCTCTTAGGGTGCATGGCAACAATGGTGCCAGTGTTTATGTGCCTTTTTTTTACAGCAGTCGTCGGTTTTATGTTATACACCGATCTTCCACTGCTCCTTCTTGCTCAGTCACTTTTCCGGAGCATGGACAATTTTGCCCTTGTGGTTGTGCTGTATTTCATACTTTGCGGTAACATAATGACCTCCGGAGTAATTGTTCAAAGACTGATGAAGGTCGCAAATGTTCTGGTAAGCTGGCTTCCCGGCGGGCTCGGCATGGCCGGTATTTTAGGGTGCGGCCTTTTCGGAGCTATCTCCGGATCGACAGTCGCCACGGTTGTTGCATTAGGCGGTTTTATGATACCGGCGCTTCTGCAGAACAAATACCACGAGGACTATTCAGTTGGTGTCATGACAGCGGCTCCGAATCTGGGCGTGATCATCCCGCCAAGTATCGGAATGATTCTCTATTCAATGATAAGCAACGTTTCTCTTGAAGGTCTTTTCCTGACGGGCTTCCTTCCAGGAATTCTCATGATAATAGGAATGTGTTTCTATACGTGGGCTATTCACAGGAATAAGACCGATTTTGTACGCATGCCCGTTCCTTCTTTCAAAGATGTCCTTAAAGTACTGAAAGAGGGTTTCTGGTCACTTATGCTGCCGGTCATCATATTCGGCGGTATCTTTTCAGGAGCTTTTACGGCCAATGAGGCCGCTGTTGTGGCATGCGTGTATGCCCTTTTTGTTGAGCTTTTTATTCACAAGGGGATTAAATTCAAGGATGTTTTTAAGATTACAGTAAGCTCCGCGGTCACATCGGCAACGCTTCTGATTATAGTAGCAGGTGCCACCTGTTTTGGCCGTTATCTTACGCTTGAGGCAATACCGGCCAAGATCACAGAGGCCGTCCTTGCTTATATCAGTTCCCCATGGGTTTTCCTTCTGGCCATCAACCTTCTGCTTGTAGGCATAGGAATGCTTATGGACATAATCTCGGCCACGATGATATTAGGCCCGGTCTTTTTACCAATGCTCGGGGCATTCGGTATTGACCCCATGCACTTCGGCCTGATTCTGACGGTCAACCTTGCAATCGGATACTGCACGCCTCCCATGGGTGTGAGTCTGTATATAACCGGGGCTATTGCAAACAAGAACCTTGTTTTTGTTTCAAGGGCTGTTCTGCCGTTTATTGCAATTCAGTATGCGGTGCTTGCTCTTATAACATATATACCCAAGGTAACATTATGGCTGCCACGCGTAATGGGATTTTTAGATTAGTATTTTATTTTCCTGTACGCGAAAAAATAGTGACTAGATTTTAAGTATTAGAATTATTATTAATGAGATTAAGGAGGAGTTTTCTAGATGAACTACGCCAATTATGCAAAAATTAATGCCAGGCATTTGCCTGACAAAACCTGTTTGATCGAAAGAAATCCTGCTCAGAATGAGAGAAGGACCCTGACATGGAAACAATTCAACGATGAGATAAACAAGGTTGCCAATTATCTTTCAAAGGATCTTGGAATTAAAGACGGCGACTATGTGATGCATCTCCAGAACAATTCCCTTGAATGGCTCATCACCTATTATGCTATCATCAAGCTGGGAGCTATAATTGTTCCTCTGAATTTCAGGTTTGTAGGCCCTGACATACTCTATGCGGCTGAGGTATGCAACCCAAAGGCATTTATAATCGGCCCCGAGTTTATACCCGTGGTCCAGCCTGTTCAAAAAGACCTTAAAACGGTCAAGAAATATATATGCATTGGAGGCAATGTTCCTGCCGATATGGTGGATTATCAAACAATCGTTGCATCGGGAGATACATCAGAGGCGATCGTAGATGTGGACGATATGCATGATCTTGCCATGATGTTTACCTCGGGCACAACAGGCAAACCGAAACCGGTCATGCATACCCACTATTCATTGAACAATACCGCCATAGGCAACGGCATGAGTTATTTTGTTCAGAAAAATGACAATTATCTCTTTTTCCTGCCTCTGTATCACAGCGGAACCATGTTTCTGTGGGCTCCGTTTTATGCGACCGGAGCTACCGGCACCATACTCAGAGACTTGAAGGATCCAAAATGGATAATTGAAGCTCTGTCTGAAGAGAAATGTACCGACGTGCTATTTGTCGTGCCGATTGCCATAGGCATACTTAATGCCATTGAAAAGGGGCAGATCAAACTCTCGGACTATGACCTGTCCAACTGGAAGTCCATGGAGATCGGGGCTCAGCCGGTACCCTTTGATGTCATGAAAAAACTTGTGGAAATATTGCCGTGCAAGGTTTCGAATATCTATGGAATAACTGAAGGGGGAGGGGGAGGCACCTTTAACCTCTATCCTGAGGATGTCTTAAGAAAACCCGGTTCCATCGGCAAACCAACCTTTGGTGTGGAGGGTAAACTGGTTGATTTCGAGGGTAAGGAAGTAGGCCCCGGTGAAGTAGGCGAACTTATCTTCACCACAAAACGCATGATGAAGGGATATCATAATAATCCTGAAATGACCGCTTCTACCCTTAAAGATGGTTGGCTCTATACCGGCGATCTGCTCCAGACAGACGAAGAAGGGTTTTTCTACATTGTTGACCGTAAAAAAGACATGATCACAAGCGGCGGTGAAAATATCTTTCCTGTTGAGATCGAAGATGCCCTGATGGAATGCCCGAAGATAGATGATGTCGCATGCATAGGATATCCGGATGATCGCCTTGTTGAAATTGTCATGGCTATTGTCCAGCTTAAAGAGGGACAAACCATGACCGAGGAGGAAGTTATTGAATTTGCAAAGACCAAGATAGCTACATATAAGCTGCCCCGGAAAGTAGTCTTTGACACGGTTATGAGAAACCCAACCGGCAAGCTTATGAAACCTCAGATGAGAGAAAAACATACCGGCCGTAAAGAGGCCTTTAAAAAGCTGGCGTAGTCGGATTATTGATTTTATGAAGGGGCGGAGGTTTTTCTCCGCCCCTTTTTTGCTGTGGTTATGCCAGCACTATAAGTGCATCAACCGCCACCGGCTTACTTCCTGAAATTATGACGGGATTAATGTCAATTTCGCTTATTCTCTCGTTTTCAAGACCGATTTGTCCCGTGTTAATAAGGAGTTGGGCCATCAAATCCAGATCAACAGCCTCCATCCCGCGGACTGATTCCAGAATTTTGCTGCCCTTTATCTCACGCATCATTTCCATTGCATCTCTTTTCTCAAGCGGGGCTAATCTAAACGAAATGTCCTTCAGTATTTCGGTAAAAATCCCGCCAAGGCCGAACATAACACAGGGGCCGAACTGGGCATCTCTCGTCATTCCTGCAACAAGTTCCCTTTTTCCTTTAACCATTTCCTGAACCAGAACTGCATTGCCAGATCCATTCATCCTGGAATATATATCATCAAAAGCTGCCTTGGCTTCTTCATCATCTCTGATGTCCATTCTAATCAGTCCCTTTTCTGTCTTGTGAGCTATCTCAGGTGAGCAGCCTTTCAGGACAAGCGGATAGCCTATCTTCCTGGCAGCAATTAATAAATCTTCAATATTCTCAGTCAAAATCTCATTTACAACCGGTATATGGTAGGCTGAGAGTATCTGTTTTGACTCATATTCTGAAAGTGTATTTCTTCCCTTATTCAAAGCCTTTTGGATGATTTCCATTTCATATCCCCTTGGGGCTGTTTTATACAGCTTTTTATCTTTCAATTGCATTTTTATATCTCCACAGTGATGCCATTGCCCTTGCTGCTCGCTCAGGCGAAGGAAAATTAACGAGCGCTCCAGAAATTTCCAGGTGTTCCATCTCCCTGTCCCATATCCCTGGTGGAGCATATATACAGGTAACAAGGGGCTTTTTCTGTTTCCAGTTCATGAGCAGGTGGCTGATTCCATTTACCACGCCCACGTTGGCTGATGCAAACATAATAAGTATTAGAATACCATTGACGTTCTCATCATCCATAACTGCCTTTATTATCTCCCTGCTCGCAACTGCATCGTACCAGGCAGGCCCCATATCGACAGGATTTGACCTCAGGGCAAGCGGGGGCAGGTTTTGATTTATACGACCCTGAGTATGATTCTGAAAATCTACTATTTTTAATCCATTTGCCTCGCAGACATCGCATGCAGCCATGCCAGGACCTGCCTGTCCGGATAAAATCGCCACGCCGTTCCCTTCCAATTCAGGGCAACCAGCCAGTGCCTTGGCTGAATCCAGAAGATTCTCGGTGTCATCTATCGCAAGTATGCCTGCCTGCCTGAATGCCCCCATATATATCTCATGCCTTCCTGCCATCGACCCGGTATGGGATTTGGAAGCCTGGTCACCTTTCTCTGAGCTTCCTGTTTTATTAATGATAACAGGCTTTTTGCCCCTATGTTTTTTAAATATCTCCATCAATCGACCCGGATTGTCTATGCCTTCCATATAGAGCATCAGAACTTTTGTATCAGGATCATTATCCATCAAGTATTCTACTACCTCGGCAAAATCAATATTCAGGCGGTTTCCAAGACCTATGATCTTGCTGAAACCTACATCCGTCCTCATTGCCATAAACCCGAACAAATGAGAAATCCCGCCGCTCTGACTGACAAGTGCTATTGTCCCTTTCTTCACCCTGGAAAATTCGGGCGTAAAAGATGCATTTAAAGAAGCATGGAAGTTTATCATGCCAAAGGTGTTGGGCCCGATAACACATATCCCTGCCTTATCTGCAATCTCGCCAATTGTATTGTGAAGCTCTATTCCGGATGAATCTTCAATCTCCTTGAATCCTGCTGTAATCAGCACAACCCCCTTGACACCCGAATCCGCACATTCTCGGAATACTTCGACAAGGAGTTTTGCCGGAACAGCCACTATAACCATATCTATCTGTTTTCCGTAATCTGAGATTGAACTGTAGGTCTTTAATCCCATAGTAGTATCAGAGTAGGGATTTACAGGTATAATTTCGCCTTTGAAGCCTCCTTTGATAAGGCTGTTCATAACATGGGAGCCCAGTTTTTCAGGCTTTTCAGATGCCCCGATTACCGCTACTGATCCTGGGTTGAATAAGACGTCCATTCCGATGACATTTTCAGACATTAGTATATTGGCTCCTTTACTGCTTTAATATTCCCTGCAGAAATTTTTGTACTGATTGATAATATAAAACTTATGAACTGATTTTAACAGGCTTTTTTAGCCAAATCCATTGTCCAATTCAAGCAGCAGTTGAAACTAAAAAAAGTTCACAGGCCTTTAGATCTTTTCAATCTTCAGGAGTTTTATTGGTCGGTTTTTTATTCCATAAGAAATTTTCTCGTAAAATTTAATCGCCAATTCGGATAGTATCTAAAAGCGAAAGAGAAGCGATGGCATGCCAGGTGGAATCGAGGAAGGCAGTGGCTCCATCGATACGCGCAAAGCCTCCATTTCCGGTCCTGCATGCAATTACAAAGGCCTGGCAGGCATAAGGGTTTTCAGGAGAAGCATCAAGCAGGCTGAGGGCACGCAGGCAGGTATGACAGTTTTCCACATAGGAAGTGCTGCCGGGAAGAAAGCCAAATCCTCCATCACAATTCTGGCAAGATTGAAGCCATGAGACGAAATCATTTTGTGGTGTAAATTTCAACACTCCTTGTACCATATTCATATGGTATAATATTATCCAGAGCTCGTACGCAACTCGCCATATCCATTCATTATACAGTCCATCAAATTCTGATAAATCGAGCATGTTTGCCACTCCAGGAATCTCCCTGGCAATTCTTTCGCAGTAGTAATACTCGTCAGTGTTCTGAGTTTCAGCAAGTCGCCTTTTTATAAATTTGACTGTCCTATGGATATCAAAAGGAACCCCGGCTAACAGGCAAGAGGATAGTACCTGAAATTTCGTCCTTGCTCCTGTCCAGTCTGTCTTCTCCATGCGAAAAAGATAGTCCCTGAGGGCCTGGTCCTGGCGTAAGTCAAGGTCATCATTTATATCAATGGCTGAAAGAATACGCAGGGCATGATAGGTATCTTCCACAGTTGCCGGCAACATAGGGGTAGCGCCATAACCGCTGCTTTCTTTTTTCCTTGCCTTAAGAAAGTCCAAGACTCGCGGTGTGAGTTTTTCTATAAGTTTACGATCTGGATTCATGGTATATGGAAAGTTCAGCCAGTTCCAAAGCAGATCCCAGCATAAAGATGATGGTGGATCTTGTTCAAAGGCTTAAGGTGGTCACAGGTTCTGCCGTTTGCATTAAATTTATCATTTATATGCTGCCCAATTCAGATTCAATTTCCTCTAACAAAGAAAAGGCATTTTCAAGGTCTGAAAGACTGTTATCTGTTTGTGAGAGCAGATTTGCAATGGTGGTCAATTCGTCTTCCATAAATGATTTTGCCTGTTTGGATATATCTTCGATCGAGCGAAATATCGCTTCTGACCACTGTGCGGAGAGCCGGTAAAGATTTTTTTCTACTTCCCAGGGCAATAATTTCAAAAAATGACGGTTAATCAGGGGTCTGAAAATACACATTGGGATCAGGAACCAGACAAATTCAAGATCCGTATCAAAAACATAACCAATACGGATATCGGGGGACTCGGGTCTTTCAATATGGGCATCAAATTCAGCTCCGGCGAAGGTAATATGCAAAGCCTCTTTAATACGCTGGCTGAGCCGGTCCTGAAAAGCCCTTACAATCCGGGAAGAACTGCTCAGCGCTTCCGGCAGATATAGGGTTGCAAGCTGCTCCCCCTTTGTTGTCGATATGGCCTCCAAGTGGGATAAAAGGTCTTTTTCAATCCACTGCCTGAAATCGGCCGTGACTTTACCTATATGTCCCTTCCAGCAGGGTATCTGGGAATGGAATTCGGTCGTAATCTTTTCCAATATATCGGTATGTGATTCTTGGAATAGATTGGCTGCATCTGAGTGAAGATTGGCTCTGAGATTCTGATTCATGGTCCATATCTCGCTGCGAACAGTCGAAAGAATTCTGAACTCTTGTTGAATTTCCTCCTGTAATTGCAGGCGGGAGGTCTGTTCGGCTCCTGCCGCGGAAATAGCCAGAATTAGATATTTACTGCAGTTTTCAATGAGTGCTGACAGCTTATGGCGTATGATTTTATTGGTTTTTTCAGGTTTTACGGCGTTGAATGATTGCAGTAAACCACGTAATTTGTCCCTCATCGGTTCAAAACCAGGCTCCACGGAAAATGGCAGGATGCGGATGGGTTTTTCAAAGTGATCCCTGGTTTGTCCATGAATGAAATTCAGCACAATGTTAAGCTCGTCCGGAGAAATTAAATCCGCTTTTGTAAGCAAAATGGTAATTTCCGTTGTAGCCTGCTGCAGCTCTTTTAAGAGACGGATGTCTTCTTCGGAAAGCGGGTGATCCGCACTTATGGCTAAAAAGGCTTCTCCAACCCTGGGCAGCCAGTCCATGGAAATAAGGGTATTATGTTCAAAGACGCTGCCAAGACCTGGCGTGTCCACGAATATAATCTCAGGACAGAAATTAAGCTCCGGCACTTCTATATCAACCCTTTGAACTTGTTTCACATTATTTGGGTTATGCTGTTCGGCAACATAATCAGTTATGCAGTCAAAAGGAATTTCTTCTTCCCGGCCAGTCAAAAAACAAACGACCGCACGGTCCTTGCGACCGTATTTTATCCTGGTGATAATGGCGGTAAGAGGTATTACTGCTACCGGGAGGACATTCCTGCCGATCATGCTGTTGAGAAGAGAACTTTTACCTGCCTTGAAACCGCCTAAAAGTGCCACATTGAAAATATCATCTTCAAGGAGCAACTCGCCTAAAACAGTTGTCTGCGGGACGAGAGAATCAATACTGAATTGTTCACAAATGCCGATTATTTGTTCAAGGAAATGTCTATAATCATATTGAATTTTCTGATCCTGATCGTCTGTCACTTAAATACCTCCAAATAAAAAAACTCCCACCGGATTCTTAGCCGGCAGGAGTTATATTTACAAAAAAACTCCCGCCAGCCTTTGCTCAGCAGGAGTCATCAGCCCGAGAACAGGCATTTATCGAGGGACTCCATCCTCAATTTAATATCTCTAATTGCACAAAATCGAAAAAAAGACAAGAGAAATCAATGCGATTATAAAACAGAAAGCCGTGAGGGCCTTTATTTTCTGTGAAAAGACTTTACATTTATTCTTATTGCGGATTATAAGGCTTTTAAAATACTAATATGCCGAATATGGATAAATAAACTGTATTTAATGCCCTAACCTGAAAGGAGAAATATTAATGTACAAAAACAAAAGGTCTTTTTTTGCTCTGCTAACTGTATCCATTCTGTTCTCTTTTGCTTTACCTGCCCAGTCAGCAGAGAAAAAGGCTTCAGAAGAAAAAGTTGCTGCGGTTAACGGATCAGTAATTACAGTTAATGATTTTAATAGGGATTTTAATCTGGCTAAAGAACGGCTTTCGCAGATGGGAAGCTTTGTAAGCGAATCCCAGCTTCCTGAACTCAAGAAGAGAGTGCTTGATAACCTTATTGATCTCGAGGTTCTTTATCAGGAAAGTCAAAAGGCTGGAATAAAAGCTGACGAACAGGCAGTTGCCAAGCAATTCCAGTCATTTAAAAGTGGTTTTCCAGGTGATGCTGAAATAAATGAATGGTTCAAGAAGATGAATACCTCCGAGACAGACATAAAAGCGCAGATAACACGTCAGATGGCTATATACCAACTGATAGAGACTCAGGTAGTTGCAAATATCATTATATCGGATGAAGAAAGCATGGCCTACTATAACAGCCATCCGGAGATCTCAAAGCAATCTGAGCAGGTCCGCGCAAGTCACATTCTGATCAAGATTGAGCCGGGGGCAGATGAGTCAAAAAAGGCTGAAGCCCGAAAAGAAATTGAAGAAATACAGAAAAAGGTGAAAAAAGGCGAAGATTTTGGTGCCCTCGCAAAAGAATCGTCAGCATGCCCCAGTGCTGCAAAGGAGGGCGACCTGGGCTATTTTACCAGAGGAAGGATGGTAAAGCCCTTTGAAGACGCTGTTTTTGCCTTAAAACCGGGCGAAGTGAGCGGAATTGTAGAAACACAGTTTGGCTATCATCTTATTAAATCCGTTGATAAAAAGGCAGAGATGACAATACCTTATGAGGATGTTAAAAAAGACATTGAAACCATCCTGAAAAGGGAAAAGATTAATAAGGGAGCTGTTGTTTACATAGATAAGCTTAAGGAAAAAGCCAAAATAGAGACATTCCTTGCTGAAGACAAACTATAGCTGACTCCGGGGCTTTCAGCTGTTGAGAAGAGGAAGCCCCTTCCCTCTGAATCATAGAGCACAGTCTGAGGTATCTCCTCCTAATTTTGAAAGTGCGTGATTCAATGCAGGCAATACGACGGATAGATTTTCTCTTGCTCCACCGGGGCTTCCGGGCAGATTTATTATAAGGGATGAATTTCTGACACCGGCCATGGCACGTGACATCATGGCGTGGGGAGTCTTTTTCAGGCTGGCGTACCGCATAGCCTCCGCCATCCCGGGCACTTCATAGTCAATAACTCTTTTCATTGCCTGAGGAGTAAGATCCCTGGGACTGAGTCCGGTTCCTCCGGATGTGATGATAAGAGAGAAATGTTCATTATCAACCCACGCCCTGATGGTTTCAGCGATCTTTTCTATGTCATCAGGGATGATCAGTTTCCTGATTACATTAAAACCGTGCTTTTCAAGCATGGCAACAACAATTTCCCCGCTCTCATCCTTTCTCAGGCCCTGAGACCCCTTGTCACTGATTGTTAAGACTCCTGCTCTGATTTCCATATTTTAAGGCTTGATATCTATTCTTTTTCCTGCTGGGATTCAGCAATAACCTTTTCAGCCAATTGAGCCGGGACTTCCTCATAATGGGAATGCTCCATCGTGAACGAACCGCGGCCTCCGGTCATGGAGTTGAGGTCAAGTGCATATTTCATTACCTCAGCCATCGGCACACTGGCCTTAATCACCTGATATTTTCCCTGGCTGTCCATACCAAGAACCCTTCCACGCCTGCTGTTGAGATCACCCATAACATCACCCATAACATCTTCCGGGACAGTAATCTCCATTTTCATAATCGGCTCAAGCAGGGTAGGCCTGGCCTCCTGAATAGCCTTCTTGAGGCACATGCTTGCGGCTATCTTGAATGCCATTTCAGAAGAGTCAACTTCATGGGACTTTCCATCGAAAAAACGAACCTTCAAATCAACAATCGGATATCCGGCAAGGGTTCCGCTTTTAAGCGCTTCATGAAGGCCCTTTTCAACTGCCGGGACAAAATTGCGTGGCACATTCATCCCTGTCAGGTCTTCAAAAAACTCAAAACCCGAGTCTTTTTCAAGAGGAAAGACGTCGAAATGGACTTCTGCAAACTGGCCCCGCCCTCCTGATTGTTTTTTATGTCTATAGATAATCTTTTCAGCCTTCTTTGTTATGGTTTCTCTATAAGGCACCTTGACAGGCTTTAAATTTACCTCAACACCAAACTTCCTGTTGAGTTTTTCGCAGGTGGCCTCGAGATGTATCTGACCGGTGCCGGAAAGAATTACTTCCGAGGTAGTCTGATCCCTGTCAAGTCTCAGAGTAGGATCTTCCTCAAGAAGTTTGGAGATAGAACTAAAAAGCTTATCTTCACTGCCTTTGGCCTTTGCCTCAACCGCATAGGATATTACGGGAGGAAGAGCTTCAACACCCTTAAATACCACGGGTGCATTTTCTGAACACAGTGTATCTCCTGTTGCTGTTTCCTTAAGCTTAGCAATGGCAATTATATCGCCTGGACAAGCCATTTCTACCGGCTGCTGCTTTTTCCCTTCAATTATAAGCAGTTGTCCGAATTTTTCTCTGGTCTCCTTATTTGCATTATACAATGTTGAGTCCGATTCGACTGTGCCTGAAAATACCCTTAACAGAGTAAGCTTTCCCGCAAAAGGATCGGCGATGGTTTTAAAAACCAGCCCTGAAAAAGACGTTTCAGCATCTGCCTTCAATTCAAACATTTCATCACTGCCCGGCCTTATACCCTGTTTCGGATCTCTCTCGAGAGGTGAAGGGAAACCCTGGACGATAATATCCATCAACTGAGGCGGTCCAATATTCAAAGTTGCAGAACCGCATAATATCGGAACAACTGCCCCGGATTTGACGCCGCGTATAAAAGTGTCGAATATCTCCTGGGAAGAGAGCTCTTCCCCTTCCAGATATTTTTCCATAAGTACGTCATCTACTTCAACAATGTTTTCGATAATTTTTTCACGCCATTCAGTTACAGCATCATCCATGTCAGACGGTATATCAGCAGTCTCAAATTGTCCGCTTCCGTCCTTAGTGTAATTATATGCCTTCATATTTATCAGATCCACAAGCCCGGAGAAGGTTTCCTCAGAACCTATTGGCAGCAATACCGGAGTTATTTTTATCTCGAATGTCTTGGAGACCTCTTCAATGACCCTGTAAAAATCAGCCCTCTCCCTGTCCATTTTATTAATGAAGATCATCTTTGGAAGCTTCTGTTCCTCCGCGAAAGCCCAGACCTTTTCAGTCCCGACTTTTACGCCTGAAGTAGCATCAATGACAACAATTACACCGTCGGCTGCCTGAAGGGAAAATTTAGTATCCGAAAGGAAGTTATCATCACCAGGGGTATCAATAATATTTATTATGTGTTTCTTCCAGGTGCAGTGGTTAAAAGAAGTGCTTATAGTTATGCCTCTCTTCACTTCCTCTGGTTCGAAGTCAAAATTGGAAGTTCCATCGTCCACTTTTCCAAATCTTGTGACACTTTTTCCCGTGAACAGCATGGCTTCTGCCAGGGAAGTTTTGCCCGAACCGCCGTGAGCAATCAGCGCCACATTTCTAAGATCTTCAGCTTTTCTTTGCATATTTAGGCCCTTTCCTGATCAATCAAAGTTCAGACGCTTACAAAAGCAGTCTCGCGTATAAATTAACTACCGAACGACTCTGTAAAAAACTGCAGGAATAATTGCCGCATACCAGAAACCGTCCTCCTTCATCTATTCTATATCCGGATTCAAGACGGCAGAAGGTAAAGCGAGATGCAGCAGCAGGTCTTTTCCCCATGCCGTCAGGTAAAATTAATAAAACCAGATTTTACAAAAACATTTCAGATTTTTACATTTTCAGGTATAAAAAGACCATAAATAAATTCTGATGAAAACCGTCTTTATTCATTGTCTTTTTGAAAATACATATATCTCAGATATATTGATTTATATCCAATCTTGAAGTAGATACATCAACAGTCAAATTAAAGTCAAGCCAAGAATGTGTCATGTGAGGTAAATCAGGGTTATTTTGCTGAAATGCCCAATAATAGTTGATTTTTTCATTGATAATTTGCGGGAAAATGCTAAGTTATTTAATTTTGCATATTAAAGAGGTTGATTCGATAAAGTCATGTCAGGCTGGACAGCGTTACAGGAAGATTAAAAAAGTCACTCTAAATACCGGACAGGAACATGTGATAAGGTTTCTGTAATTTTTTTCAAAGATAATTGCGAAGGCATATCTTGTTGCTTGAAGATTTAATAAAGACTTTTATTGCCTCTTTGAAAATCCAAAAGGGGTATTCTATCCATACTGTAAGGAGCTATCAAAACGACCTTAACCAGTTTTTAAAGTTCCTTGGCAGTGAAATCGGGGAGTTGGAGGATAAAAAAGCCTCTTTAAAAGCGGATATGGTTGATCGCCTGGTGATAAGAAAATACCTGGGAAGTCTTTATGGCCATTTGACGCGTACCACAATTGCACGAAAGCTCTCAGCCATTCGTTCATTTTTCCTGTTTTTGGAAAAATCCGGGGTTATTGGAGTAAATCCTGCATCTGATATTCTGACTCCCAGGTTAGGAAAGTATATACCCAGCTATCTTTCCGTTGATGAGGTGTTCAGGCTCCTGGAAAGACCGGAAAAGCAAAAACCTCTTGGATTGAGGGATCTTGCCATTCTGGAGGTGCTTTATTCATGCGGACTGAGGGTAAGCGAACTTGAATCAATGAATATCTCAAACATTGATTTTGAAGAACGCCTTGTAAAAATCATTGGAAAAGGGAACAAGGAAAGGATTGTGCCGATTGGAAGGCAGGCGCTTGACGCTGTCATGGCGTATATGGATGCAACTCAAGGCCTCAGAAAAGATTCAGGAACTGAATCGCCGGATACACCTTTATTTATAAATTTTCGAGGAGGGCGGCTATCATCCCGGAGTATTGCAAGGATAATGAAAAGATATGCAAAGGAGAGTGGTTTGACTCCTGACATAAGCCCTCATTCAATGAGACACACATTCGCAACCCATCTTCTTAATGGAGGTGCAGATCTCAGATCGGTCCAGGAATTTCTGGGACATGTGAGCCTTTCTACAACCCAGAAGTATACGCATGTCAGCCTTGACAGACTTATGGAGGTCTATGACAGGGCACATCCGAGAAGCCGTCTGGAGTAATGGAGAAAAATGATGACTCAAAACTTATTTCCAAAAACAAGATCTACAACTATCCTTGCAGTAAGAAAAGGCAACAGGGCCGTTATGGCCGGAGACGGCCAGGTCAGTCTTGGCGAAACAGTTATGAAGCACCACGCATCAAAGGTTCGCTATATGTACAAGGATCAGATACTGGTGGGATTTGCAGGGGCATCAGCAGATGCGTTCAGCCTTTTTGACAGACTGGAGGCAAAGCTGGAGTCATACAGCGGAAGGCTGACCAGGGCGGCAGTGGAACTGGCAAAAGACTGGAGAACAGACAAGATCCTCAGAAAACTTGAGGCGATGCTGCTTACAATGGATAAAGATCATATATTCATAATCTCCGGCACAGGAGATATAATTGAACCTGACGAATCAGTTGCAGCAATAGGATCAGGCGGGCCCTATGCGCTTGCAGCTGCGCGGGCCCTTCTGGAACATTCAGAACTGGATGCAAATGCAATAGCGATTGAAGCCATGAAAATTGCGGCTTCTATTTGTATTTATACCAATGAGCAGATAGAATCAATCGAGCTCGAGTGTGATGAATAGACAAGAGAAACATTGCATATTTGCTGCATAAAACACTGAAAGGATTTCTACAGATTGTCTGATATGAAAAATGAACAACCGCAAGACCAGCATTTGGTGAAGGTATTAACTCCCAGGGAAATAGTTTTGGAACTGGATAAATACATAATCGGGCAGGACGATGCCAAAAGATCGGTAGCTATCGCCTTGAGAAACAGGTGGCGCCGTCAACAGGTCTCAAAAGAGCTTAGAGATGAAATTGCCCCAAAAAATATTATCATGATTGGCCCGACAGGAGTGGGAAAAACCGAGATTGCCAGACGACTTGCCCGACTTGCCAACTCACCTTTTCTGAAAGTTGAGGCTACCAAATTTACAGAGGTAGGGTATGTTGGCCGTGATGTTGAGTCCATGATCAGGGATCTCACAGACCTTTCGGTAAACATGTCAAAAAAGGAAGAACAGGAAAGAGTAAAGGCCAAGGCCCATGAGCTTGCCGAAGAAAGACTGCTCGATATTCTGCTTCCCAAAAAAAAGGAAGACGTTCGAAATGATAAGGCAGAAAAGGAAAAAACACTCGAGGTAGTTAAGGCAGAAAAATCCGAGGCTTTTTCTACCCGTGAAAAACTGCGCCGCATGTTGAGAAACGGAAAACTGGATGAACGCTATGTGGAGTTAGAGATCACAGACAGCAATTTGCCCATGGTTGAAGTCTTTTCCACTGCAGGAATAGAGGAAATGGAATTCAACGTAAAAGAGATATTCGGCAATATTTTTCCTCCAAAGAAAAAGAAAAGGCGTGTAAAAATACCGGAAGCAAAAGAGATCATTTTCGAAGAGGAGTCTCAGCGCCTTATAGATATGGACAAAGTTATTGAACTGGCTATCCGTTCAACAGAACAGAACGGCATTATTTTCCTGGATGAACTGGATAAGATAGCAGATACTGAATCTTCATACGGCCCTGATGTTTCCCGTCAGGGTGTACAAAGGGATCTTCTGCCCATTGTTGAAGGTTCTACTGTAACAACCAAGTACGGCCTTGTTAAATCCGATCATGTCCTTTTTATTGCAGCAGGGGCATTCAATGTGAGCAAGCCCTCGGATCTGCTGCCGGAACTCCAGGGGAGATTTCCCATAAGGGTGGAACTGAATTCACTTTCTATGGAAGATTTTGTTCGCATCCTTACTGAACCTAAAAATGCTTTAATAACACAATACGAGGCATTGCTCGGGACAGAGGGGATTGACATGCAGTTTGATGATTCGGCTATAACCGAGATAGCCAGAATAGCCTGTGATGTCAATGAGAGTATGGAGAATATAGGAGCACGCCGGCTTCATACAATCATGGAGAAACTTCTTGATGAGGTATCCTTTGATGCCCCTGATATGACGGAAAAAGAAGTAATTATAACAAAAGACTATGTGGGGAAGAAACTGGAAGATATCTTGGAGGACGAAAACCTTAGCAGGTATATATTATAAAATGACGTTTAATGACGAGTACAGGGCAAAAATTCTCATTGAAGCCCTCCCATATATCCAGAGGTTTAACGGGGCCACAATTGTAGTAAAATACGGCGGTCACGCTATGGTAGATGAACACCTTAAGAATGACTTTGCCCTTGATGTCATTCTGATGAAATATGTGGGTATGAATCCCATAGTAGTCCATGGAGGCGGGCCGCAGATAGGTGATTTGCTGGAACAGCTTTCAATAAAGCCTGAATTTATAGACGGCATGAGGGTGACCGATAAGCAAACAATGGATGTCGTCGAAATGGTACTGGTGGGAAAGGTCAACAAGGAAATAGTAAGCCTGATCAACCGGAACGGCGGATCGGCTGTAGGCCTGTCCGGAAAGGATGGCCGCCTTATAACAGCCACGAAGATGCAGTATTTGAAGAAGAAAAATGGGGATCAGCCACCTGAAATTATTGATATGGGAATGGTAGGTGAAGTGACATCAGTGGATACCAATATCCTCATGAGCCTGATCAAAAGTGAATTTATGCCGGTTATTGCACCGGTAGGTGCAGGAAAAGACGGGGAAACATACAATATCAATGCTGATCTGGTTGCCGGTCACGTTGCCTCAGCCCTTAATGCAAGGAAATTGATTCTGCTTACTGATACTGAAGGTGTCCTTGACAGGGACGGCAACCTTATTTCAACCCTCACGGTTCAGAAGGCGCTTCAATTAATAAACGACGGAACAATAAAAGGGGGAATGATTCCAAAGATCAACTGCTGCATCGAAGCATTGAACAGCGGCGTTAAAAAGGCCCATATTATTGACGGAAGGAAAAGCCATGCTATCCTTCTTGAGATCTTCACAAAAATAGGGGTAGGAACGGAGCTGGTCCATTGAAAATTCATGCCGGATAATGGTTTCTGCAAATCGGCACATATTAATAATCATATAAATAGCTCACTCGGAGAAATTACAGGATGACCAATTCACAAAACGAGACAACAAAGGACATGGCTGACAGGTATATGTTTCAGACCTACAGCCGCCTTCCAGTGACGTTAGTTCGAGGAGACGGATGCCGGGTCTGGGATGAGGACGGCAGGGAATATCTGGACTTTATAAGCGGCATTGCCGTATGTGCCCTGGGTCACAGTTCACCCCTTGTTACAGGAGTTCTTGAAGAACAGTCAAGAAAACTGATTCATGTTTCAAATCTCTTCTATACAAGACCTCAGGCAGAACTCTCACAGCTGCTGGTTGAGAATTCTTTTGCCGACAGGGTGTTTTTCTGTAACAGCGGTGCTGAAGCAAATGAAGCGGCTATTAAGCTTGCACGGCGTTATGCAAATGAGAAATATGAAAATCAAAGGCACGTCATTATTTCCATGGAAAATTCTTTCCACGGAAGGACTATGGCTACTCTCTCAGCCACCGGTCAAAAAAAGATACAGGCTGGTTATGATCCGCTTCTGCAGGGGTTTAAATTTGTGCCGTTTAATGATATAGACCGTCTTGACGAGGCCATGGATGAGTCAGTATGCGCAGTCATAATGGAACCTTTACAGGGTGAAGGCGGCATAGTATGCCCTCAGTCAGGTTTCCTGAAAGATGTGAGAAGGCTATGTGCCGAACGGCATGCCCTTTTGATATTTGATGAAGTCCAGGTAGGAATGGGACGGACTGGCAGGCTATTCTGTCATGAACATTACGGGGTTACTCCCGACATCATGACACTGGCAAAGGCCCTTGGTAATGGTCTTCCTGTTGGTGCAATGCTGTCAACAGAAGATATAAGCCGGTCTTTCGGGCCGGGAAGCCATGCGACGACCTTTGGCGGGACGCCACTTGTGACTGCAGTGTCGCTTGCAGTCCTTAAAAGTCTAATTCACGATGGATGGATTGAGCACTGCAGAGACGTGGGAGAATATTTTCAAGGCGGACTTCAGGATCTCAGGCGAAAGTACGGGTTTGTAAAGGATGTCAGGGGGCTGGGGTTGATCCTGGGCATGGAGCTTGATCGCCCTGGAGCCCCGGTTGTTGCAGAATGTCTGGAAGAAGGTTTTCTTATTAACTGTGTGCAGGATAAAGTGCTGCGCTTTATACCCCCACTGATTATCAGCAAAAAGGAAATCGATCTTCTTCTGGATACCCTTGACAGGGTTTTGAATAATTTAAATTGATTTAAGGAGATTATAGTTGACCGAAAAGATAAAAAAAATAGTTCTGGCCTACTCAGGTGGCCTTGATACCTCCGTTATTCTTACATGGCTCAAGGAAACCTATGATTGCCCTGTGGTTGCCTATGTCGCTGATGTAGGGCAGGGCCAGGAACTTGACGGAATAAGGGAAAAAGCCCTGAAAACAGGCGCCGATGAAATAGTCATAGATGATCTGAAAGAAGAGTTTGTCAGAGACTTTGTCTGGCCCGCACTCAGGGCGAATGCCATATATGAATCAACCTATCTTTTGGGGACTTCTCTTGCGCGGCCTCCCATTGCAAGGGGACAGGTCGAAACGGCCAAGAGAGCAGGTGCCGATGCGGTATGTCATGGTTCCACAGGGAAGGGAAATGATCAGGTCAGGTTTGAGCTGGCATTTATGCGCCTGAATCCAGACCTGAAAATAATTGCCCCGTGGAGGATATGGCCGTTTAAAGGAAGAGAAGACCTTATGAATTATGCCGCTTCAAGGAAAATCCCTGTGCCAGTCAGCAAGGACAAGCCTTATTCCAGCGATCGCAATCTGCTGCATATAAGCTTTGAGGGAGGGATACTTGAAGATACATGGAATGAACCTCCCGAAGATATGTTCCTGCTGTCTGTATCACCTGAAAAAGCGCCTGATAAACCTGAATATATTGAAATAGAATTCAGGAAAGGCGATCCGGTCTCTGTAAACGGAGAATCCATGCCCCCTCATCAGCTTCTGGCTCATCTGAACGAACTCGGCGGAAGAAATGGAATCGGCAGGGTCGATATGGTGGAAAACAGGTATGTGGGAATGAAGTCAAGGGGCGTCTATGAAACTCCCGGGGGAACTATCCTGAGGGTGGCTCATATAGCAATGGAGTCAATTACTCTTGACAGGGAGGTCATGCATATCCGTGACAGCCTTGTGCCGAGATATACGGAAATGGTTTATTACGGCTTCTGGTTTTCTCCTGAACGCGAGATGCTCCAGGTGATGATCGACGAAAGTCAAAAAAATGTCAGCGGATTTGTAAAACTGAAACTGTATAAGGGTAATTGCATTGTGGTTGGAAGAAAATCCGAATCGTCCCTTTATGATGCCAGCCTGGCATCATTTGAAGGGGAGGACATATATAATCAGAAGGATTCTGAAGGCTTCATCAGATTGAGCGGTCTCAGGCTGAAGATGGCGAGACTGTTGGAGAAAAGAAAAGCCGGCATTTGATTTTCCAAGGAAAACCGTATGACTGAAAAAGTTTGGGGCGGTCGCTTCCGGGAGGAAACCGATTCCCTTGTAAACAGATTTAATGCATCCATTGGCTTTGACCGCCGTCTTTATGCCCAGGATATAAAGGGCAGCATGGCCCATTGTAAAATGCTGGCAAGACAGGGAATAATCAGCGATGATGAGGCATCGAAAATTCTTGCCGCGCTTGGTGAAATAAACAGAGAAATTGAACGCGGGGATTTGCTGATTAGCGATGATTACGAAGATATACATGGACTTGTTGAAAAGACCCTTGTAGGCAAAACAGGCTCACTGGGTGAAAAACTTCATACCGGAAGAAGCCGAAATGATCAGGTTGCTCTGGATGTAAGGCTCTATGTCAGGGATGTGATTCATCATATTACTGCCCTGATCAGGGAAACCCGGATTACCCTTGTTAAAATTGCTGAAGACAACCTTGATTTGATAATGCCGGGATACACTCATTTGCAGCGCGCTCAACCGGTTTTGCTGTCTCATCATTTGCTCGCCTACAATGCTATGCTGAAAAGAGACGGAGAACGTTTCAATGACTCCCTTAAAAGGGTAAACATCCTTCCGTTGGGCAGTGCCGCTCTTGCAGGGTCCACGTTTAACCTGGACAGGGAGATGGTGGCTGATGAGCTGGGATTTGACGGCATTTCTGAAAACAGCATGGATGCGGTTAGTGACCGCGATTTTGTTCTTGAATTTCTTTTCAATGCCTCCGTATTGATGATGCACTTAAGCCGTCTGAGTGAAGAATTGATTCTTTGGTCAAGCCAGGAATTCTCTTTTATTTCAATATCAGACGCCTTCTGTACGGGGAGCAGCATAATGCCGCAGAAAAAAAACCCCGACCTGCCTGAGCTTATCAGAGGAAAAACCGGTCGCGTTTACGGCCACCTGATATCTCTTCTTACTGTTATGAAGGGACTGCCGCTGACATATAATAAAGATATGCAGGAAGACAAGGAGGGCCTTTTTGATTCGGCTGATACGGTTGAAATCTGTCTTGAGGTCATGACAAAGCTTATAGGAGAAATTTCATTTAACCGTGAAAGATTAAGGGCCGCTGCAGAAAAAGGATTCCTTGTTGCGACTGACCTTGCAGATTACCTCGTAGTGAAAGGTATGACCTTCAGGGAAGCCCATGAAATAGTCGGCAGGATAGTGCTTTATGCCCTTGATAAAGGAAAAGAGCTTAATGAGATTTCTCTTGATGAAATGAGGGGCTTCGCGAGGAAAATTGATCAGGATGTTTATGAGTGGCTTGATACTGAAATGTCTGTTAAGAGGAAAAAGATCCCCGGCGGAACCGGCCACGATGCTGTAAGAAAAAGCATCAAAAAAGAAAAAGAGGATCTCAGAATTTGAAACTGGTCAACTTTCTACTGCCTGCCGCAGTTGCTCTGATTATTCTGTCTGTATTCGGATGCGGCAGAAAGGCTCCGCCGTTTCTGCCGGAAAAGGATTTTCCCTATACCGTTATGCAGTTGCAGGTTGAAATAGAAACAGGGAACATTGCCCTGAAAGGGACTGTATCCTCCATTCATGGCCGGGGAACAGACAGGGCGGAAATTAAGGGCTGCCGTATTTATCATGCCTGGTATGCGCCTTATGATTTTCCATGTGAAGGCTGCCCTGTTAATTATTCTGTTTACCAGGATGTCGAAGGTGATGTTATCACTGAAGGCGGTTTCTACTGCCGTATTCCAATGGAGGTAAAAAAAGGCATTCATTTTTTTAAAGTCAGCCTGATCGGCCCGAACAGTGCTGTCGGTCCACCTTCTACCCAGGCCAGATTTGCGGTTGACGATTGAAATTTTAACCTTTACGGGTATCCAGTTCGATCCGGATTAAAAGCCCTCAATAATTAATTCCAAGAGATATGCATCATTTCCATTACATAGACAACGATCTCTATTGTGAAGAGACATCTGTATCAGAAATTGCACAGAAAGTATGTACGCCTTTCTACCTCTATTCATATGCCACACTTCATCAACACTTCAGGGTATTTGACGATGCATTCGGTCATTTAAAACACCTGACGTGCTTTTCCATGAAATCAAACTCAAACCTTGCTGTAGTGAGACTTTTTGCTCTTGAAGGAGGAGGGGTCGATATTGTGTCCGGCGGAGAGCTCTATAGGGCCCTCAAAGTCGGTGTCGATCCGAAAAAGATTGTGTACTCCGGGGTTGGAAAAAAGACGGAAGATATTGAATATGCCCTGACATCGGGCATCCTCATGTTTAACGCCGAATCTCCGCAGGAAATACTGAAGTTGAACGAGGTGGCAGGCAGGCTCGGTAAGAAGGCAAATCTGGCATTAAGAGTCAATCCCGATGTTGATCCAATAACACATCCCTATATTTCGACAGGTCTTAAGCAAAATAAGTTTGGGATTGATATAAATGAGGCGTTGGAACAATATATCATAGCTAAAAACCTGAAAAACCTTGATGTACGAGGAGTGGCATGCCACATTGGATCCCAGCTGACACAGGTCAGTCCCTTTGTTGATACGATAGAGAAATTAAAAGGATTGATTAACAGTCTGGAAGGATCCGGAATCCGCATTGATTATCTGGATCTGGGAGGCGGTCTCGGCATAACCTATGATACGGAGGCTCCTCCCCTCCCAAGGGAATATGCTGCGGCCGTTCATGACGTCCTCGGAGCAACTGATCTGACCCTGATACTCGAACCGGGCCGTGTGATAATGGGAAACGCGGGGATATTGGTCACAAGGGTTCTCTATACAAAGACAACAAATGACAGGACTTTTTTCATTGTGGATGCAGGAATGAATGATCTGATAAGGCCAAGCCTTTACAATTCATTTCACGCCATTCAGCCTGTAAGGCTTTCCGGACGGAGCAAAGTCACAGCGGATATTGTCGGGCCCATATGCGAATCAGGGGATTTCTTTGCAAGAGAAAGGGAGACAACTGTCTTTGAGCCTGGAGAGCTTCTGGCAGTTATGAGCGCCGGCGCCTATTGTTACAGCATGTCATCCAATTATAATTCAAGACCGAGGGCCTGCGAAGTCATGGCAAAGGGTAACCGTTATTATGTTATAAGGGCCAGAGAGACCTATGAAGACCTTGTAAGAGGAGAATCAATTCCTGATTTCATGTTATAGATCGGGAGGTTATGATAAGAGATGGAAGGCATTGAATTCTGGAAGATGAACGGTACCGGAAATGATTTTATAATTATTGACAACAGGCGCGGTCTTATACATGAAAATGACATGGGATACTTTGTAAAAAGGGCCTGTCGCCGAAGGGAATCAATAGGCGCGGATGGTGTTATTTTTGTTTTAAAATCAAGGGATTACGATTTTCGCTGGAGATACTTCAATGCAGACGGAGGAGAGGCTGAGATGTGCGGAAACGGTGGACGGTGCGTCTCACGTTTCGCCTTTTTGAAGGGCATTGCAGGATCGAAAATGGTATCCGAAACTATGGCAGGACATATCCCGGCGGAAGTCAACGGCAGGATAGTGAAGATTCTTATGCCTCCGGCCAGGGGTTTCGCAAGAGATTTAAAAATTGAACATAAGAAGGGCTGGAAAAGCATTGATTTTATAAATACCGGAGTTCCGCATGCAGTAGTCCAGGTCGAAGAACTGGCGGATTACCCTGTAAAGGAGCATGGGAGTTTCATCAGGCACCACAGCCTTCTTTCACCTCAGGGAGCAAACGCAAATTTTATGAAGATAAATGCGCCTGGTCAACTTGAGATAAGGACCTATGAAAGGGGTGTTGAAGATGAGACGCTGGCCTGTGGAACCGGGTCAATTGCATGCGCCCTTGTATCCTCTCTAAGGGGAATGACGGATTCACCTGTGAAAGTAAGGACCAGAAGCGGTGAAGACCTGACTATTTACTTCAAAAGAAATAAAGACTTTGAAGGAGGATTTGAGGAAATCTGGCTGGAGGGAAATACATCTTTTATCTACCAGGGTCAACTTAACAGGGAGGCTTTATAGTTCTTAATTCTTCGCAGAAAGGTTATCCTTCTGCGGGGCCGGGCCAATAACCTGTAACGTATGCCCGGCCTGTTGAACTTTTCAAAAAGAAGTGATCAATGGTAGTAATGAAAATGCTGGTTTGATTGTGAATCGTTCCGGTGTTATAAACTGACATCGACGGATTTTCAGGACAGCTTAATTAAAAAAAGGGGGCTGATTATGTTTAAGGGATCCATTGTTGCCATAGTTACTCCATTTAAAGAAGGAGTATTTGATGAGGATGCGTACCGCGATCTGATAGAGTTTCAGATTGAAAACGGTACCAGTGCCATTGTTCCCTGCGGTACAACCGGCGAATCCGCTACCCTCAGCGTGGAGGAACACAACAAAGTCATCAGGGTTGCCATAGATGCGGTAAAAGGAAGGGCCCCAGTGATAGCCGGAACCGGAGGGAACAGCACCAGTGAAGCCATTGATCTGACAAAACATGCAAAAGAGGCCGGAGCGGATGCTACACTTCAGGTTACCCCTTATTACAACAAACCGACTCAGGAAGGCCTGTTCCAGCATTATAAGGCTATTGCTGAAGCCGTTGCGCTTCCACAGGTTCTGTATAATGTGCCTGGCAGAACAGGAGTCAATATGCTGCCGGAAACTGTTGCAAGGCTTGCAGAGTTCCCTGAAATCCATGCAATTAAAGAGGCATCCGGCAATCTTGAACAGATGGCGGAGATCATCAACCTCGCCGGGGATAAGATTACCCTGCTTTCAGGTGATGACAATATAACCCTGCCGGTTCTTTCCATAGGCGGAAAGGGGGTCGTGTCAGTAGTTGCCAATATTGTCCCGAGGGATGTGGCTGATATGGTGAATGCCTGGGAAAAAGGAGATATTGAAAAGACAAGGGAAATCTACTATAAACTCCTTCCGCTGTGCAGGGCCATGTTTTACGAAACAAATCCCATACCTGTAAAGACTTCGGCTTCACTTATGGGGAAAATCAGGCTTGAATTCAGGCTCCCCCTTGTACCTATGTCAAGCGCCAATCTCGAAAGACTGAAGAATGCCCTTGGAGACTATGGATTGATATAATTCGTATTTTGATCTCAAATTCAACTCGTCGATGTGGAGAGACAACAATGATCAGAGCTATTGTAGCCGGTGCTGCAGGCCGAATGGGGAAACGCATAATTCAGATGATCAGCGATGATAATGAGGTATCCCTTGCCGGTGCCTTTGAGCGGCCGGACAGTACTGAAATTGACAGAGATGCAGGGGAAGTGGCCGGTGCCGGAAATATGGGTGTAGCAATATCAGGTTCCCTGAACGAGGTGGCTGATAAAGGAGATGTAATAATCGATTTTACGAATCCCCAAACAACATTGATCAATATGCGTTCGGCCGTTTCATGCGGGTTGGCCATGGTGATAGGCACAACCGGCATGAGCGGGGACATGCTCGAGGAGATAAAAGAACGTGCATCAGGGATAAGATGTGTTATGGCCCCTAACATGAGCGTGGGTGTAAATGTTATGTTCAGGATAGCCCGTGAAATGGCATCAATCCTTGGCAGCGACTATGACATGGAGATCCTTGAGACCCATCACCGCCTTAAAAAAGATGCCCCTAGCGGAACAGCTCTCCGCCTGGCTGAGGTGCTTGCCCGGGCTGTCGGGCGTGATATTGAAAAAGTCGGGGTCTATCAGAGAAAGGGGAATATCGGGGAAAGAACAGATGAAGAGATCGGAATACAATCCTGGCGTGCCGGAGACATTACAGGCGAACATACCGTAATGTTCGGAGGGATTGGTGAAAGGCTTGAACTGACGCATCGTGCACACAACAGGGACAATTTTGCAAGGGGCGCCGTAAGGGCTGCGAAGTGGTTAATGAGCCAGCCGAACGGGCTCTATGATATGCAGGATGTCTTGGGGTTAAGGCATTAGAAAGTATTCCCCCTGGTAGGGATACTGAAGATTCAAATCTGGAGCGTTACAAGAAGACTGTTTAAGCGTCATGCGCGGGCTATCTTTAGAGATCATTATTTAATGAGGTTAAAATGAATATATTTGAAAAATCAGAAAGATTAGGCAAGCTTCCCCCTTATCTTTTCAAGGAGATTGACAGAAAGAAGACTGAAGCCCTGTCGCGGGGAGTAGATATTATTGATCTGGGCGTTGGAGATCCTGATCTTCCCACGCCCTCGCATATTGTTGAAGCGATGAAAAATGCGCTTAATGATCCGGCAAGCCATGGTTACCCTTTATATTCAGGAATGGCCAGCTTCAAGGAAGCTGTGGCCGCATGGTACAGGAAGAGATTCGGTGTGGATATTGATCCTGAGGAAGAAGTATGCTGTCTGATTGGAAGTAAAGAGGGTATTGCTCACTATCCGTTAGCCTTTATTAACCCGGGAGACATTGCCCTGATCCCGTCACCCGCCTATCCAGTGTATAACATTGCCACAATCTTCGCAGGCGGAGAATCATTTTTCATGCCGCTTCTGAGTAAAAACAGGTTCCTGCCTGATCTGGATGCCATCCCGGAGGGAATAGCTGAAAAGGCCCGGATCATGTTTATCAATTATCCCAATAATCCGACCTCCGCTGTAGCTGACCTGGCATTTTTCAGCCGGGTCGTGGAATTTGCACATAAGCATCGGATTGCCGTATGCCACGATGCCGCCTATACTGAGATGGCTTTTGATGGTTACCAGCCCCCAGGCTTTTTGCAGGTTCAGGGGGCCAAGGATGTGGGTCTGGAATTTCATTCTCTTTCCAAGACATACAGCATGAGTGGCTGGCGGATAGGCTTTGCCGTGGGCAACAGGGAAGCCATACAAGGTCTGGGCGCAATCAAGAGCAATATCGACTCCGGCGTCTTCAAGGCCATACAGTCAGCTGCAGTTGCCGCCCTTAAGGGAGATCAATCCAGTGTGACAGATATGGGGGATGTATACTGCACGCGACGGGATATAGTGGTTAAAGGCCTTAAAGACTTGGGTTTTGAAGTTGAATCCCCTAAGGCAACATTTTATCTCTGGGTCAAAACCCCTGAAGGCTATGCCTCAGCCCGGTTTGCGTCACGTTTGCTTGAAGAATCAGGTCTTGTGGTAACACCGGGAAACGGTTTTGGAGAGCCAGGGGAGGGCTTTTTTCGTATTGCGCTTACACAGGGCGTTGAAAGGCTTTCAGAGGCAATAAGTAGGCTGGGCAAAATGAAATTTTAGGTTGCCGACGAGCCCCTGTAATGATAAAAACCGCTTATATAAGCATCGGCTCAAATCTTGGGGACAAGCTGGGGAACTGCACAAAAGCAGCTGACCTTATTGACCGGATTCCCTGCTGCAAAGTCATGGCAAAATCAGATTTTTACAGAACTGAGCCAGTGGAAATGGAATCCTCTGAATGGTTTGTAAATGTGGTCATATCTTTGTCGGTTCAACTTTCCGCCCATGATCTGTTAAAAAGCCTTCTGCAGATTGAGACTGCTTTGGGAAGAGAAAGGGGTAAGATTTGCGCTCCACGAACTATTGATCTGGATATTCTGATCTTTGGACAGGATATTATTGATGAAAGGGGATTGAC
This sequence comes from Deltaproteobacteria bacterium, assembly GCA_016927455.1. Classification (GTDB taxonomy): domain Bacteria; phylum Desulfobacterota; class DSM-4660; order Desulfatiglandales; family Desulfatiglandaceae; genus JAFGMQ01. The sequence continues at coordinate 41,187 of JAFGMQ010000022.1, forward strand.
TGTTCCTCATCCTCTTATGCACTTGAGAAGGTTTGTCCTCATACCAATTGCTCAACTGGACCCTGATTTAAATCACCCCGTCATTGGTGAGACCATGGCCGAATTGCTGGAAAAAGTCCCCGAAAACGGTCAGGCGGTAATTCCGCTTCGGGAGAGATAGATGTTGAAATTATTAATTATATTTCTGATTGCCTTTTTGCTCTATCGAGTAATAAGGACCTTCTATGATGCAAACAAAAGTGTCAGAGAACACAGGAAAGATGGCAAGGTAAATGAGATGGTTCAGGATCCGTACTGTAAAGTCTATCTCCCCTTAAGAGATGCGCATAGAAGAATTATTGGTGAAAAGGAGTATTTTTTCTGCAGCGAAGAATGCGGGGACAAATTTGAGAGAGATATGTTGAGATAACGTTTTGTTTTATAGAAGACGTTGAGAAGTTCCGGATAACAGGAGATTTTTAACAGTCTATTTCAGCATCAGCTGGGGGGAATTATGAAGTTCTTTATTGATACGGCAAATATCGAAGAAATAAAAACGGCTAATGAACTTGGAATGGTTGACGGGGTTACTACCAATCCGTCACTGGTTTCAAAGGAGGGCAGGGAATTCAAGGGACTTATAAAGGAAATATGTGAAATTGTTGATGGACCTGTCAGCGCCGAGGTGTTGAGTGTGGATTCCCAGGGAATGATTCGTGAAGCAAGGGAGCTGGCCAAACTGGCAGACAATATTGTGGTAAAGATTCCTTTGATAGAAGAAGGATTGAAGGCTGTAAGGATACTCTCCGGGGAGGGCATCAAGGTAAATGTTACCCTCTGTTTTTCTCCTGTTCAGGCCCTGCTGGCAGCGAAGGCCGGGGCTAGATATATCAGCCCCTTTGTGGGAAGGCTGGACGATATAAGCCACACCGGCATGGACCTTGTGGAACAGATAATTGCAATATATGACAATTATGATTTTGAAACCGAAATAATTGTGGCAAGCATCCGAAATCCTGTTCATGTACTTGAGGCCGGACTTATGGGGGCTGATATAGCAACAATCCCTTTTAATGTCATTCGCCAGCTCATTAAGCATCCTCTTACTGACATAGGTCTTGAGAGATTTCTTGCGGACTGGAAAAAGCTGGGATAAAAATGCCTTCAGTGAAAAAAAGCACCTTCACCGCACTCATATGGCTTGTTTGTTTTATTTTTTGCTGCCCCTGTTCATTTGCGGATATATACAGTTATGTTGATGAAAACGGAGTACGCCATTTCACTAATATCAAGACTGATGCAAGATACAGAATCTACATGCGAACATCCAGAAAGCCTCCTTCGGTTTTCATTGAGGAATATGATTACCTGATCAGACAGGCATCGAATCGTTTCGGAGTTGACCCGCTGCTTATAAAGGCTGTGATCAAGGCTGAATCCGCATTTGACTATAATGCCGTATCAAAGAAGGGTGCACAGGGACTCATGCAGCTTATGCCTGGAACTGCCGGAGATATGCTTGTTGAAAATCCCTTTGATCCTGAAGAAAATATTTTTGGCGGTACGCGCTACCTCAGTATCCTTTTAAAGCGATTCAACGAAGATAAGAATCTGGCCCTTGCAGCCTATAATGCCGGGCCTGAAAAAGTTGATTTATACAAAGGGGTACCACCCTTTCCGGAGACGGAGACATTTGTAAAAAGGGTGCTGGGTTATTATCAGACATTCAACAATAAAAACTATATGAACTAATCTCAAAATGCTGAATTTGCCAAATATAATTACATTCATAAGGCTGATATGCATCCCCCTTGTACTTGTATTCCTGAATTTCCATGGAAGATGGGAGGGTTTTCTGGCAGCTCTTTTTTTTGGGCTGGCCTCTATAACTGATATCCTTGATGGTTATTTAGCAAGGAAACTGGGAGCGGTAACTGTTCTGGGCAAATTTCTTGATCCTCTGGCAGATAAGCTCCTGATCTCCATGACCATGATAATGCTTATTCCCCTTGGCAGGATACCGGTCTGGGTGGTGATTGTGATTATCGGCCGGGAAATGGCTGTGACAGGATTGAGAGGAATTGCGGTAAGCGAAGGCATCGTAATACAGGCAAATTCCCTTGGCAAGTATAAGACCATTTTTCAATCAGTTGCTCTGCTGGGCCTCTGCCTACATTATGAATATTTAAGTGTCAATTTCCATGTTGTCGGTATGTTCTTTTTATGGGTGGCACTGGGTTTGACCTTATGGTCAGGCTGGGATTATTTCTGGCAGTTCAAAAGAGTTTTTTCAGTCCACAAAAAGTAGAACAGTACTGAAAAAATCTGATCCGGCTTTACCTGCTGTGCTTAAGGTCAGCAGATCTCCACTAAACCATTTATGTAACATGATGCTCTCGGGTTCCATTGGTGGCGAAGTTTTAATGGTGCGCTTTCGGATCATCAACGATGTGTAATTTATTTTTTGCCTGGCCTTCCTGTTTTTCCCGCTGACCCTTTACGCCATCCACCCGCCTCGAATGAACAAATTTATTTCTCTGGGGGCATTCTGCGCCGGAATAGGGGCACTTGCCTTTTTCTTCAATGGCTCCGTTCTTCCTCTGTACTGAAAAGGACATCAAGACGGATGGCCGGCAACTGCCTAAATCCACTTTCTATTTGTTAAAAACAAAATATGCCCTGGAATAAAAAACCATTGACAAAAGGTATTTCTATATTACTATTTGGCAATATAGCTGGCTTCTGCGGATACTTCATGGTGTTATCCGGAGGGTGCAGAACGGGTCTATTGCGAATTTATTTGACCATGGGAAAAGTTCCCTCAACGAACTGAACATGAGATGAAGCCCGGCTCCTTTTTGGCATCATGTATTTGAAGATATTTCTGACCATAATTGAGAGGCAGGCAATAAATGGATAATAGGCTGAAGATATTATTCCTTTGTACCGGTAATTCATGCCGGAGCCAGATGGCCGAGGCATGGACGAACACCTTGAAAGGTGATCAATTCAAGGCATTCTCAGCGGGCGTGGAACCCAAAAAGATTGATCTGAGGGCGGTCAGGGCAATGGCCGAGTCGGGAATTGATATCTCCATGCAGCAGGCCAAAGATATGAATGCCTTTGGCGATAGTGAATTTGATTACGTGGTCACACTTTGCGACAACGCAAAAGACTCATGCCCTTTTTTCCCTGCCAGAATAAAACTCCTGCACAGGAGCTTTGATGATCCTCCATCCCTTGCCGAGGGTATAACAGATGATCAAAAGGCGATGGCGTATTACAGGCGCGTCAGGGATGAAATAAGGTCTTTTGTTGAGAAAATGCCTGAGGTATTGGCTGAAGAATAGCAACATGGGTTTTATTCATTTAATCAGAACTTTAGCTCTTCATAGTATACAGGAGGGATAATATCATGACAGATAGAGCAGATGCTGCCAGCCAAAGGAAGATGACGAACGTATTCGAACGTTACCTGACAGTTTGGGTTGCACTGTGCATTATCGGAGGGATTGTACTCGGGAAAATTGCTCCGGGCTTTGCCCATTACCTTGACGGTCTGGCCATCTACGTCGGAGAAGCGCCCGTGGTTTCCATCCCTATTGCCATCTGCCTGTTCTTCATGATGTACCCGATTATGGTCAAGATCGACTTCGGAGAGGTTATCAAGGCGGGGAAAAGCGGCAAACCGGTCTTTCTAACCCTTTTTGTCAACTGGGCAATAAAGCCCTTTACCATGTATGCTATAGCGGTATTCTTTCTTGGCAGTCTTTTCTACAGTCTCATAGGCCCTGACGCTGTTGACTATGTGAAGATGCCCTTCGGCCTGAATCTGCCCGTGGGAACGACTCACGGAGCCGGCACCATCGTCATGCATGAGGGAGTCCGGATGCTCCAGATCCCACTCTGGCGGAGTTATCTGGCCGGCTGCATTCTGCTGGGAATTGCCCCGTGTACTGCCATGGTCCTGGTCTGGGGCTATCTGGCCCGGGGAAACGATGGCCTTACCCTGGTGATGGTTGCGATAAATTCTCTGACAATGCTGGTGCTCTACGGGGTGCTTGGAGGTTTCCTGCTCGGCGTTGGAAGACTGCCCGTTCCCTGGCAGGCCCTGGTCCTCTCCATCGGGATCTATGTCGCCCTGCCCCTGGTAGCAGGTTATCTATCCCGGAAGTGGATTATTTCCGTCAGAGGAGTCACCTGGTTTCAGGAAAAATTCCTTCACGTTCTGACGCCTGTAACTGTAATCGCCCTTCTTGTTACGCTGGTGCTTCTTTTCTCTTTCAAGGGTGATGTGATACTGTCTAATCCCCTGACAATACTGTGGATAGCCATTCCCCTGTTTATCCAGACGAACCTTATCTTCTGGGTAGGTTACGGACTGGCAAGACTCTTGAATCTGAGTTATGACGATGCTGCCCCGGCCGCCATGATCGGCGCCTCTAACCACTTTGAGGTCGCCATAGCGACTGCAACCATGCTTTTCGGGCTTTCTTCAGGAGCGGCTCTGGCCACTGTTGTCGGGGTTCTCATTGAGGTCCCCGTGATGCTGATGCTGGTGAGGATCTGCCTGAAAACCGGCCACTGGTTCCAAGCGTAATCAGATGATTGCCAGGGTTTAGGATTACAACACGGGGTTTTGAAGGCTTTTCTGCAGAACCTCAAGCAGTAAAAAAATATTGAGAAGGTGTAATATGTCACAGGATAAAAATGATGACGACACCCTGTACCGCGAGAAGGGATGAGCAGGGGGGTTCTGAGTACCCCCAAAGCCGACAGTTAGTTGGCATAAGCTGAAATTTATCGAT
>JAFGMQ010000148.1 GCA_016927455.1 Deltaproteobacteria bacterium
AAAGTAATAAAATTTCCTTGACAAAATTTTAAATTCTGGTTTAATATTTTGATTTAAAATAATTTCCTGGAGGTCATAATTTGGCAAATCATAAATCAGCCCTCAAAAGAGCCAAACAAAGCGAAGTTAAAAGATTACGAAACAAGAGTTATAAAACCAGAGTCAAGAATAGTGTTAAGGAAGTGAAGACTGCTGTGACAAATAACTCTTCAGAGCAGGCAAATAAAACCTTAGTCAAAGCGGTTTCCATAATTCAAAAGACCTCTTCCAAGGGAATAATTCATAAAAAACAGGCCGCCCGGAAGATATCCCGTCTTGCGCGTCAGGTAAATAGTATCAATTCGTAACACCTGGTCCATTTTCGACAGACGCCCTAAAGCGGATTCATTCCTTTGCAGATAAATCATGGGAAAATGCATTTTACTCATTTTCCCATTTTTGTTTTCATTACAGAAAAAGCCTTATACCTTCAAAGGCTTAATAGTGTATTTTCAATAACAACCGATGCATCTGAACCTGACTTCAGGAGTCCGTCTGCCTTATATAGAAGACCTAAAGACCTTTCAAGATCACTCAAGGTCCAGTTTGATGATTGATTAAGCACTTTTTTTGCAAAAAAAGGAGCCATTTTCAGCTTCCGGGCAACATCGGAAACCTGTCCCCCTCCTGAAATTACAGATTTTGCCGTCAACAACAATCCAATCTGCCTGTTAAGCATTCCCAGTATTCTCAATGCTCCATCTTTTTCCTCTTCCATGAAACGCTTTAAAACCGACAGGGATTCGGGCTTCCTTCTTAAGGATATTTCATCCATAAGCTCAAAAACAGTAAAACTGCGGCTGAAGATTGCGAGTTCTTTGACTTCTTCAACGCCAACCCTTTTATCCCCGTATCGAAGATAAAGTTTCTCAAGCTCAGAATATAGTTCCCTTAGCTGGTTCCCAACTATCTCCTGAAGATGGATACATGCCATTGCATCAATAGAAAGTCCAATTTCCTTTGCCGTTTTTTTCAGCCATGGCACCACGGCTCTGTCATCTAATTCCTTAAAATTGACGCCATGACCGAATTCCATTATTTTTTTATAAAACCTTTTATTGAAATTCGGTTTTGAGGATACAAAAATAAGGCAGGTTGATTCAACTGGATTCTCAAGATAAGGAATAAATGCTTCAAGGCCCTCAGTTGTAAAGTTATCGGCCCTTCTTACAATGATGAGCCTGTTCTCAGAAAGAAAAGGCAAAGAGCTTGCTGTCTCTATTATTTCTCCAGGAGAAGAGCTGTCGCCGTAAAAGACGTGAAGATTAAAATCCTTTGCAGCCTCAGGCATGAATTCCTTTCTTATTGAATCCAATGTCTTTTCTATCAGGAATTCACAGGGACCATGAAAAAGATATAGTGATGATAGCCGTCCATCTCTGCATTGCTTTAATATAAGTTCAGGTGATATTCCTTCCTTCATCAAAATCTTTCCATTGATTTAAGGTAAATCGTTTCAGCCAGGCTTTTCGCTATATTTCTGACAGCAACTCTCTGATTGTACCTGGTCTGAACAGGATCAGTCCCCAGCGAGAAGGAGGATTTCCCTTCAATCGATCTGTCTTCCCATATTATCTTGCCGGTAGCACTTTCCAATAGTTTTGCGCTGAGTATTATCTGCAGACGGCGTTGTTTAGTCTCGTCATAGGTTACTGTCTCGCCGTGAAATTCTTTCTGTGTAGAGCTGTAACTTAATGGGTATGTCTTAATTTTTACGACCTTTCCTGTCAAAACAAAATCAGCCTTTTCTCTTGATACTATGGGAACTCTTGAATGACTTATAAACTGTTCTCTGATAAAGCGGGAAAAATCTCCTTCGAACCCCAATGTTGAAGCAGTGCTTTCCATCAAGGGGATAGCGAGGCTTGTAATTTCTATCCCGGCAGGCTCCCCGGTCTTTCGAAAACTGTAACCACAGCCGGATAAAACGGGCAATATCAATAATACCAGTAGCAGAATGAATCCTGAATTCCTCTTGGCTGACATATTCATAAACATGTTATGCAATAATCCCGAAACAGAAAAACTTCATTGTTAACAGAATCCGCTTCTATTTTGCTTATTACTATTTTCAAAGGGCCTGCCTTAGAACGTATATTAATTCTTAACAACGATATTGGCGAGTTTCTTCTGAACTACAATAACCTTGGCAACTGCCTTATCTCCAATAACCTGTTTTATGCGTTCATCTTCCAGTGCCAGAATCTCGATTTCCTTTTCATTCAGCGAAGAAGGCACCACAATTTTACTTCTTACCTTGCCATTCACCTGTATAACAACCAGCCTCTCTTCCTCATGAAGGGATTCCTCTCTGTAATGAGGCCATTCAACTTTTAAAAGACTATCCTTGTAGCCCAGAACTTGCCATAACTCCTCAGTAATGTGAGGGACTACAGGTGAAAGCAATATTACTGTTGCCTCAACGGCTTCGCGAATAACAGACCACGCAGTATCATCCTTTTTACCGTTGCTGTTGATAAACTGATTGGTTTCATTTACAAGCTCCATAACAGCCGAAATTGCAGTGTTAAAATGAAAGCGATCCTCAATATCGTTTGTTACCTTCTTAATGGTCTGGTGTGTTTTTCGGTGAAGAGATTTAAGCGGATCCGCTAATTCTATCTTGCCATCATAGCTTGAAACCTTTTTCAGGTCATCGAGGCAGTCTAAAATAAGCCTCCAGACACGATTCAAGAAGCGAAATGACCCCTCAACTCCTTGATCACTCCATTCCAGGCTTTTTTCAGGAGGTGATGCAAACAAACAAAACATGCGAACCGTATCAGCGCCATACTGGTCAATCAGATCCTGAGGGTCTACAACGTTTCGCTTTGATTTGGACATCTTTACCGTGCTGCCTGTAATCACTTCAGCCTGACAAAGAGAACACCGGCCTTCCCTGACCTGATAAGGATAAAGATAACCGTGAGTCGGACACTGCTGTGTTTCTTTGCATACCATTCCCTGAGTTAACAGGTTCAAAAAAGGCTCCCTGATATTCAAATAACCAAGGTCGTTCATTACTCTGGTATAAAATCGTGAATAAAGAAGATGCAGGATCGCATGCTCAATCCCCCCGATATATTGATCTACAGGCATCCAGTAGTTAACCCTGTCTTTATCAAGAGGTCCAAGGGCATACTCAGGGCAGGCATATCGGTCAAAGTACCATGATGATTCTACAAAGGTATCCATAGTGTCTGTTTCACGCCTGGCCTTCCCTTTGCATTCAGGACAAACTGTTTCAAAAAATGACGGCTCAAACGGCAATGGTGACGCTCCGTTAGGTCTCAAATCCAGGTCCAGGGGAAGTTCCACCGGAAGATCATTTTCCGGGACAGGCACGGTGCCGCACCTGTCACAATATATAATCGGAATAGGTGCTCCCCAGTAACGCTGCCGTGATATACCCCAGTCTCTAAGCCTGTAATTAACTGTTTTTTGACCAATCCCTTCCGATTCCAGATACTCAGCTATTGAGTCAAGCGCTTCCAGGTTCCGCTGACCGTTGAATGGATGGGAATTTATCAGAATCCCTTCTTCAATATATGCCTCCGTCATAGTCTCTTCGTCAATTTCATGGTCCGGAGGGCTTATAACTACTCTTAAAGGCAGTCCATATTTCTTAGCAAATTCAAAGTCTCTCTGATCATGGGTCGGTACAGCCATAATTGCCCCGGTGCCATAATCAAACAGGACAAAATTAGCTGCATATATCGGAATCTTTTCATTTGTTACGGGATTAAGACAGTATCTTCCGGTAAAGACACCCTCCTTTGAGGTAAAATCAGCCGTACGCATAAAGCTGTCCATTTTAAGTGTATTCTCAATGAATTGATGTACTTCTTTTTCCTGCGGCAAGCCTTTTACTATCTCCTTGACCATCGGATGCTCTGGAGCGAGACACATAAAAGTTGCACCGAAAAGAGTATCCTGTCTTGTAGTGAAAACCTCAACAACCTTGTCTGAACCAACAAGAGGAAATCGAATAATGGCTCCGTAGCTTTTTCCAATCCAGTTCTTCTGCATTTTTAATACACTGTCAGGCCACCCCGGAAGCCTGTCGCAATAATCAAGAATTTCATCAGCATAATCCGTGATCTTGAGAAACCAGCTGTCCATTTCCTTCATGCTGACCTCCAGGTCAGTATGACGCCAGCAGCAGCCATTTACCACCTGCTCATTTGCAAGGACACTCTGGCATTTTTCACACCAGTTAACAAAGGCCCTTTTCTTATACGCAAGCCCTTTATCATACATTTTTAAAAAAACGAGCTGTTCCCATTTGTAGTAATCTGGATCACAGGTCGCAATCTCCCTGTCCCAGTCATAGCTGAAACCCATCTTCTTTAACTGCTCTTTCATGGCTTCAATGTTATCGTAGGTCCACTTTGCAGGATGAGTACTGTTCTCGATTGCAGCATTTTCAGCCGGCATACCGAAGGCATCCCAACCCATTGGATGAAGAACATTCTTTCCAAGCATCCTCTTGTATCTGGCCACGACATCTCCAATGGTATAATTACGCACATGACCCATGTGTATCCTTCCTGAAGGATAAGGAAACATCTCTAAAAGATAGTATTTTTCCCTTTGTGGGTCTTCGGCAACTTCAAACAGGCCTTCTCTTTGCCAAAATGCCTGCCATTTAGTTTCCAGTTTTTGGGGTTCGTATTTCATGGCATGAAATTCCTTTCAATAAATGCGCAATCAATATCTATTAAAATTCTGAAACGTTACCAGACATTGATCGTAAATTTTCTATTCAATAAGTTGAAAAAAGGCCTACGACAATTCAGAGTGATCCTCTTGACCAAAGGAAGCAAAAATGCTGTCTAATATACCATTTATAAATCTGCCGGAATCTTCACTGCCGAACTTTTTACCCATTTCAACGGCTTCGTCGATGGATACTCTCGGAGGAATATCTTCAATCAATGTGATCTCCAGAGCGGCTAATCTCAATATGCATTTATCCAGGCGGGACATTCTTTCCAGACGCCAGTTCTCTGATGCCTTTTCTATTAACCTGTCAAGTTCCCCTTTATGCTTACAGACTTCCAGAACAAGTTTTTTTGAAAAGGACCGTACGGGTTTGGAAAAACTGAAGTTTTCGCATATCAGCTCAAATGCACGATCTGGATCATCAGTGCTGAACTCTAAAGAAAATAGAACCTGCAAAGCGAGTTCTCTGGCTCTTCGTCTTTTACCCATTTCTTATCACTGAATCTCAGGGAAATGTCAAAATACTTTACATGGAAGCATTTGCAAAATTTAAGGGAACCCAGTTGAAAGACCCCGCAAAAATGCCGGGGATCTTCCAGGTTCAAGCAGCTGATTATTGGTCGCCAGGGCGCTGGAATATGTTATTCCAATTCCTTAAACAGGTTAACCATTTCAATGGCAGCCATAGCTGCGTCATATCCCTTATTGCCTGATTTGGAGCCTGCCCTGTCAATAGCCTGTTCCAGATTGTCCGTGGTCAAAACCCCAAAGGTAACCGGAACACCGCTTTCCAGAGAAACTGAAGCTATTCCTTTTGAAACTTCAGCAGCAACGTAATCAAAATGTGGAGTTGCTCCTCGAATAACAGCTCCAAGGCATATAACAGCATCATAGTTGCCACTCTTGGCCAGCCTCTTTGCTACAAGAGGAGTTTCGAAGGCACCGGGAACCTTTATAAGGGATATTTGCTCATCAGAAGCGCCGTGTCTGGCAAGGGCATCAATTGCCCCTTCTGTAAGCTTTGAACAGATAAAATCATTGAACCTGCTCACGACAATGGCAAAGCTAAAACCATCTGCAGACAGTTGGCCCTCAACTACTCTTGGCATATTTAACCCTCCCCTTTAATGCGCGAATCGGAATTCAAGGAAAATAAAATCCGAACAAACTGTTGAAAATTTCAAACGGACTGTTTATTAAAAAAATTCATAAAGTGCCCAAGTCTCTCGCATTTTGTCATCAAATATTTACGATTTTCAGGTCTGGGATCAATCTCAATCGGGATCCTCCCCGTAACCTCAAGGCCATAACCTTCAAGACCTACAACTTTTTTGGGATTATTTGTAATCAAGCGCATCTTCCTTATTCCAAGAGAAGCTAATATCTGTGCACCAACACCATAGTCTCTCAAATCAGCTTCAAACCCAAGCTCTTCATTCGCCTGAACAGTATCAAAGCCTCTATCCTGTAATGCATAAGCCCTTATTTTATTCGCCAGACCTATCCCTCTTCCTTCCTGCTGAAGATACAGAATTACTCCCATCCCTTCCTTCTGAACCATAGCCATAGCCATTTTAAGCTGCTCACCGCAATCACAGCGATAAGATCCGAATACATCTCCGGTCAAACATCCGGAATGGACGCGGACCATGATCTCCATTTCAGGGTCAATTTCACCCTTTATTAATGCAAGATGTTCGTTATCATCAATATCATTAACAAAGGCTATAGCCCTGAACTCACCAAACTGCGTGGGCAAAACTGTCTCCTCTGTCTTATGAACGAAAGACTCCTTCCTCATACGATATTCAATGATGTCTGCCACAGTAGCTATTTTAATCCCGTGTTTCTTTGAGAATTTCTCAAGATCAGGCATTCGTGCCATAGTACCATCGTCGTTCATAATCTCGCATATCACCCCAGCCGGTTTGAGCCCTGCGAGTCGCGCCAGATCTACTGATCCCTCGGTCTGTCCAGTCCTGACCAGCACTCCCCCTCTCCTGGACCTTATTGGAAATACATGCCCGGGCTGCACAAGATCTTCCGGCTTGGAATCATCTGCTACGGCAGTCAGGATTGTATGAGCTCTGTCAGCTGCCGATATACCCGTTGTTACACCCTGACGCGCCTCAATAGATGTAGTGAAGGCGGTTTTGAAAGACGAACGGTTCTCAAAAACCATCGGCTGCAGCTTCAGCCGTTCAATAATATCAGGGCTCAAGGTCAGGCAGATTAAACCACGACCATGTTTGGCCATAAAATTTATGGCATCAGGAGTAATTTTTTCAGCTGCTATAGTCAGGTCCCCTTCATTCTCTCTGTCCTCGTCATCAACAAGAATTATCATCTTACCCTGACGCATATCCTCTAATATCTCTTCTATCCTTGAAATAGGCATCCTATTTAATAAATCCCCTTTTTAAAAGCATCTCAAGATCAATGCCCGAATTTATGTTTTCGTTTTTCGCTGACTCTCTTCTCAAAAAAAATTTTTCAATATATTTACTTATCACATCCATTTCAATATTTACCATATCCCCGACAGTTTTCCGCAAAATAGTTGTTTCCCTTGCTGTCTGAGGAATAATATTCACTTCAAAAAATTTATCTCCGCACTGATTTATTGTCAGGCTGATTCCGTCTACCGCAATTGAACCTTTTTCAATACTGTATCGTGAGAGATGTTCATTAATTTCAACTCTTAGAATAAAGAATCTTTGTTTAGTCTCTTTTTTTAATATTACACCAACTCCATCCACATGGCCTGAAACCAGATGCCCCCCAAGTCTGTCTGTAAGAAGCAGGGCCCTTTCCAGATTCACCTCATCTCCATGTTTCAGTTTACCAAGCGTACTCCTTAAAAGAGTCTCGCCTGAAATATCCATACTGAATCGGTTTTTGACAATATCAGTTACCGTGAGGCATACCCCGTCAACCGCAACACTGTCTCCCTCCTTTAGATCATCCATATCAAAAACGGGTGAAACAGTTATTGTCATATCGTTGGATATTCGCCTAACAGCCTTTATAATACCTGTGCCTTCCACTAAACCGGTAAACATTTTCCATGGTCCGTTTTTAAAAGCTTCTTTTCTTTTAAAAAAATTAAATTCAGGTGTTCATATTCAAAAGTCTGTCTGAAACACAGGGTAACCCACAGTAAGCATGTCATCGTCAAACCGCCTGAACTGAACTTCTTTCAATGAAATGCAATCTCCTATCTCTCTTGCCCCAGGTCCCTTAGCCATTGGAATGCCGTCATCCCCACCGAGAATTCTTGGAGATTTGAATATGTAGAACTTGTCTACGAGCCTTTCCCTGATCATTGAGCCGATAATAGACGCCCCTCCCTCCACAAGAAGACTTGTAACTGGCATTTTCCCGAGCATATCCATCAGAGAACCAAGGTCTATTCTGCCTTCTCTGGTAGGGCAAACAAGAACTGATATGCCTTTTTTCTTATATCTTCCAATATCAAGAGACGAAACTTGAGGGCCAACGACCATAATTGTCTCAGCGGAGGAATCGTGATTCAGCACATTGGCCTTTAAAGGAGTTCTCAGTCCGGTATCCACTATGACACGAACAGGATCTCTTCCTCGCCGCCCACGCTTAAGACGCGTCGTTAAAAGGGGATCATCAGACAGAACTGTTCCCACTCCGACCATTACTGCGTCAACATTGTCTCTCAATCGGTGGACAAACTGCCTTGATTTATCGCTGGTAATCCATTTCGAATCACCAGTAGCCGTCGCACTCCACCCATCTTCAGTCAAAGCTGACTTAACAATAACAAAAGGGCGCCTGGCTGAAATATACTTAAAAAAGACTTCATTTAACCGGCAACATTCCTTTTCCATGATGCCGGCAACTACTTCTACCCCGTTTTCTCTTAAGAATTCACAACCACCACCCTGAACACCGGGGTTGGGGTCTTTTGAACCAACAACAACTTTCCTGATACCACTGTCTAAAATAGCGCTTGTACACGGAGGGGTTTTACCATAATGGTTACATGGTTCAAGCGTCACATAAAGTATATCATCCTTTTGAATATCATTCCCTATTTTTTTTAATGCCTCAACTTCTGCATGCGGCAAACCAGCCTTCTTATGGTAGCCGCTTGCTATTATCCTGCCCTTCCGGACAATCACTGCTCCCACAGCAGGATTGGGCGATGTTCTTCCCAACCCTCTCCTCGCCTGATTCAAGGCCGCCTTCATGAATTTGTTATCGATATCACTCATCGGGCATATCTTTTGCCTTTAGAATATTCTCAATTGAAACGAATTAAAAAGTCAGGCTATTTTAACCCAATCAATATCAAAAGCCAAAGTTAATGCTGTTCGTGGTCCTTTTTATTTTTAAGGATGTCAGTAAGTTCTGACATGAATTCATTGATATCCTTAAACTGTCTGTAAACAGAAGCAAATCTTACATAGGCCACTTCGTCCCATTCCTTAAGTTTATTTATTACCATCTCACCAATGTTTGAGCTTTCAATCTCCTTTTTGCCGATTTCTTGAAAATATATTTCCAGGGAATCCACAAATTCTTCAATCCTGGTCATGCTGACTGGCAATTTCTGGCATGCATTACGTATTCCGGAAATTATCTTATCTCTGTTAAATGGCTCACGCCTTCCGTCTTTTTTAATGACGAGAGGAAGGACGTCCTCCAGTTTTTCATATGTGGTGAATCTACGCTCACACCCGAGACATTCCCGCCTTCTCCTTATTGTTCTCCCATCTTTACTCAGCCTGGAATCTATAACTTTATTTTCTATCTTTGAACAAAAAGGGCATCTCATTTTTCGAATTTTATAACCTCGATATTTCCTTCCCGAAACATTTCATCCGCCATGACATCATCATAACCATCCCTGAAAAAGACCTTCTCAACACCAGCATTTATAATCATTTTAGAGCAAATCACACATGGTTTATTAGTACAGTAAAGTGTTGATCCGGCAATTGAAATGCCATGATATGCCGCCTGAATAATAGCATTCTGCTCAGCATGAAGTCCACGGCAGAGTTCATGTCGTTCACCGGAAGGAATGGAAGAGTTCAGTCTTAGACAGCCAACATCCTCACAATGTTTTAATCCTGCAGGCGCCCCGTTATATCCTGTAGCCAGTATCCTTTTATCCTTTACCAGTACGGCACCAACCTGCCGTCGAAGGCATGTGGATCTTTTTGCCACCATATCTGCTATATCCATGAAATATTCTGACCATAACGGCCTTGTCAATGTTTATTCCTCTTTAAGATACTGATATATCGGAAAGCTCCGGCACAGATCATTGACTGATTTCCGGATAATATTAAGATGGCTTTCTGACCCTGTATTTTCAAGTGCATCTGTTATAAACCCGGCTATCAGTTTCATTTCGGCCTCCTTCATACCCCTTGATGTCAGGGCTGGAGTTCCCAGTCTAAGCCCGCTTGTAACCCTTGGCCCTCTTGTATCAAACGGAATAGTATTTTTGTTGACAACAATACCCGCCTTTCCCAGAGCAGTCTCAGCCTCCTGACCAGTCATCTCTTTTCCGGTCAAATCCACCAGTAGAAGATGATTATCTGTTCCTCCGGATACCAGATCAAGCCCTGAATTCATCAGTTCGTCTGCGAGTACTCTGGCATTTCTTATAATTTGACTTTGATATTCAGCAAAGTCAGGTCTCAGGGCCTCTCCGAAGGCAACTGCTTTTGCGGCTATAACGTGCATCAGGGGTCCGCCCTGTATGCCCGGAAAGACACTCTTGTCAATTTTCTTGGCATAATCACCCTGTGATAATACCAGACCTCCTCTTGGTCCTCTAAGTGTCTTATGAGTAGTTGTTGATGTAAAATCAGCCACACCGATCGAAGAAGGATGAAGGCCGACAGCTACCAGTCCGGCAATATGAGCTATGTCAGCCATGAGGTACGCACCATTTTCATGTGCAATATCCCTGAAAAGCTGAAAATCAATAACCCTTGGATATGCACTCGACCCGGCAACAATTATTTTCGGCCTATGTTTTTTTGCCAGTTCACGTACCAGATCGTAGTCGATTCGCTTCGTCTTCTGATCCACGCCATAAAATACAGACCTGTAGATTTTACCGGAGAAACTGACGGAACTGCCATGAGTCAAATGGCCCCCGTGGGAAAGGCTCATACCCATAATGAGATCGCCCGGCTCCAGAAAACTCATGTAAATTGACATATTTGCCTGGGAGCCTGAATGTGGCTGGACATTTGCGTGTTCAGAATTAAAGAGCCTCTTTGCTCGTTCAATGGCCAGATTCTCCACATCATCAACGTATTCGCATCCACCGTAGTATCTGGCGCCAGGATATCCCTCTGCATACTTATTGGTCATCACATTTGCCTGAGCTTCTATTACGGCACGGCTGGCATAATTCTCAGAGGCAATCATAACAAGATTGCTCTGTTCTCTATCGATCTCTGCCCGTATTGCACCATATACTTCGCGATCAACCTGCTGTAAGCTTTTTTCCTCCAAAATATGCCTCGCTATCAATTTGATTTATTCTCTTTATGTGCCGGCCTCCCTCAAAAGGCACTGTCAGGAAGATATCCACCATCTCAAGGGCCAGGCCAGCGCCTATGACTCTGCCACCCATAACCAGTATGTTTGCATCATTATGCAATCTGCTCATACGGGCTGTATAAAGGTTATGACAGAGTGCCGCTCTTACTCCTTTATACCGGTTAGCAACAATGCTCATTCCCAGTCCAGTTCCGCATACCAGAATACCGCAGGCATATTCACCCCCTGCAATTGCCCTGGCTACCCTGTGTGCTACCTCGGGATAATCAGATGAATCGAGGCTGAACACTCCAATGTCTTTGACTCTATAAATTTGGAGCGTTTCCAGGTGTGATTTGCAGGCCTCTTTTAGATCAAACCCTCCATGATCTGAACCCAGGATGATATCCATGATTATAACCTTACAGTAAGCTGTCTCCTTCTTCCGTTTATTACTTCCTTATCAGGATTCAAATGCCCTGAAAATCAAAGAGGCATTTGTGCCTCCGAATCCAAAGGAATTTGACATTGCGGTCTTAACCTGTAACTGTCTTGCCACATTGGGCACATAATCTAAATCGCATTCAGGATCCGGAGTTTCATAGTTAATTGTTGGCGGAATAATCCCGCGATTTATAGTAAGAACGGAAAAAATAGCCTCAACTCCACCCGCACCTCCAAGCAAATGACCTGTCATTGATTTTGTTGAACTTATGGCAAGCCTGTAGGCATGGTCTCCGAATAAACTCTTAATTGCTCTGGTTTCTGAAAGGTCATTCAGTTCCGTAGATGTCCCATGTGCGTTAATGTAATCCAGTTCATCGGGCCTGAGGCCTGCATAATCAAGCGCCATCTTCATGCAGCTGACCGCCCCTTCTCCTTCAG
This sequence comes from Deltaproteobacteria bacterium, assembly GCA_016927455.1. Taxonomy (GTDB): domain Bacteria; phylum Desulfobacterota; class DSM-4660; order Desulfatiglandales; family Desulfatiglandaceae; genus JAFGMQ01. The sequence continues at coordinate 12,190 of JAFGMQ010000148.1, forward strand.
GGTGAGGAGCCGACACATGGTAGGCATCTGCACTCAGACCATAACCTACCACTTCCGCATAGATATTGGCACCCCGCTTAAGCGCCTGCCCCATTTCTTCAAGAACCATTATACCTGAGCCCTCTCCTACCACAAAACCGTCACGATTCAGATCAAAGGGTCTCGATGCCTTTTCCGGTTCATCATTCCTTGTCGAAAGAGCCCGCATGGAACAGAATCCTCCAATAGCCAAAGGAGTCACCACCGCCTCAGCTCCCCCGGTTATCATAGCATCTGCTACGCCCTCTCTTATCATTCTGAAAGCCTCTCCAACGGCGTGACAACTCGCCGCACAGGCCGTCTCTATTGAAAAATTCGGCCCCTTTGCTCCGAACTCAATTGCAATCTGGCCCGGAGCCATATTCGCAATCATACCCGGAATAAAAAACGGGCTGATCCTGCGAGGTCCCTTTTCCTTCATTACCAGGTGATAATGCTCCAGCATCGTCAAACCCCCAAGGCCTGACCCTGTAACACAACCGACCCTGTGGCAGTTGGAGCTGTTGATCTTAAGGCCTGAATCCTCCATAGCCATCTTGGCAGATGCAACAGCATAGTGAATAAAAATATCGAACCTCCGGACCTGCTGTTTGTCCAGAAAATCTTCAGAACAAAAGTCTTTGACCTCACCGGCAATCTTGGAGGATAAATCCGATGCATCGAACTTAGTGATATGCCCGATTCCAGACTTACCTGCACATAAGCCTTCCCAGTTTTTGTCAACACCGGTACCCAGGGGAGTGACCATTCCCAGGCCTGTAACAACAACCCTTCTGGTCATGCTGAAGCTCCTTTTCTTATCCAGAATTCATTGCTTTCAAAATGGAATCAGGTCATTCTCCCTTTGCATTTTTTATATAGTCTATCGCATTTTGGACGGTGACTATTGTCTCTGCATCTTCATCAGGGATTGAAATATCAAATTCTTCTTCCATCGCCATAATAAGCTCAACCTGATCAAGAGAATCTGCGCCTAAATCATCTACAAAAGAAGCCTCGAGAACAACATCTGCCTCAACAACATCCAGTTGCTCGCAAATAATCTTAATGATTTTTTCTTCAATACTTGCCATCCAACTTTACCTCCCAAAATTAGTTTGTCCTTCATTTTGAATTTGTTGAACTGTTATGTTTATCATAAAACTACTGTAACAGCTCATTTAACAACACATTAAAATGCAACATACCCAACCAAGTCTTTTTACATATATAATCCGCCATTCACATGAATAATCTGCCCTGTAATATAACCTGCTGCATCGGAACAAAGCCAGTAAACCGCTTCAGCAATGTCTTCCGGCCTGCCCAGCCTGCCTAACGGTATCTGCTGCATAAATTTTTCCTTAACATTTTCAGGGAGCACAGCAGTCATCCCTGTATCTATAAAACCCGGCGCAACAGCATTCACATTAATGCCCCTGCCAGCTACCTCTCTTGCTATGCTCTTTGTAAAACCCATAATGCCTGCTTTTGAGGCACAGTAGTTAGACTGGCCGGCATTCCCCATCTGCCCGACAACCGAAGATATATTGACTATATTGCCCTTCTTCTGCCTGATCATAGACCTGATTGCCGCTTTTGTGCAATTGAATACGCCCTGAAGGTTTATTCCTATAACCCTGTCCCAGTCTTCTTCGCTCATACGCATAAGGAGCTTGTCTCTCGTGATACCGGCGTTGTTGATCAGAACATCTATTCTTCCGAACTCTGAAATGATATCGCCAAATAATCTATCCATGGCATCAAAAGACGATACGTCAATTCTGTGACTGAACGCTTGTACACCTCTCAAAGACAGTTCATTCAATGTCTTTTCAGAATCAGCCTCATCCGGATCGTAATGGACAATTATGATTCTCGGTTTCTCTCCTGAGAACTTCAAGGCAATGGATCGGCCAATGTCTCTTGAGCCTCCGGTAACAACTACAACTCTCGAATCAAAATTATTCATTATTTGCTGCCTCTTCACAAAACCTAAATGCCCTTTCCGCGTAAAAAAATTTCCTGATGCATGGACAGGCAGTTAATTTCATGCTTTGATAAAAACTAAATGACCCTCGTCTATAAGACGAGGGGTTTAAAATATGTTGATTGAAATCAACAATTCTCAATCGACACACATTAACCGTCATGCCGGAC
>JAFGMQ010000149.1 GCA_016927455.1 Deltaproteobacteria bacterium
CTGCATATCCGCGCCAGGAAGGAAGGTGATTACGCATTGGTTATTGTTTCAGATAATGGAATGGGAATGGATGCTGAAACACGCGACAAATGCTTTGATCCTTTTTTCACAACCAAAAAGAATATTAAGGGAACAGGATTAGGGCTTTCAACTGCATATGGTATTGTCAAGGAACATGGGGGTACCATAAGCGTATATTCAGAGGTGAATAAAGGAACTACCTTCAAATTATACTTTCCCTTGTCCATTTCAGCCTTTGAATTGAGAAGCGAGACTGCTCCTGAAATGATCCGTGGAAACGGAGAACTGATACTTATTGTGGATGATGAAAAGGATATTCTAAGGCCCATGGAAGATCTTCTTGGAGATATCGGATATCGGGCAATTTCAGCGGATAGCGGGACAGAAGCCCTGGATATGTACAAATCATTTAATCCTGACGCTGTCCTGCTTGACAGGAATATGCCGAGGATGGATGGGATAAACTGTGCAGAAAGAATAATTAAATACGACCCATCCGCCAGGATTATTGTTGTCTCAGGTTATGACGAAACAGGTCCCAATGGAATAGATGCTCGGACAAAACAGCTGATAAAGGATTATCTCACCAAACCCGTCAACAGGGAAGTTCTGAGCAGGGTACTAGCTCGTCTTTTTGTATAACAGGGCTGATATTCATTTAAACTGATACCCTGCCACCCCTTAATGGCGTGGCTTTTTTATCTTATGACACCGGCAGTTATTATAAGACCATGAAATATGATTATCTTCGAAGATTCAAGTACCTAAAACATAGGCCTGCGGTTATGGCCTTACAGACGATATTGGTGCTGTTTTTCATATTTGATGCCCTTTCACTTGCAAGGGACGTGACTGATCAACTGGGCCGAAAAGTTGCAGTGCCTGCTAACCCTCAAAGGATTGTATCTCTTGCTCCGAACATAACGGAAATCATATTCGCCCTTGGTCAGGGAAACCGACTGGCCGGCGTATCCCTTTTCAGCGACTATCCTGATGAGGCATCAGACATTCCCAGGGTCGGGTCCTATGTTTGCCCTGATCTTGAAAAGATTATTTCACTCAGACCCGATCTTTGCATTGCAATAAAGGATGGTAATCCAAAAGAAACGGCAATGCGGCTGAACTCCATGAATATACCGGTTTATGCGGTTGATCCAAGAAATCTCCATTCGGTTATGGAATCAATTCTCGAGATCGGGGATATCCTTTCTGTTGAACAGAAAGCGAAGGATCTTGTGCATGAAATGAATGCACGGATACAAAGGGTGCAGTCCGCGGTAGCTCAAACCAGCCACAGACCTGGTGTCTTCTGCCAGATTGGTGCATCACCCATTGTTTCTGTGGGGGCTGATACTTTAATAAACGAACTTATCGTAATAGCAGGAGGGAAGAATCTTTCAGAGGGACATGTTAGCTATCCGAGATTTAACAGGGAGCAGGTGCTGGCTCTTGCTCCGGACATAATTATCATCACATCCATGGAAAGAGGAACTGTTTTTGAAAATATCAGGGAAGAATGGAATCTCTGGCCTGATATGCCGGCTGTAAAAAATAAAAGTATTTTTCTTATAGATTCAGACCTGTTTGATCGTGCCGGGCCAAGAATGGTTGACGGCCTTGAATTATTACTTGAGATTATTCACCCCGAATGTTTTGAGAAAGTTCAGTGATTAATAAACAACCCTTCATAATCAAACGCATCCTTGCTGTTTCATTCTTTATGCTGATTCTTCTCCTTGTGGCCGCATTTCTGGGGCTTTCAATGGGTTCTGCAGGAATTGGATTTAATGAACTCTGGCAATCCCTGTCAGGAAAAACAGGGAGTAATTCCATGCTTCCTGCAATCATATGGCATATCCGATTCCCCCGGGTGGTACTTGCTGCCCTGGTTGGGGCTACACTTTCTCTGGGGGGTCTTGTTTTTCAGGCCCTGCTTCGAAATCCTCTTGCAGAACCTTATATACTGGGGATTTCAGGCGGATCAGCAGTGGGGGCAATTATTGGAATTCTCCTGGGGATGTCCCGTTTTCCGGGAGTGAGTTTAAGCGCATTTGCAGGAAGCATTGCAACTCTGATACTGATCCTTTTAGTCTCTTCAGGTCAGACCATACTGAAAAAGGACTCTCTGCTTTTGTCGGGTGTAATGGTTAATGCCTTTTGTTCAGCAGTCATAATTTTTCTGCTTTCAATCACTCGTGATTCAAAACTCCACAACATCATTTTCTGGCTCATGGGAGATCTTTCCATAACCGGAGCAAAAACGGTAATTGCACTTGCTGCAACTCTTTTTCCTTTTTTCATTATAATCTTCTGGCTTTCAAATTCAATGAATCTGCTTATTACCGGGAAAGAACTGGCAAAAACCAGCGGCATAAACATAAAGGCCATTACTATTGCACTCCTTGTCATTACCTCGCTGCTAGTAAGTGCCACGGTCAGTCATTGCGGGCTTATAGGTTTTGTCGGCCTTGTTATCCCTCATCTTTTGAGGCTTGTTTTCGGACCTGACCACCGAATACTGGTTCCGGCCTGTATATTGGGCGGAGGTGCATATATGATTTTCTGTGATCTGCTGGCAAGAGTTCTCCCTGCCCAGGGTGAAATGCCGTCAGGGGTAATTACCGCAATGATAGGAGCGCCTCTCTTCATTTTTCTATTGAAAAGAACAAAACAATGAATACAGCGGTCAACGTAAAAAACATAGTTCATTCTTACGGGAATAACCCTGTCTTGAAGAAGATTTCTTTTTCAGTAACCAGGGGTAATTTTTTCATAATTATCGGGCCCAATGGTTCAGGCAAGACAACCCTGATGAGGATAATATCAGGAATCCTTAAGCCTGATGAAGGCGAACTTGATATACTGGGTCGACCGATTCATAAATACTCAAGAAAGTCTATGGCGAGGATTATCGCATTTGTTCCCCAATTGGAGGTAGTTGATTTTCCTTTCACAGTATATGAAATAGTCCTTATGGGACGATCGCCTCATCAGGGCATGCTGGGATTGGAGAAAAAATGTGATCTTGAATTTATTGGCCAGGCGATGGAGTTTACAGGGGTTGAACACCTGGCCCGACGGAGGCTGGATCAGTTAAGCGGAGGGGAAAGACAGAGGGTTTTTATCGCCAGGGCAATCAGCCAGGAACCCCAGATAATTCTCCTGGATGAACCAACTGCCTCACTTGATCTCAGGCATCAGGTAAGGGTGATGGATTTAATGGAGAGGCTGAAAAAAGAAAAAGGCATAACTGTAATAATGGTATCTCATGATGTAAATCTTGCAGCCATGTATTGCGATGAATTACTTTTGCTGAAAGAGGGCCAGGTACTAAGTCTGGGGCCGCCGAATGAAGTTCTTACTTTTCAGGCTATTGAGAATGCCTATGAATGCACGGTTTTAGTGGATAAAAATCCCCTTGGTGATTTTCCCCGTGTTACTCTGGTGCCTGAGAAATATATAAAAATATAGCTCTCCGGATGCAGACAAAAATATATCTGCGCAATCAACATCGCGGACCTGATTAGAGGATACGCCCGCCCATTAACGATGAGAACAGATCCTGAAACCATCCGTATCGCATTTCAACAACGATCGATCTTTTTCATAAATCCATATGGGATTCCCCCGGGTATGCTTAAAAATCATGAGCCATACAACTCAAGGGATAATTACAATGTATGACAGTTCTTTAACAGAAAATACTTGACAGTAATGCCACCATAATTCATATTATCGCTCCAGCAGCAAATATATTCAGAATCTGTTCAGGTGCTCATAGTGAGCTTAATAGGGAACCCCGTGGGAATCGGGGACGGGCCCGCCGCTGTAACCCTGCCCTTCTTTTTTTGAGAAGGGAACCCTTTTAGCGTTTTAAACCACTGTTCCAGCAAGCTGGAATGGGAAGGTGGCTGAAGGGGCGGGGGAGTCAGAAGACCTGCCTGAGCCGAAAGGACAGCCTCCGCGGACTGAGGTATGATGTTGGATCTTGAGGATAAAAAAGGGACATCCCCGGATCGATTTATTCGGTCCGGGGATTTTTTTGCTCCGGACCTGAGAAACAATTTATTTCAGGGAGGAAAAGTGCATGAAAAAGTTTATTATCCTTAATACGATGTCTCTGTTTATGATTTTATGGCCTTTAATATCTTCATCTCAGCCTGACAAATCCACCTCTGAACCAATACTTGATGAAGTCGTTGTAACGGCAACAAAGACAGAAAAAAAGAGGAAAGACATTCCGAATGCTGTGATAATTATGGATAAGTATGACCTGCAGGATTCTCCCGCAAAAACGGTGGGAGAGTTCCTGGCTAATGAGCCTGGAATTGACTGGAGAACTCAGGGAAATTTTGGAGGCGCGGTTCAGGTCCTGCACATAAGGGGTATGAGCGGGAACTCAACACAGGTATTGGTAAACGGAGTAAGTTACAACTCCCCTTCCAACGGAATCGGTGACGTAAGCAGGATCCCATTGAACATGATAGAAAGAATAGAGGTGGTAAAAGGTTCCGGATCACTCCTTTATGGCTCAGGGGCCATGGCCGGAACCGTCAATATCATTACAAAAAATCCCGAAAGGGATTATGTCAGCGCAAGGGCCGGAGCTGGTTATGGCAGCCAGGGGACTTCGCACCTGTCTATGGAACATGGGATGTTTACTGTCGGAGACCTTGGCTATTATATAACTGCCAACAGGCTTGATACGGATGGTTTTCGCGCAAATGCCGATCTGACTCAGTATGACGCATCATTAAAGATTGTTCTCCATAAGGGGTATTGGCTGAATATGAGCCTCTTTGGGGATATTGTCGACAGGGATTATGGTTCTCCGGGCGTAAAACCTCCTGATGGAACACCAGCTTTCCATGCAGGGGGAATTGATGTGTACAACCAGGAATCACAAAGCCTCCTTGACAGGGGACGGGACAAGGATGCCCACCTGGGAGCAGAGCTGAAAAGCAGACCTGCTGACTGGCTTAATTTGCGTATTCAGGGAGATTATACATATATGGATAATTACGTTTATACCAGGTACGTGGATTTTCTCGGTGGATTGCCAGGAAGCAGGTCGTGGGTCACCAACAGGGTGTCCAGAGGTGAAGGGAATGTTAATATCACCCCCTTTAATGGCGCTGATATCCTGATTGGTCTGGAACACAAGAATATCGCATGGGAAAATGAATCTGTATCTCTTGATAGCCAGGGCGCAGATACGGCCGGAACAAGATCCGGGGCCAGGGCATCTGTTCATACCACCGGAACATTCCTCGAGGCCCATTACAGGCTGAGTGAACTTATAAAGTTCCAGGCCGGCATACGCCATGAGCATCATTCTGAATTCGGATCGGAAGACCTTCCTCTCTATGGTCTGATAATTAATCCATTTGAGAATACCGCTTTAAAGTTCAGTCATGGCAAGCACTTTCTTGCCCCGACTCCCAACGATCTTTACTGGCCAGAGGATCCTTATACCAGAGGCAATCCGGGACTGTTGCCTGAAGCCGGCTGGCACAGTGATGCTACTGTTGAACATGCATTTTTTAAAGACCGCATGTTTCTCATACTCAGCTATTTCAAATGGGATATTGACAACAAGATTCAGTGGGGCCCGAACAGTGAAGGGGTTTGGGAACCGGAGAATTTAAGGAAATACAAGGCGGACGGTCTCGAAATAGGGACAAAAATCAATCCGTGGAAAAACCTTGGCTTTGGCTTTTATTATACACATACGGATGCAAAAGAGCAGAATAAGGCATATACAAAACAGGATTACGGATGGCCTCCCTACCTGCCAGCCGATTTTGAATATACCTGGGTAACGAGGAGGGCAGCCTATACCCCCCGTCATCAGTTCAAGGCAAACATAACTTACCTGAGTGATTTCGGTCTGAACGCAACCGCAACGATTCGCTACACCGGCGACAGAATATGGTATCGTACTGAAACCGACGGCATGTATCCCGCCACCAGGACGGTAGAATACAATCTGGATTCATACTGGACTGTTGATGTGAAGCTGGAACAGAGGCTGTATGACCGATGGCTCATATCACTTGAGGCCAATAACCTATTTGATGAAGAGTACGATACTTATCTTGGTGTATTCACGGACCAGACCACTTTTCAGAGTCACGTATGTCCTTATCCGGGATCAGGAAGGTCTGTGTTTCTTAAACTTGCATATGAATATTAGATTCGGCTTTCTGTATCATCACGGGGGCCAGCTATCAAGCCCTTGTTTAAAATAGGTCAAAACCAAATATTTAAGGAGATCACAATGGATATGAAAGAATTGGAAAAAATGGATGCCCCGGAACTGAAGAAATATATCGAATTTCTCCTCTGGCATTACAGGGTTGTGGATGCATTCTGGTTTATTTATGTTGGGGAGCGTTTTGATCAGCCGACCGCTGAAAGGATCAACGAACAGGTATGGGGGCGCGTTTCAGGTATGGCTGCAAAAGACCTTGTTTCAAAATTCAACATACAGGAAAAAGGCCTGAAGGGTTTTGTAAAGATCTTGAAGCTTTTTCCATGGCATATTCTCGTCGGTTATGAAATTGAAGAGACAGATGAAGAGGTATTAATATCCGTTCCCTCATGCCCAACTCAGGAGGCCAGGCTCAGGAGAGGTCTTGATGAGTTTGTGTGCAGGGAGATGCATCGCGGAGAATTTACAAATTTTGCAAAGGCAATAGATGAACGCATTCAGGTTGAATGCCTTTTCGCTCCACCTGATCCTCACCCCAGGGAATTATTCTGTAAATGGCGGTTCTATATGGATCAAGGCTCCTGAGGATGAAAAACTAAATCATCACTATCTGCTTATTTTGGCAGGCTCTGTGTATCTTCTTTTTCAGTTTGGCAACCTGTTTACTAATCATTTGAAAGAAAAGGTACTATATCCTTTTTCCGGTAAACCAGAGCCGTGCATGAGGCTATAAGGGCATTTTTTCCGTCTGTAACAGTGATATCGTAAGTTGCAGTCTTTCTGGTTCGGTGGATTTCCCTGGATATTGCCCTCAGTGTAGTTCGCCTTTCAGGGGACTGATGATATGTCACCGACATATTAAGCCCAACAGCCACAGTCCCGTGAGAGTTGGATGACACCTCAAAGGCCTCGTCTATGACTGAAAAGATTGCTCCGCCGTGCGGCATTCCGAGTATATTTTCGGTTTCTGCAGTAAGTGCCATTTCAACAACAGCGTAGCCGTAACTTACTTCCACCAGTCTCATGCCCAGTTTCTTTGCATATGGCTCCTCAGCTACCCTGTTAACAAATTCAGCCCTTATTTTTTCATCCATATTCCTGACAACCCGCCTTTTCTTCTGTATATCATTCAATTTTTAAATAACTGAGACCGGCCCTTAAAAACACACTGCACACTCCTTAATAGACTCTGTTACCACATCTGGAATTATGAATCAACATTCCGGTTCATGCATTATTCGACACCTGATTCAGCCATTAATGATGATACTGTAATACAGCTAAAAATGCACCGGTCTGTATGCAATTATCCGACAGCCGACTTCAGACTGACCTTATTATGCTGACCTTTGATCTCTAATTAACAGCAAATATCAAAATAACCAACAGATGATAAAAGACAACCTGCCGAGTCTTTTTCTGAATGTTGACAATATTCAGGCATTAATATAACTTTTCGGATCGTTGCAACAGCATGAAAAAAGTCAGGTCTAAAGAACCTCGACGTTTCGAAAGGCATCTTCACCTTCACTGTATCCTGATAGGGGAAAATGTTCATTTATTCGTTTTTTGCCGGAAATCCAAGTTTCTTATTATACGGCAGCCATTCAGGAGATCAAAAGTACTATTATGAATCAATATTCACAGAAACCTACCTGTCTGACTGAGGGCATAAAGGCTGCCTGGCCGATCTGCTTCGGATATCTGCCCATAGGAATGGCATTCGGTGTTCTGGCCCAGAAAGCTGGTCTTTATCCCCTGGAAATCGGCCTGATGTCTCTGCTGGTCTTTGCCGGAAGTGCCCAGTTTATTGCAGTGTCCATGCTGAGTTCAGGTGCGGCATTCCCGACGATAATACTGACAACCTTTATAGTAAATATCCGTCATCTGCTGATGAGTTCTTCTCTTTCTGTTTTTCTGAGGGGCTTGGGCAGGGGATGGGTTTCAATCTTTGCTTACGGCATAACCGATGAGAGCTTCGCTGTCAACATCAACCGTTTCAGAGAAGGTAAATGGCATTGGTCTCAAGCCCTTGCAGTAAATCATATCTCCAACATTTTCTGGATTGCCGGGACTGTGTTTGGAGGGCTCTGCGGCCAGTTAATTCCTCCCGGTAGTTTTGGTATTGATTATGCGCTCATTGCAATGTTTTTGTGTCTCCTTGTATTTCAGCTCAGGGGAAGAATATATGTAATCACGGCGGCAATATCCGCTCTGATGGCTGTAGGATTGTCTCTGTGGATGCCCGGCAATGCCTATATTATTATTGCCGCAGTCCTGGCAACGACTATTGGCGTACTCATAAGACGCAGGTAGCAGCCGTGTTTAAAAATGACCTGCCAGACCAGTTTAAAAAGGATAATGGATGGTTCGTTCTGATTTGATATGTCTTTTTATTGCCATGGGGGCAGTTACATTTATTCCTCGATGGCTGCCTCTCTTCTACCTGTCTCAACGCAGCCTGCCCGAATGGTTCACTGACTGGCTTGACCTTATCCCAGTAGCCGTCCTCAGTGCCCTTGTAGTACCGGAAATTATGACTGTGGGCGTTCCACGCCATCTTTCCCTTATCAACCCCCGCCTTCTGGTCGCTCTGCCTACTTTTATTTTTGCGCTGAAGACAAAATCTCTCGGAGGAACTGTATTTGCAGGCATGTTGCTTTACTGGCTGGCCGGAATAATCTTCTGAAACATTATCTGTTTCCCTTAAGGCATATTGCACCGGGTGCCATAAACACTTATATGCTACCCCTCCAGGCCATGATGCTCTGACTTCGTATACCAGGCAGCAGGATCATTAAGGAAATCCTGCGTATCCCTGAGGGATGCCCAATGCTCATGCTCAATCCTCGCAAGGAGATCAAAAAAGGCCTTTTCCTTTGGATCAGAGACTTCTTCACGAAGTCCGGAATAGAAAGCTGCCCCTCTGTCCTCAAAATCAATGGCGGTTTCAATTGCCTGGCGGTCATCATCATCTGCCTCAGAAATATCATCAGTCTCCCTGAGGAAATCTTTCAGGATGGTATCAACTTTTGTTTCTTTTACTTTCAGTGGAATAGTTTCAGGCCATTTTTCATTATTTTGCCACTTCTTTCGCAGTTCCTGAATACGTTCATGGTGTTCTAATTCTTCATCCGCTATCTGCAGAAACATTGCCCTGCCAAGATGGTTTTTTGTTCTTTCGGCGTGTTTAAGATAAAACTGCCGCTCCCGCATTTCATTATTAAGAGCTACTTCCAGTGCATTCAAACGACCTTTTGTATCCATGGCGATTTACCTCCGGTTTTTTAGGTGTGATTGCATACTTCTTCTTTAATGTAAACCTTACAGTGTCTTAAGGTATTGGTCAATATGCCTGCAGGCTTGCCTCATCAAGCCATGGAATTAAACAATACAGGAAATAGTCAACTGCAACAGGGGTCAGTTCAACAAAGCTCCCTTTAATTTGCAATATTCTCTAAAGTATAAAATTATATTATTTCTGGTTAAACGCACCAACTTTTGATAGTATACTAAAAGGCATTTGGATTTCTATCATATCTGTGTTCTTTATTTCAATTTATCTGAAACTATTTTAGTGATATTTAAAATTGTTAGTCAAGGAGTTAATTGATATAAGAGCCAGGTGACAATATCCTGGCAGTATACCCGATTGATGCCTGACTTGAAAATGAATTGCGGGCTGATTAGCCACCTGAAGACACGGCGAGGATAATGCGATGCATAAAGATCAGGAGTCTGGAAAGGATGTAATGACAGAAATCCCTGAAGATACAGGGAATAGGATTATTAAGGGGGACGGTTTTTTTCTTTCTGTTCCAGATGATAAGCTCGCAGTATACATAAGTGCCGGGGATGAGCTGTCTTCTGAAATTACTTTTGAGGATATAACGGAATTATTAAAAGGTGAGGGAATAGAATACGGAATTGATGATGCTATTATCAAAGAATACCTTGCAACCCGACAGGTCAGAAAAGAGCCTTGCAGGATTGCACTGGGTAAAGCGCCCGGACCGGGCCATGATGCCGAGGTTAAATACCACTTTGATACCAGCCCTTTAAGAATCGGTACAATCAATGAAGCAGGCCGCCTTGACTATAAAAACCGCGGAGAAACTGTGCAGGTAAAAGAGGGGAGCCTGATTGCCGAAAAGATTCCCGCCAGGGATGGAATACCGGGAATTGATGTTTTTGGACAGGCCATCCCTTCTTCAAAGCCTGAGGATATAGCATTTCTCTGCGGCAAGTGTACCGAGAAATCTGAAGATGGTCTCAGGATTTATGCCAAGATTGATGGACGGCCTGATATCTCAGAAGATGGCAGGATTTCTGTTTCTCCTGTTTTGCAGATAGCTGGTGATGTA
>JAFGMQ010000023.1 GCA_016927455.1 Deltaproteobacteria bacterium
ATATCCTCCAGCCTTTTACCGGTATACCAGTCAATCTGGCGGCATATACCCCTTATCAACCCTACCTCTCTGGCCCTCATGGGCAGTCTTGAAAAAAACCTCCTTACAAAGAGCATCCAGAGATCAGGATTCTGGGGATTAAGAAACCCTATCTTTAGAAGTATTTCCCTTAAATGGCTGTACATCCCTTCGAGTTCAAAGCTGTTTGCAAGGCGGGGCGGGGTTGCTTGAGTCTCTTTCATACCTGCCCTGAATATCTCATAGCATATTATCAGCACTGCCTGGGCAAGGTTTAGAGATGAGAACTCGGATGTGGGTATGGTAGTAATTGTATGACAGTATTGCAGATGTTCATTTGAGAGCCCCTTGTCCTCGGGTCCGAACAGAATGGCTATCTCGTTATTCTGTGATACCTCGATGAGCCTTTCCGCAAGGCTGCCGGGAGATGTCATGGCAGGCCGCATTGTGCCAAGCCTTGCAGTGGTGCCGGCAATATATTCGAATTTGCCGACAGCTTCTTCCAGATTGTTACAGATCTCGATCTTATCTATGATCTCCCTTGTGTGTATCGTACCTGACAGGAGCATCCGGTCCCTGTCAGGATTTTTAGGGGCAACCAGTATGAGCCGGCTCAATCCCATGTTGTTCATGGCCCTTGCAGCAGCCCCTATGTTCTCGGGTATCTGGGGATTAACGAGTATTATTGCTATATTATCTTTTTTTAATGTTATTTCCATGTAAAACTTTACTGTGGAAAATCCTCCGGTTTAGTGCCTGTCAGCCTGTAAAACGGCGCCCAGTAGGCCTTTTTTAATCTTTCCACACCGCGTTTTGATGAGATGGTCCAGGAATGTACCAGAGAATAAAGGGTCGGCACAACCACCAGTGTCAATATAGTGGCTATTGCAAGACCGAAAATAACTGAAATGGCCATGGAAGACCACCACTGGCTTGACTCACTCACCCATGCCATCTCCATTAAGTGGAAGTCATAGGAAACACCTGTAACCATTGGCAGGAGGCCAAGTATTGTCGTTACGGCAGTAAGGATAACAGGCCTGAGCCTTGTACAGCCGGCTGCTATTATGGCCTCTCTTGTTGGCATTCCTCTATCGCATAACCTGTTTGTGTAATCGATAAGAACAATCGCATTGTTAACCACAACTCCAACCAGGGATATTACACCTACACCGGTCATGATTATACCAAAAGGATAATCCATGATAGTCAGGCCAAGAAAAACCCCTCCCAGGGAAAGCAGCACCGAGATCATGATTATGACAACCTGCATGATAGAATTGAACAGCGCCACAAGAATAATCACCACAAGAAAAACAGAAACGGCAAAGGCCCTGGTCAGAAAATCCTCAGCTTCTTTCTGCATATCCTCTTCACCGGTAAACTTGATATTATATCCCGGAGGCAGTTCAATAGCGGCAAGGTATTCTTCGGCAGCTTTCCTCACAACAGCTCCGGGGACTTCTTCATCCACGCTGGCCTTTACAGTAACCACGCGCTGTTCATTCTTCCTGTTTATCTGCCCGAGTCCGCCGGTTACCTCAAAGGTTGCTATTGTGCTTAAAGGAACAAGCCCCTGTGTTGTCGGTATAAGCAACTCCCTCAGGATGTCGGTATTTTTTCTTTGTTCCTCAGGAAGTTGTATGGTTATATCATAATCATCATTTGCCTCACGGAATGTGGACACCTTCATGCCGTTGTAGGCAACCTTTAAGACAAATCCTATTGTATTGGTGGAAAGCCCCAGCATTGCTGCCTTCTGCCTGTCAACATATACCTTTACTGTTGGCGACCCTGCAACATAGTCGTCACGCACATCATAAACATGAGGCATCTTGTCAAGATAGCCGCGCACCTGGCTGGCAATACTACCGATTATGGACGGATTGTCACCCGAGACCTCGATATTGATGGCGCCACCGGTTGGAGGCCCCTCTTCCTCTTCCGCAAGGGTAATCTCACCCCCGGCAATGTTTTTGATTCTATCCCTGATAATCTCGATATTCTCGGCAGAAGACCTGTTTCTCTTTTTCAGCTCATAAAGCTGTATACCGATTCGGTTTGGCGAATTATCTTCAAAGAGCGACATCCCGCTCTGCACGGAAACCGCACGGGAATTGATATAATGGATGTCCGGGATATCAGTAATACCGGTAACCTTCTCACCGGTTCTGAGGGTATGATTCCTGGTTTCATCGATCCGGTTATAACAGTCAGCAGGCTGTTCACCCGGATCAGGCACATAATCAGCGCCTCTACACAGTGCGAATTCAATTGATTTTGCAACCCTGTCCGAATAATCAAGGTCTGCACCTTCAGGCATCTCTATATTGATATAAACATTTTCAGGGTCAATATTAGGGAAAAATTCAACGGATTTTTCAAGCCCCACCCTGTAAAACCATACCATTATAAGAAATCCGACGATCAGGAAGGATATCAGAAGAACGGGCGTTCTGTTATTCAGCGAACCTTCAAGTAAATTCCTGTATGCCCTTAATATCGGACCTTTTACTTCAATAGGCGCCTCTCCTGCCTTTTCCACATCCTCCGCGCTCACAGTACCGTTTGTCCTGCTCCCGAGGGGAAGTTTCATAAATATTGCTGCAAGAACTGGGTTAATAACCAGCGCCACAAAAAGTGATGATACAAGCGTAACAATAACTGTTTGCGGCAGGTATTTCATAAAACCGCCCATAATGCCAGGCCAGAACAACAGCGGGAAAAAGGCCGCAACAGTTGTTAAAGTTGACGCTGCAACCGGCATTGCGACTTCCTGTGTTGCCCTGACCGCGGCCTGTATTTTGGGCACACCCTGCTCCATATAACGAAAGATATTTTCAACAATTACTATTGCATTATCAACCAGCATCCCCAGCGCGAGGGTAAGGGAGAAGAGCACAACCATGTTAAGGGTTATGCCCAGGGCATAAAGCACAATAAATGATAAAAACATGGAAAAAGGGATTGCCATGCTGACAAGTATGGCATTTCTCATTCCCATGGCAAAAAATAGCACAAAGATAACCAGAAGAAGTCCTGTTATGATGTTATTCTCAAGGTCTTCCACAAGCATTCGAACATCCTTTGCCTCATTCATCAGCTTGGTTATTTCTGTCCCTGCGGGCCAGTGTCTTGACTGATTTTCAATAATCTCGTCGACCTTGTCGACAATCTCCAGAATATTTTCTCCTGTACGCTTTTTGACCTGAATATTTACCGCGGGTTTACCGTTCAGCCTGGAACGTCCGGTCTCTTCCTTGAATCCGTCAACTACCTTTGCCACATCCTTGAGGTAGACCGGATGGCCTTCGTGAGTACCTACAACGAGCCCGTAGATCTCATCAGGGGTTTCAAATTCTCCGGGTACCCTGAGCTGGAATCTGCCGTCCCCCATCCTGATACCGCCTCCGGATGTATTCCTGTTTTCATTGGCAATTACTGCCTGCAGCTCAACAATGGAAAGACCATAGTAGGCGAGCCTGGAAGGATCAGGCTCTACCCGTATCTCTCTTTCAAGTCCGCCGGTTATTTCGGCTTCAAGCACACCGGGAACAGCCTCTATTTCGTCACTCAGATCCTCTGCAAGATCCTTTATCCTGACCAGCCCTACTGTGCCGGACATAGAAAGAACAAGTATAGGCATTTCGGATATATTGACTTCACTCACAACAGGATCATCTTCAAGATCAGAAGGAAGCTCTCCCTTTGCCATATCGACCTTATCCTTGGTCTTTGTGACCACTTCATCTATGTCAGTGCCTGTTATGAATTCAATAACAATAGAACTTGCGCCTTCCACACTGGATGATGTTATGTTTTTAACACCTTCCAGTCCCTTAAGCTTTTTTTCAATAGGAATGGTAATAGACTGCTCAATATCAAGCGGAGCCACGCCCGGGTAAACTGTACTTATAAATACATAGGGGATAGGAATATCAGGGGCCGACTCCCTTGGCATTGAGTAATAGGATGTAATACCTGCAATGATAATGCATACAGTCAATACCACTACAGCAGTACTTTTTTTAACGGAAATCTCTGTTATTGATGTCATGAGTTTAATATCTCCCCCGGATCTTTAACCATCCTTATAACATCAACCTTCTGGCCCGTGTCCAGAACCCTGTGACCGACTACTATGAGATGATCACCTGGTTCAAGCCCTTCTATAACCTGTATATCCACACCCGAGAGTAATCCAAGCCTGACATTCTTTTTTTCGACCTTGCCATCCTTCTCAACATATACGAATTTTTCATCCTGCTGGGTAATAACGGCATACAA
>JAFGMQ010000150.1 GCA_016927455.1 Deltaproteobacteria bacterium
GGAACGCGTCATAGGCCGGCTGAAAGACTCGGGCATTACCGTCATCCACAAATGCACGACCGTCAGGCATGCCCTGAGGGCTCAGGAGATGGGATGCGATTTCATAAGCATTGACGGTTTTGAATGCGCCGGGCATCCGGGCGAGGATGATGTTGGAGGAATGGTACTTATTCCGGCGGCCGTTGACGCACTGAAGATTCCGGTTATTGCTTCAGGCGGCTTCTCAGACGGAAGGGGACTTGTCGCTGCCCTTGCCCTTGGCGCTGAAGGCATAAATATGGGCACCCGCTTCCTGATGACACGTGAGGCACCGGTGCATCAGAATGTAAAGGAATGGCTCCTCAGGCAGTCGGAACATGACACGATGCTGCTCCTGCGTGCCTATCGCAACACGGAGAGGGTTGCGGGGACGCCGGATGCCTTCAGGGCTTTTGATATGGAAAAAAGAGGCGCCCCCATTGAGGACCTGAGCCCCATCATATCCGGGGCAAGAGGCCGGAGGATTTATGAAGAGGGGATCATTGATGAAGGGATTATTACCGTAGGTCAATGCATAGGACTGATCAGGGATATCCCGACAGCCGGAGAGGTAATCTCCAGAATCATAAAGGATGCCCGCGATATCATCAATGACAGGCTTGTGAACTGGAATAGCGGAAAGGCTTTGTAAATACGGGGATGCTGACTCTAAAACAATTTCGTCACACTGCGGACTTCTGGTAATCCGTTCAGGAACTGGCTGCCCCCGGATCGGGGTCCGGGGCAGGCTTATCAATTCCGGGATGACCATTGATGTTTTTAATCGCTGGAGTGATAATCCATTATCCCTGTGCAGGCCCTGCTCACAGGCGTTACAAAATTTACTGCATAAAGAGGCTCAGCCAGAGTACCCCCAGTGCCAGCGTAATTAAGGTAATTATACTTCCGGATCTGAAATATTCAGTAAAAGAAAGCCTTACGCCATGTTTTCTGGCAGATTCCGCAACAATCAAATTGGCTACGGAGCCCAGAAGCGTCAGATTGCCTGCAAAGGTTGTTGCCATTGCCATCGTGAGCCATGCAATTTTTACATTTGAAAAGGATTCTATTACATTTTTTAATAACAGCACCGCAGGCACATTGGAAATCAAATTGCTGGAAACTGCTGACAATATAGTTAAATCAACAACTTCACTTCCGCTCTTGAATTTCAGCACATTGATTACGTGATCACTTAATCCGACAACTTCAGTTGTCTTTGTCACTATGAATAATCCGGAGAAAAAAACCAGCAATGACCAGTCAATTTCGTTAAAAACCCTTTCGGATTTTATTCGGCGGGTTATCAGCAGTACTGCAGCCGCTCCCATCGCTGCAATTGTGACGGGACATCCAAGGACAAATGCAAGGAACATTATCACCGCCGAGACAACCGATTTTTTCAAAAGAGGACGATATATTCTATATTTAGGCATTCTTGCCACTCTTAATTCGACATGCCTGAATTCGTTCCTGTACATCATGACAATGACCATCCACGTAATAATCAGCCCCGCAAATGCAACAGGGACAAGATAAAGCGCAAATTCCCCGAATGAGATTCCTGAAAAAGTTCCAATAATAATATTCTGCGGATTTCCGATTATGGTTGCCACTGAACCTATATTTGCCGAGGTTGCCAGGGCGATCAGGTAGGGTACCGGATTTCGTTTCAATGCCATGGTTATTTCAAGGATGATCGGCGTAAAAACCAGCACAATCGTATCGTTCAAAAACAAAGCTGACAGGAACCCTGAAAAAAATACAAGAAGTGCTAATAACTTTCCTGGAGTCTGCGCGAATTTCATTATATATCCGGAGATCAAATAGAAAAATCCCGATAAGCGGAAATTCACGTTCAGAATCATTATTAAGAGGAGCAGGGCAACAGTATTGAGATCAACAGCATCATAAGCCTGTTCTATTGATATGGATTTAAAAACAATCAGAACAACAGCGCCGACAAAGGCAATTGTGGCGCGGTTCATACGAAGAAACGGGTACCTTCCCAATGAGACGCCGATTATTGTGATGATGATAACCAGCGTTGAAAACCAGAATGATATTTCCATGTATCTGTTCTTTGATGGAGTAATAAAAAGAAAGCCGGGGTTTCGTGCGGGCCGTCAAAAAGGCCATACAAGACATATCACAGGCACCCCGACAATCAGTATTATAATTTCAAGCGGGAGGCCGAGCCTCCAGTAATCACCAAACCTGTACCCGCCCGGCCCCATTACAAGGGTGTTTGACTGATGCCCTATGGGTGTAAGAAAAGCGCATGAAGCTCCAAGTGCTACACTCATTAAAAATGGATCAGGAGAAACGCCAAGGGTCAGGGCAACCTTTACCGCGATGGGCGCAACAAGGACTGTTGCCGCTGCGTTGTTTATTATATCTGACAGAAACATCGTTCCCACAAGTATGATAACAAGGGATGCAAGAGGCGGCATCTGCCCTGAGATTCTAAGGAGCTGCATGACTATTGTTTCTGCCGCTCCCGTTGTTTCGAGGGCCTGCCCTACGGGAATCATGGCCCCAAGCAGTATTATTACCGACCAGTCAACATTTTCATAAACCTCGCGTATGGAAATGAGATTTGTAAGGACCATCACAGCTGCGGCTGATACGAGTGCAGTCTGAACAGGTATAAAACCAAGCGCGGCAAGGACTATTGCTGATATAAAAATTGCCGTGCCCTGGACAATCTTCTTTGGCTGCCCGATCCTGAGATTTCTGCTGGCAAGAGGTATGCAGCCCATCTCAGAGATTGTTTCAGAAATACTTTCATAAAGCCCGCTCAGGAGAAGGACATCTCCGGACTTGAACCTTATTGAGGCAATCCTCTGTTTTATTCTTGAACCTTTTCTGGCAACGGCAAGAAGGTTCAGGCCGTATTTCCTTCTGAGGTTAAGGCTGTAGGCAGTCTTTCCAACAAGAGAAGAATCAAGCATTACAACGGCTTCTGCCATAATCATATCCTTTGATCCAAGGATATCCTTCACAAGTTCCCTGTCTCCGGCAAGTTCAAGCTTTGCCGCATCGACAAAACCCTTAATATCGTCTGAATCAGCTTCAATAATTAGCACATCGCCTTCCTGCAGGACTTCGGAGGAAGCGGGCTGAGGTATGATTTTTTTACCTCTTGCAATTCCTATGATATTAATCTCCAGGTCTTTAAACTTTGATAGTTCCCATATCCTGTTTCCCGCAATTGTGGAGTTTTTTGATATAAGGACTTCTGTAATATAATCCTCTATATCAAATACTTCTTCCATAGACGCCTGCCCCTTTCTTCTGGGCAGCAACCTCCATCCCGCAAGTGATATGAATAAAATTCCAGCGACTGCGACAACAGCGCCCACGGGGGTGTAATCGAATATTCTGAAAGGCTCGCTTCCATACTCCGCCCTGGCAAGGGCTATTATTATGTTTGGGGGCGTTCCCATCATGGTGGTTAACCCCCCGAGCAGTGAACCAAAGGCAACGGGCATCAGGAACAGAGAAGGGGGATGCCCGTTTTTTCTTGCCATCTGAATTGCAACAGGAAGCATTATGGCCAGCGCCCCCACATTGTTCATAAAAGCTGAAAGCACACCAACGGAAAGTGTCAGGAACGCTATCTGAATGGCCATGTTATTGCCGATTTTGAAGAGCTGATTCGTGATAAGGTCAATCACTCCGGAGTTCATCAGACCCCTCGTTATAATTAGAACCGCTGCAACTGTCACAACAGCGGGATGCCCGAACCCTGAAAAAGCGTCTCTTCCCGGGACCAGTCCCGTTATTGTAACAATAAGAAGGGCCATAACCGCAACAATGTCGTAACGCCATTTTCCCCAAATAAATAAGACAAGGGAAAACACCAGAGTTCCAGAAAGAATGTATTGCTGTATTTCCATATTTACGCCCTGGCAAACAAAAAAACAGACAGTATAAATACTGCAAAAACAAGAAAACTCAGACCTGAACCTGCCTTTATGTAATCCCTGAAAGTATAGTATCCCGGGCCCATTACAATGAGATTCGCCTGCTGGGCAAGGGGGGTCATAAACCCGTTTGAGGCCCCAAGGGCAACAGTTATCAGCAGAAGTTCAGGACTTATATAGAACTGGCCGGCCATAGACAGTGCAACAGGGCTCAGCAGTATTGCTGAAGTTATGTTCGATGTAAGCAGGGCAGCAGAACAGGATATGAAGTAAAGCATTGCTGTCATGAACAGGGTTCCAAATCCTGCAAAGGGATAGAAAACACTGCTCACAAAAAATCCAACAAGCCCTGTCTTTACCATTGCATCTCCAAGCGGGATAATGCCTGCCATAAGGATTATTACCCTCCACTCCACAGAGCGGTAGGCCTCTGTGACAGTGAGACATCCGGTAAGAATCATGAGGGCTGCGGCTGAAAAAACAGCGACTGAAACAGGCAGGATTCTTGTAATGACAGCTGCGAGCATAAGCGCTGTAATTATAAGGGCAGTAAACATCCTGTTTCTGTGCTGAGGATTTGAAGACGGTTCAACTCCTGAGACCACAAAAAATTCATCCGTTCTGGTGAGCATTGAAAGCTTGTTCCATGCCCCTCTCAAAAGCAGCGCGTCTCCAAGCTCAAGAACCTCCTCCCCGAGCCGGGCCCTGATCGGTTTTCCTTCCCGCCAGATTGCAAGAACAGTAATACCGAACCTCTCGCGCAGATAAATATCCTTGAGTTTTTTCCCGA